>CALJSB010000117.1 GCA_937976305.1 uncultured Acidimicrobiales bacterium
CCAGAAGCTCGGCGCAGAGATGTTTGGGCTCTTCTCGGGATGCCACGCCACCCCGATGGACCGAGACATGCCCAACTACGGGAATCTCGAACTCGACCACATCGAGCGCAAGCACTACCGAAAGATCTCCTACTTCCTCGGGCTCATGGTGAATCGCGACGGGCAGCGGTTTGTCGATGAGGGTCAGAACTTCCGCAACTACACCTACGCCCAGTTCGGCCGAGCCGTTCTGGAACAACCGGGCCACGTCGCCTGGCAACTCTTCGATGCCAAGGTCTTTGATCTGCTCTACAGCGAATATCGATTTCACGACGCCACCTATACCGAGGCTGACGATCTGGGCGATCTGCTCCTCCAACTCGATGGGCTCGACACCGCCGCCACGCGGGCGACCGTCGATGCGTTCAACGCAGCAATCGATGAGGCCGAGGCCGAACGTTCGGTCGACTTCGATCCCACCATCAAGGATGGCAAGCGAACCATCAGGCTCGACATCGACAAGACCAACTGGGCCCAACGTCTCGATACCCCGCCGTACCGGGCCTACCCCGTCACCGGGGGCATCACCTTCACCTACGGCGGGCTCCACGTCAACCAACACGGCGAGGTCCTTCGAGCTGACGGCTCCCCCATCGTCGGGCTCCACGCCTGTGGCGAACTCGTCGGTGGCGTGTTCTTCAACGGATACCCAGGCGGCTCTGGGCTGACCTCAGGCGCAGTTTTCGGCCGACGTGCCGGTCTCGGCGCAACCCGCCACCTCTGACCGGCCGGTCGACCGGATCACACGGCTGGTTGTGCCCGTCGTTCCTTGCGTTCTCGCAGCTTGGCCCGTACTCGCCGCACGAACCGCCAGAGGATGAATGCCAGAGTGGCGGCCAAGAGACCAAGAATGATGGCGATGCCGAGCGCCACTCTCGGGTAGGCAAGGGCGAAGGCAACAAACCCGATGGCCCCAACGTCTTCGAGGACACTGGCAACGATGTTCGAGAGTGGCTCGGGCGACATGTTGATGGCGGCACGGGTCGTTGCCTTGGCGGCGTGGCTCGACAGAGCCAGTCCCCCAGCCGTCAGTCCGCCCGTTATTGACGACACGTCACTTTCGCCGGCGATGGCAATGCCCAGAAGCGCAGCGCCAACCGGCCGGATGATCGTGCTGATCGTGTCCCATGCACTATCGAGCAACGGCACCTTGTCGACCACGAACTCAACGACATACAGCACAGCGAGAACGGCGAGCACCTCGGTGCGCTCGAGCACGGCGGGGGCGTCATACATGTCGAGCCGACCCGCAATGCCAATCACCAGGCCCACTGCCCAGAGGTTGAGGCCGGCGGCCCAGCCGCTACCTGCGATCGATCCGAGTTCTGGCACGAGCGCCACAATAGGGGATCAATAGGGGCACTTGGCGCTCGACGTCGCTCCCCTGGTCGTTCATGATGATTGGAGACAACGGCAACCCGGAGGGACATCTGCGGTGACCGAACACACTCCTGACCCGGCGGACGGCGACAGGGCAACAAACCGAACGGCCGACGACCCATTCGATCGCAAGCGGCTCGAGCGGCTGCGCGAGATCGCAAATCCGAAGCGGCCAGAACAAGATCCACTTGCCGAGGTCGACACCGCAAGCGTCTCGCCTGGCGACGGCGGCTCCACCGGACCAGACGAGATGGACGATCTCAATTGGGATGAGGATGTGACGCTCGAGGGCGACATCCAAGATCCAGATTCCACAACAAAGGGGGCACGTCCGGCAATTTAGGCCAGACTTCTGGGGTGACGTCGACTGACCACTCCCCCGTGGCTGATCACTCAGATCTCCAGCGCCGAACCATCGGCGTGCTCTTTGGGTCGTCGATCCCGGCCCGGGCGGCGATGACGCTCACCTTCACGGTCGCCGGTCTGGCCATCAGGGACATGCTCTCGAGCGATCGCCTCGCCGGGCTGTCGACGGTCGCCATCACCGTGGGCACCGCCGTAGCGTCCGGCTGGCTCAGTTCGTTGATGTTGCGATCAGGCCGCAACCCCGGCCTTCGCTCGGGCTATGCGGTGGCTACCGGCGGAGCACTCATCGGTGCGCTTGGCATCGAGTTGGGCAACATCTTTGTCTTTCTGACCGGTCTCCTGCTCTTTGGCGTTGGTCAGGGAGCAACCAACCTCTCTCGTTATGCGGCGGCCGACCTTGCCACCGAGGCAACGCGGGCGAAAGCCATCAGCACCGTTGTCTTCGCATCAGCGTTCGGTGCGGTGTTTGGGCCAATGGCAACAGGGTGGTTGGGCCGCATCGCCGAGTCGGCAGGTCTCGACGAGTTGACCGGACCCGTCATCGGGTCCGCCGGACTCTTTGCCTTTGCCGGCATCACCATCTGGCTGTTTCTTCGACCCGACCCACTGGTCGTGATCGGCGGACTGAACAATCAGCAACCGGCCGACAAACCAGCGGCCAACATGTCGATGTCGGCCGCGGCCTCGGTGGTGTGGGCCAATCCCCTGGCTCGACTTGCGGCTCTTGCGCTTGTGATTTCCCAAGCAGTGATGGTCATGGTGATGGCGATGACTCCGCTGCACATGGATGCGCACGGACACTCGACAGGTTGGATCGGTTTGGTGATCTCGGCGCATACGGCCGGCATGTTCCTCTTTGCCCCGGTCGGCGGTTACGTCTCTGACGCCATCGGGCGAATCCCAACGATCCTCAGCGGAGCGGCCATCCTCACCATCTCCACCGTCGTGACGGCTTTGGCTGGTGAAGCGCCACGGGTGCTCATGTTCCCCGGCCTCTTTCTCTTGGGTCTCGGCTGGAGTTTTGCCATGGTTGCCGGATCAGCGCTTCTCACCGAGTCCGTTGCCACATCTGATCGAGTTGCCGTGCAAGGTGCCGCCGACATCGCAACATCGCTTGCCAGCGGGTCTGGGGCGTTGGCTTCCGGGTTCGTCTTCGACATGGCCGGATTCCACATCTTGTCGATGATCGGGACGGCCTGTGCCGGAATCCTGATTGTGCTGAGTTTCGTTCGGCTCCGCCTTAACCAGGGCGGCAGCGGTGGCCTAGCTTCGACCTGAGGCTCGACGGTCCCAAAAGTCGCTGACGACCCAGCGCATCACCTTTGGTTCGGTCTTGTATTTGGCCGCCAGTTCGGCGACGGGGAGGCCTTGACGAATGTCATCGAGCACTGAGGGCGACTCGTCGAGTAGCGCATCTCGAATGGCGACGTAGCGGACGGCGCGCGCCACGGTGCCTGGTGAACAATCATGGCGGCGTGCTGTCTCAGCCTGTGAGAATCCAGCAGCACGGTCCGCAGCAAGGCGGTCATAGTCGTAGGAAACGCCTCGGCTCGAGCTCGTGGGTCGCTGGCCCGGGCCAGGGTCGTTCACTCGCGAAGTGTCGATTGACTTCGCAAGGTCGCTGTTGTCTCGAGCCTGCACCAACGCTCCGTCAGCCATCGCCAAGGCTCGGGTGAGGAGTGGTTCATTGTCGACTCGCAGGGCAGCCTCGGCCAGCACGGTCCAAATTCGGTGAGCAATCTCGTGCTCATCCGATGCCGTCGCTTTCTCGGCGCAACGACGGACATCGCCCAGCACCAAGACACCGTCGGTGCGGGTGAGTTCGATCTCGTAGTCGAGACTTCGGCGGTCGATGCTTCCTTCGATCGACTCAAGGTGGAGCATGCCGGTCGAGACCGGATCCCCAACTGACTCGTCTGCGACGTCTGTGGATGCGGCGGGGTCGCTCTGAAGTTTCTCTTTCGCCATGCCTCCTCCATCGGACGACCCAGCCTCGAATCAAGCAGTGTCCCCTTTGTCTGGGTTCCTCGAAATTTTCGTTCACATTCACCGTCAACTGCCGATGGAAACTCATGACCGATCAGTTCGATGAGGCGAGCCCGCACTGGCCGCGCCCTCCCACCCGCATTGAGGAGGTCGGCGTCCCACGATCGATGGTCGAAGACCTCGTCATGCGCCGCCTGGTCATCGAGCGAATCACCACCGTGACGACCGTGGCGCAGACCATCGGCGTACGAGTTTCGATCGTTCAGACCATCGTCGAAGAGCTTCGTGACCGCCAGGCCCTCGAGTACCACGGCATGGAGGGTCGCGACTACCGCATCGGGCTCACGGAGGCTGGGGCCCGAGTTGCCAACGAACGGATGGCGGCGTGTTCCTACTCATCGACGCTCCCCGTGACGCTCGCTGACTACACCCAAAACGTCTGGACCCAAAAGGCCGAGTTGAGTGTGAACCGCGAGAACATCCGAACGGCGTTCGGCGATCTCGTCGTTGCCGACGAGATGCTCGATCAGCTCGGGCCGGCGTTCATGAACGACGGCGCCATTTTCCTCTATGGCCCGCCCGGCACGGGCAAGACCAGCCTTGCTGAGCGCATGATTCGTATCTACCAGGACAAGATCCTGGTGCCAGTTGCCGTCGAGGTCGATGGACAGATCATCACGGTGTTCGACCCGTCGGTCCACACACCGGTCGAGGATCAGCCGACATCGCTGGACCCACGTTGGATTCTGTGCGATCGCCCACTCATCATCGTCGGTGGTGAAATGACCATGTCGATGCTCGAGCTCGACTACGACTCGAACTCCGGCACCTACGTTGCGCCGATCCAGATGCAGGCCAACAACGGCATTCTCGTGGTCGACGACTTTGGCCGCCAGAGCATGACCCCCGAGGAGCTTCTCAACCGCTGGATCGTGCCGCTGTCTCGCAGCATCGACTTTCTCAAGCTCTCGAGTGGCGCCAAGTTCACTGTGCCGTTCGAGCTCAAACTCGTGGCATCGACCAACCTCGACCCTCGTGACCTCGGTGACGACGCCTTCCTGAGACGCCTGAAGAACAAGGTGTACGTCGGCGCCATCGAAGAGAACGCTTTCAACTGGATTTTGGTGCGGGTGGCGCAAGCCTTCGGCATCGAAGTCTCCGCCGAGGGTGCTGCCTACCTACGTGGCGTGGCGGTCGCCAACATCGGCGAGCTCCGGCCGTACGTGGCCGTTGACTTCTGCGAGATGATGAAGGGCATCGCGCTCTACGAGGGCACTCCCAAGGTCCTCGATCGAGCGATGATCGACCGGGTTGCGAGCGTGTACTTCCTCACTGAAGACGGCCAGCCCAAGAGTGCGGACGAGAGTCCTGCGGAGCAAGCGCCAACGCAAGCACCGGCGGCATCAGCTCCAACTCCCGCTCCCCGAGCAGCAGCACCGGCCCCCGCACCGGCGCCAGCAGCCCAAGCATGATGACCCGGCAACGAGTCACGTGCCCCTGTTGCGGCATGACCGCAGCAGGCACCGACCACCGGCACCTGATCCCGATCGCAGGGGCGCCCGAGTTCCGACGCTGCCGCAACTGCGGTGACGTCATCGATCTCAGCGTCAGCGCCGCTCGCCTGGAGACAAGCACCTCCTAATCACGAGCGATCCTCGCGCTCTCGGTGTCGATGCGACTACGCTGGGAGACATGACGGTCGCCATCAGTGCGAACCCGCCCGTCGAAGAACTGATCAGCGAGTTCTTTCTGGCGCGCCGGCCCAAGAAACACTCTGAGCACACGCTCGCGGCCTACGGGCGCGACTTCAAGAACATCATGGCGGCGCTGGCCCTCGTGCTCGACAAGCCCCATGCTGAGATACGCATCGAAGATCTGCAGATTCGGGTGCTGCGCCGAGCATTTGCCGAAATCTCCCATCAATCAGAAGCATCGATTGCACGCACGTGGTCCACGTGGAACCAGCTCTACACGTTCTTGGTGGCCGACGGGATCGTGCCCGGCAACCCGATGGCCGCCATCGAGAAGCCTCGAGTGCCAAAGAGCAGGCCCAAGGCCATCACAGGAGACGACAGCGTCCTGCTACTGATGGAGGTTGCCGCCCGAGGCCGTCAGGGAGCCCGCAACCCATGGCCCGAACGCGATCTCGCCCTTGTCGTCGTGCTGCTCACCTGCGGATTGCGCCTCGCTGAAGTGCTCGGCCTCACACTGCGGTCGATCGACGGACCAGCGGGCGACCGGGTCATCGGGGTTCGAGGCAAGGGCAACAAGGAACGCACGGTTCCTCTCGAGCCCGAGGTCGAGTCGATTATCAACAGCTATATGGAATCGCGACAGCGGCGGTTCCCCGGACGTATCCCCCAGGATGCCGCCTTGTTCGTTGCCAACTCGGGACAGCCGATGAAGCGGGGCGGGCTGCAATACATCATCGAGTCGCTCTACCGAGAGGCCGGCATCCGGACGCGGGTTCCGCAGGGCGCCCTCGTGCACGCCCTGCGGCACACCTTTGCCACCAGCCTGGCCCGCAACGGGGCAACAGGAACCGAGCTGCAACGGCTGCTGGGTCACGAATCGTTGGCCACGACGCAACGCTACGTCGACGCGAGCGCCCGTGAAGTTCGGGCTGCAGCACGCTCGAATGAGGCCTATTCAGCCCTCCGGCAGCTCACGCCACCCGCCGAGATCGACGAAGAACCTCCCGGCAACTAACAGAACGGCCGGACAGCTGCCAGACTGATGTCTTCCCGAGGTTGGTTTCAGGGCCGCTGGCCCGGCAACCTTTCGGTCGCCTTCACCACGAACTACAGGAGTACGGCATGTCCCGCAGGATCGACGTTGAACTGACGAGTGCCCGTGACGACGGCACATGGACCTGGAGGGCCAAGGGGGCCAAGCTGCCGAAGGGCGAGTTTCCTGCGACGCTCTTGTACAACGGCGCCGCTGTTGGCGACGTCTGCCGGGCCGAAGCTGAGTTTTTGCTCGACGGCATCGAGATCATCGAGCTGTTCGCTCCAAAGAAAAAGAAGGAGCGCACCGACCTGCTTGAGATGGTCTCGCGCCCCTTGCGCGACGACGAGCTCGTCACCGAGGTTCGAGCCAAGAAGGGCCGAGGCGATCGAGATCGCAAGGGCGGTCGCGGCGACCGAGGAGACCGCAAGGGCGGAAAGCGTCGCGAAGGTGACCGCAAGGGCGGCGAAGGCCGCGATCGCAAGCCACGACGCGAGCGCAGCGAGCGCCGTCCCCGTCCCGATCCGGTTCCAGAGCGGCCAAAACCCAAACGCCTCCGGCCCAAGCGTGTGCACCGCGATGCCGTTCTCGCCGAGATTCCCGATGAGCACCGCCCCATTGCTGATCAGGTCCTGCAGGGCGGTATTCCTGCGGTCCGGTCAGCCATCGAAAAGCAAAACGCTGAGGCCAAGACCGAAGGCAAGCCAGAGGTTCCAGTCGCCCCCATCCTGGCCATCGCTGAGCCGCTCGTCGGCAAATTGCGAACAGCAGAGTGGCACGATCGTGCCGACGCCGCCATCGCCGACCTCGATCAACTCGATCTTCGCGATCTTCGCTCGGTCGTCAGCGCTGCTGACGCATCAGCTCGTGACAACGAGACCCGAGCGCTGGCCGAACAGCTCAAAGAGGGGCTCAACGTCCGCATCGAAGCAGACCACGCACAGTGGCTCGACGACATGCGAGTCGCCCTCAAGGTTGGCCGGTCTGTCCGGGCGCTCCGCCTGAGCTCCCGTCCGGTGAAGGCCGGCGAAGCACTCCCGCCCGAGCTGTCTGCCGACCTCGTCGACGCAGCAAACAGTGGTCTGAGCGCTGACACGACCCAGGAACGCTGGGCGACGGTGATCGACTCCATTGCGTTCTCACCAATCCGTTCCACGGTGGTTCCGAGCGGCTATCCGAAAGAACCAACCGAAGAGCTGCTCGAGGCCGTGCGCCGAGTGGCCGACCGGGTGCCTCACATTGCGAGCCACTTCGGTATCGATCCGTCTGAAGCAGCAGCGGCCCGCAAGCGTCGTCCTCGGCGCAAGCCACGCCCAAAGAAGGACGACAAGCCAAAGCAGGATCGTCCTCGTCCCGGAGCAGAGAAGAAGACAGACGACGCCGACAGTGATGCGGCGAACGAGGCAGCGGACGAATCAGTGACCGAAACAGACGCAGCGGTCGAGACGCCGGCCGTTGACACTGCAACCGAGGCCACCCCGACGCCGGCCGAAGAACCTCCAGCAGAGGAACCGGCAGCAGAGGAAGCTCCAGCGGCCGAAGAACCTCCAGCAGAGGAACCGGCAGCAGAGGAAGCTCCAGCGGCCGAAGAACCTCCAGCAGAGGA
>CALJSB010000118.1 GCA_937976305.1 uncultured Acidimicrobiales bacterium
GTCAAGATCAGGTCGGCGCCCTCGGCGCTGAAGAGCCGGGCTTCTTCGGCGCCCTGTCCTCGAGCCGCCCCCGTGATCAACACACGCTTACCGTCGAGTCGTCCTGCCATGGCGCGAACCTAGTCGTCAGTCGCCATCTCAAGCACAACGAGAACCTGGCCATTTTCGACCTGGTCACCTACAGCGCAGCGCACCTCAGTCACAACTGAGGCACTCGGCGCTGCGATGGTGTGTTCCATCTTCATGGCCTCCATCACCACCAGGGTCTGGCCCTCGGTGACGGTTTCTCCAACCTCAACAGCAACGACCTGGATGGCGCCCGGCATCGGGGCGGTCTGACCGCCGGCCACACCCTCACTTCCCACTTCGGGGAAGCGCGGTTGCTGGGTGAACTCGATGGCGCCTGCTGGCCCCTGCACATGCCAGGTCAAACCAGATCGAACGACGGAGAACGACGATCGGAGGCCGTCGATGTCGGCCACGATGGTGTCGTCGTTCCGGCTGACCAGAGTGGCCCGGATGGCTTCGTTCCCATCGACCCAGACGTCGAATCCGCCACCAGCTGGTCGGTATGCCACGAGATGTGACTGATCGCCGATCTCGAAGGTCACCTCCTGAGGAGGCATGGTGGAGTTGCGGTAGCCGGACGGCATGAAGGTGAGCTGGCGGGCTGTCGCTCGATTGCTGGACTGGAGTTCGAGAATCGCGGCGACGAGCGCCTCTGAGAGCTCACCGGGTGAGGGCTCGAAGCGAGCTGGCGGAGCGACCTTTGCGATGAAGTCGGTGCGGGTTTCGCCGTTGAGAAACTCGTCGGTCCGGAGGGTGGCCACGAGGAAGTCTCGGTTGGTCGTAACGCCGGCAATCACCATTCGCTCGAGTACCAGCGCAAGTCGTTGAGCCGCCTCGATCCTTGTCGGGGCGTGCACGATCACCTTGGCCAACATGGGGTCGAATTCGACCGAGACGACCGAGCCACCCTCGACCCCGGTGTCGACACGAGCTGCCGGGTCAAGTGGTGGCTGCCACGCGGTGAGTGTCCCGATGGCGGGCAAGAAGTCGTTGGCCGGATCCTCGGCGTAGAGGCGCACTTCGATGGCGTGGCCGTCAATGCTGAGATCGGCTTGGTCGAAGCTGAGCGGATGGCCTTCGGCAACGCGGATCATCTCGCGGACAAGGTCGAGCCCGGTGATCTCTTCGGTCACTGGGTGCTCGACCTGGAGGCGAGTGTTGACCTCGAGAAACCAGAACTCACCGCTCGAGTCGTCGAAGAGGAACTCAACGGTGCCGGCCGAGTGGTAGCCGATGGCCTCCACGGTGGCGACACCAGCGGCCCCGATGCGATGGCGAGCATCGTCGTCGAGGGCCGAGCTTGGTGCTTCCTCGATGATCTTCTGGTGCCGACGTTGGATGGAGCATTCGCGCTCGAAGCAGTGCACCAGGTTGCCGTGCTGGTCGCCAAGCACCTGCACCTCTATGTGGCGCGGCGCGGGCAGGTACTTCTCGAGAAAGACGGTGTCGTCACCAAACGAGTTGGCCGCTTCTCGGCGTGCTCCGGCGATGGCGTCGTCGAGATCACCTTCGGCTTCGACGACCCGCATGCCCTTGCCGCCGCCACCGGCCGCGGCCTTGATCAAGACGGGATAACCGATGCTCGACGCCTCAGCGGCGGCATCGGTGGTGGCGGTGATCTCGACGGACGGCAGCGTGGGTACGCCAGCGTCGGTCATCATCTTCTTGGCGACGAGCTTGTCGCCCATCGCCGCAATGGCAGACGGTGGCGGCCCGACCCAGGCGAGCCCAGCATCGATCACGGCCTGGGCAAACTCGGCGTTCTCAGACAAGAAGCCGTAACCCGGGTGAATCGCATCGGCGTCGACGCGCTCGGCGGCCGCAAGCACTTTCTCGCCGTCGAGATATGACTCGGCGGCAGTGCGCCCACCAAGTGCGATCGCTCGGTCGGCTTCGCCGACAAACGGAGCATCGGAGTCGCCGTCAGAAAAGACGGCGACGGTCTCGATGCCCATCGCCTTGGCGGTGCGGAACACTCGGCGGGCGATCTCGCCCCGGTTTGCGACGAGTATCCGCCGAATCGTTCGTCGCTCGACCTGCGCGTTAGCGGAAGACACCGAAACCCTCCGCTCCTTCGACGTCGTTGGTATGACACACCGAGAGCGACATGCCGATGATGTCTCTCGTGTCCCGAGGGTCGATGATGCCGTCGTCTGCGACTCGGCCTGTTGCGTAGAGCGCCAGCGACTTCAGCTCGTGGTAGTGCTCGACGGTTGCGGTGATGGCGGCGTCGGCCTCTTCATCGAACTCGATGCCCTTGCGGGCCGCTTGGCCTCGCCGGACGAGTGACATCACCCCCGCGATCTGCTTTGGTCCCATGATGGCGATCTTGGCCGTCGGCCAGAGGTAGGTGAATCGAGTGTTGAATCCTCGACCGGACATGCCGTAGTTGCCAGCTCCGTAGCTCGATCCGATGATGATCGAGATGTGCGGCACCATTGAGTTCGACACTGCGTTGATCATGCGGGACCCGTTCTTGACGATGCCGCCGTGCTCGAAGTCCTTGCCCACCATGTAGCCGGTGATGTTGTGCAAGAAGACAAGCGGGATGTCCTGCTGATTGCACAGCTGGATGAACTGAGCGGCCTTGTTCGAACTCTCCGAGAAGATGGGTCCGTTGTTGCCCAGGATGCCGACGGGGTAGCCGTGGATCGTCGACCAACCGCAGATCAGCGTGGTGCCATAGCGGGCCTTGAACTCTTCGAACTCGGACCCGTCGACGATGCGCGCGATCACCTCCCGAATGTCGACGAAGGCATACAGGTCGCGGGGAATGAGGCCGAGCAGCTCGTCTGCGTCGTAGACCGGAGGCTCGTAGGTGGGATTCGGGCCGTAGCCCCGCTTGCGATGATTCAGGTGGGCCACGACTTCGCGACAGATGCGAAGGGCGTCGGCTTCGTCTTCGGCCAAGTAGTCAGCCAGCCCGGACGTCTCGGCATGCATCTGGGCACCGCCGAGGGTCTCGTCGTCGGAAATCTCACCGGTCGCCATCTGGACGAGCGGTGGCCCGCCGAGGAACACCTTGGAGCGTTCCTTGATGAAGATGTTGTAGTCGCTCATGCCGGGCTGGTAGGCGCCACCAGCGGTGGAGGATCCGAACACAACGGCGACGGAGGGAATCCCCATCTTGGAGAGTTCGGTGACGTCGTAAAACAGCCGGCCGGACTCGCCGAAATGGTCGAGCTGCTCTCGCATCTGGCGATCTGGGTCGTCGTCACCTCGGAGATCGCCGCCAGCCGACTCGACAAACTGGATGTACGGCAGGCGGTTGTCTCGACAGATCTCGATGGCCCGCATG
Organism: uncultured Acidimicrobiales bacterium; assembly: GCA_937976305.1. Lineage (GTDB taxonomy): Bacteria > Actinomycetota > Acidimicrobiia > Acidimicrobiales > SZUA-35 > CALEWY01. The sequence goes on from CALJSB010000118.1 coordinate 3,368, forward strand.
ATCTTCTTGCCGGCGAAGGAGGTGAGCGCACCGCCGAGCACGGTCGGGTCGTTGCCCATGATCATGCACTCGACACCCGACACGACGCCGATGCCCATCACCAACCCGCCGCCGACGGTGTAGTCAGAGGTGTACGCCGCAAGGCTGCTGATCTCATAGAACGGCGAGTCGGGGTCGAGCAGCAGTTGGATGCGTTCTCGAACCGGCAGCTTGCCTCTGCTGCGTAGCCGCTCGGTCGCCTTCGGTCCGCCGCCTGCGGCGGCCTCGGCGTGCAGTTCGTCGATGATCGCGAGCTGCTCCAGCATGTCGTCACGGTTCTTTTGGAAGTCAGCGCTGCCGAGGTCGATCGTTGATCTAATCAGTGCCACCGCTGTTGTTTAGACGATGCGTCGCCTGGGCGCATACTGTCGAGGCGTGATCGTTACGCCAGTATCAGAGCATGTCGGTGCCGAAGTGTCGGGGGTCGACCTCCGTTCGCTGACGGAAGTTCAGGCCGCCGAGTTGGCTGCGGCATGGGGCGAGTACGGCGTGTTGTTCTTTCGAGACCAAGAGCTCACGCCCGACGATCACATCACCTTTGCCGAACACTTCGGAGCGATCGACGTCAATCGCTTCTTCCAGAAGGTCGAGGGCTACCCGCGCATCGCCCAGGTATTGAAAGAACCAGACCAAGAGCGCAACATCGGCGGCGCCTGGCACACCGATCACTCCTACGATGCCGCGCCGGCGCGAGGTTCGATCCTGGTGGCCCGAGACGTGCCACCCGAGGGTGGTGACACCCGCTTTCTCAGTGTGAGCGCGGCGTATGAGGCCCTTTCGCCCGGCTTGAGGAAGACGCTTCTCGGGCTGCGAGCCCACCACTCCAACGAGCACGTGTTCGGGGCCCAGACCGAACACGTCAAGAATCTCGGTGGCCGACTCGAGAACCCCGAGGCTGTGGGCGGTGCCGAGCACCCGGTGGTCATCGCCCACCCGGTCAGCGGCCGGCCATGCCTCTACGTCAACCTGGCGTTCACCACACACTTCGTCGGCTGGACAGCAGAGGAGTCAGCTCCGCTGCTGCAGTACTTGTATGAGCACGCGGCGCAGCCCGAGTTCACCACTCGGTTCCGCTGGGAGCCCGGCTCGGTTGCGATGTGGGACAACCGAGCAACCTGGCACCTGGCCGAGAACGACTATCACGGCCACCGTCGTCTGATGCACCGCATCACCATCGCCGGCGTCAAACTCGCCCCCGCCCCGGCAAACACCTAACCCCCTCCTGCGAACTGGCAGACTCCTGCACGGACGTCGTGAAAAAAATCTGCCAATCGCCGGAAGCCTGATCGTCAGCGGGTGAACTGGCAGATTCCTGCACGGGTGTCGTGCGAAAATCTGCCAATTGGTTTAGACGCGTTCGATGATGATGGCGGGGGCCATGCCGCCGGCGGCACACATGGTGATCAGGCCGAACTGTCCGTCGGTGCGCTCGAGCTCGTCGAGCACGGTGCCGATGAGGATGGCGCCGGTTGCCCCGATGGGGTGACCGAGGGCCATGGCGCCGCCGTTGACGTTGACCTTGTCGCGGTCGAGGTCGAGGTCGCGCTGGAACTTCTCGGACACGACAGCGAACGCCTCGTTGATCTCAAAGATGTCGATGTCGTCGACGGTGAGGCCGGCTCGGGCCAACACTTTTTGCGCTGCTGGAACGGGCGCGTTGAGCATCAGCGTCGGGTCGTCGCCCATGTTGGCGGTGGCCACGATGCGGGCTCGAGCCTTCATGCCGTTCGCCTTGGCGTAGTCCTCGCTGGCCATGAGGATGGCGCCTGATCCATCGACCACTCCGGAGGAATTGCCGGCGTGGTGCATGTGCTCGATCTCGAGGTCGGGGTACTTCTGGTTGATGAGCTCACGGAAGGTGGGGAAGTCTTCGTGACGGTGGTCGGCGAAGGCAGCGAAGCTCGGGGCGAGACCGGCCAGCTTCTCGGCCGTGGTGCCGGGGCGGGGGAACTCCTCGCGATCGAGGGCAACAGAGCCATCGAGGTTGAGGACGGGGATGAGGCTCTTGTCGAAGCGGCCTTCTTCAATGGCCCGGGCTGCCCGAGTCTGAGACTCGGCGGCGTGCTCATCGAGCGCCGTGCGGGGGATGCCTTCCATCGAGGCAATGGCATCGGCGCACACGCCCTGGTGTGACTGCGGATGGAGTTCACGAAGGTGCTCGTTGTTGGCCCCCATGGGCAACAGGCCTTTTTTGGGCAGCGACATCATCTCGGTGCCACCCGCGATGACGAGATCTTCCATGCCGGCCATGACGGCATTGGCCGCGAAGTTGGTTGCCGTGATGCCCGAGCCGCAGAAGCGATCAAGCGTCACGCCACTGGCTTTGACGTCGTAGCCAGCATCGAGGGCCGACATCCGGCCGAGGTCGCCGGACTGTTCTGCGACCTGGGCGCTCGTGCCCCACACGATGTCGTCGACCTCGGCGGTGTCGAAGCCGTTGCGCTCCACCAGTGCTTCGAGCACCGTACGTCCGAGGTGCTGGGGGTGCAGGTGCGAGAGACCACCTTTGCCTTGCTTGCCAATGCCTCGTGGCGTGCGGCAAGCATCGATGATCAGTGCGTCTGGCATGGCGTGGACTCCCTTGTCACGTGTTCTGTCTACGGTCAATCGTAGGCCCCGACCACAACATCGAACGAACTGGAGGCGTCAGCCGGCGAAACAGTCGGTGGGGCACTCCAGAACGGAAGTGGCGCTGCGAACTGGAGGCGTCAGCCGGCGAAACAGTCGGTGGGGCACTCCAGAACGGAGAATCAGGGGGCGCCGTCGAGGATGTCGACGAAGCCGGCGGGGGCGTACGGGCCGATCACGATTTGTTCGAGCACGCCGATGCCGGTTTGGGTGCCATCGGTCGCCTTCACGATCTGCTGCACGTGCAGGTTCTCGGGTGAGAGCAAGTCGAGTTCGGCAGGCCCGTAGGTTTCGCCGCCGATTTCGAGTTCGCCGAGGTAGGACCCTTGACGCCAGGTTGGGTGACCGTAGCCGAGTCCCTTCATCTGGAATCGCAGCACGGGCGATAGCTCGATCGTGCGCACCTCACCGCCTACCCGCACCAAGTCGATCTCGGCTGACGCCGCAAGCCTGGTGCCCGGGTGGTATCTGACCCGATGGGCGGCTGTCGCCATCCGAGTGTCGACGTCGACGAGGGCCGCAGGAATGTCGGCCTCAGAGTCGAAGAGCGGCGCCTCGATCCCTTCACGCACCAGCGCCTCGCCGCTCTTGCCGTCGAAAAAGATTGCATGGCTGACATGGTCGTCCCAGAAGAGTGGCGCCCAGAGGAAGAAGAACTGTGGTGGTCGCTGAGGAGCACCCGTTGTTTCCCGCTCGCCGACGCCTCGAACGCCCCACGAACGGTCCTTGGTGCCGTACCAATCGTTGACCGCAAACTCGCCGTCGGGGTTGACGACCGTTCCATCCCATTTCCCGAACTGGTCGAACCGGGTGGCATCCATGACGCGCCTTGTGCCAGACCAAAGTGTTTGCCGTGCCTCTTGAATGGCGGATGTTCGACACGAAAAGGTGAGGTCGCACGACAATCCGGTGGTGTTGTCGTCGAGAATCACCCGCACTCGACGGAGCGGTTCGACGATCTCGATCCGGAAGGGACCAACTGACATGTCGGTCCGCTCGTTGGGGGCGACGGCCGACGCAAAGAAGGCGTGCTGACGACCATCGGCCTCAACGGTGCTGAACGCGCAATCGATCACCCCTCGGTGCGGGTAGATCGCCATGCCGATCCCGAAGTACTGCGAGCCATCGGCCGAATACCCGTTGAACCACGTGCGGTCATACACGTTGCGATCAGACGTCGCCGGATGAGCGACGGGCTCCGGCGTCTGATGAATCGGATAGTCGTCGAGCTTGTTCAGCATGGGGGATCAGCGAAGGTCGGGGAGTTGATCGTTCGACCAGATCTTGCGCAGGAAGCGAGGGTTCTTCGACGACATGTCGATCTGGTACGACGACGAACTCTCAGCGTGAGCCAGATCGAGAATCTCGCACAGGTTTTGGCCGAGCCATTTCTCTATCTTGAGCACCACCATCTTCTTGCGCAGTCGGCCCTGGACATCTCGGTTGAGCACGGTTGGCAGTGAGTTGAGCGTCAGGATCTCACTCAGTGCCTCGGACGCCATGTTCTCTCGCCCGCCTGCGCTGGCGTAGAAGTGGCTCACCGCAAACACAATCCGCGCCGGGTCACCCTGGCGCAAGAACTCACACGACTCGATCACGGTCGAACCGGTTCGGACCATGTCGTCGAACAGGACAACGTCGTGATCCTTGATGTCTTCGAGCGATGCCTCACTCTGTTCGTGCAAGGTGATCGACACGCTCCGCTCACCCGAACGTTCTTTGTCGAGCGTGATGAACTTCGCCTTCGGCAGGTCGAGCCGGCGATACATCTCGCTGACGAACTCGCGGGCGCCCTTGTCGGGTGCGCACAACACGAGACCCTCGCCGCCGTCGGCCCAACTGACGACGTCGGACTCGCGCAGGTAGTCGGCGTAGATCTCATACGGAATCAGATTGTGGAACTGTCCGCCGAACACCTCGGTGAACACCGACTCGACCGACGTCGAGTGGTTGTGCACGGTGATCACGCGGTCGACGCCGGACATCTTGAGCAGTTGGGCGTACAGCAGCGCGGAGAACGGTTGGCCGTCGAACTTCTTCAGATCGTCTTCGTCGCGCTCGAAGTGGGTGTTGCCGTGCTCAGGCTTCGGCCCACGATCTTGGGCGCTGTAGAACAAGTCGGGCTCAACCAAGACCACCGTCTTGGCGCCATTGTCCTTTGCCGATCGTGAGATCAGAAAGTTGCGCATCGCGAGGTGGTTGCGACTCACGACACCGTTGGTCGTGCTGACAATGATGACCGTCTTGCCCTCGAGGTGGTTGCCGATGCGGGTGAGGTCGTCCTCATCAGAAATAAACCGAGGACAAAATTCCGAGTTGGCGAACGTCTTGAGGCTGATCAGGTCAGCGATGTCTTCCGCTTGGCCGATCGTGTAGGCGACATCGATGGCGAATGGGTCGTCCGAGGTGTTACCAACAACGATCACATCGGACGGCTCGAGCGAGGTCACGCCGAGCATCGTAGGCCCAGATTTGACCAGATCTCTCAACGACTGAGTTGCTTGAGACCAGTTTGGGAGTCGAGGCGAGATTGGGTCGGGGAACAACGTGGGGTGTCCCGAAGCGCAACGGAGGCAGACTGGCCACATGGCCTACGAGATCGAAGGTGACTTCGCCGCCGACGGTGCAGTGTGCGTGCGGCAGGCGTTCAGCGCAGCAGACGTCGCGCTCGCCACTGAAGCGATCGAAGCGAACCTGGCTGATCTCTCACCGCGGGCGGTGAGAGCCTCGGCCGTCGACGACGGTGCCTTCATCGAAGATTTCTGCAATTGGAACCGCATCCCGACGATGGAGCAGTTCATCCGGGAATCTCCGGCGGCTGCGATTGCCGCACACCTCACTGGCTCGACAACCATCCGGCTCTATCACGATCCCATGCTCGTGAAAGAGCCCGGAACTCGCCAGCGCACGCCGTGGCACCAAGACCAGCCGTACTACAACGTGGCCGGCACCCAGAACGCCAGCATGTGGTTTCCGGTCGATCCGGTGCCGAGGTCGGCAACCGTCGAGTTCATCGCTGGCTCTCACGTGGGCCCCTGGTTCGTCCCCCGTACCTTCCTGGATGCTCGGGCCAAGTGGTTCCCAGAAGGAAGTCTCGCCGAGCTGCCTGATTTCTCGGCCGACCCTGATCGATGGCAAGTGATCAGCTGGGAACTTGAGCCCGGAGACGCCGTCTTTTTTCATATGGCGACCGTTCACGGTGCCGGCGGGGTTGACGGGCCGGGCCGACGCCGCGTGTTGTCGATCCGCATGCTCGG
>CALJSB010000119.1 GCA_937976305.1 uncultured Acidimicrobiales bacterium
CTCGGGCTGCTCCAGCCCGAGAACGACCCCGAGCTGCTAGTCGGTGAGCAGCTCCTCAACCTCCTCGTCGACGTGGTCATTATCCTTCGCCACTTCGACGATCTCTGGGAACGGCTCGGGTTCTGGCTGGGGTGCCTCGACCTCCTTGTGCGGCGTTGGCATTGCAACCTCGGCCAAATGGTCCTCTGGCTCTTCTGGAGGTGAGTGATCGGCAACTGGGTCAGCAGTCGGCTTGCCGTAGTCGGTGTCAATCTGGTCAACATCGACCTTGGATGCTTCGGCAACCTCGTCGTCCTTGGGTTTCGACTCCTCCGTCCACACGAAATCGCTCTCGTCGACGGTGTCGGCCGGGTCGACGGTTGCCGTTGCCGCTGGCGGCTTCACCGGTGGAGCGATCGCCACCTCTGGCTTGCCTCCGTCGTCGAGCTGGTGAGGGTCAGCTTCCGACTGGTCGACCTTCTTCTCCTCGTCGACCTTCTCCTGCTTGGGATCGAGCTCGTCCTTCGGCTCTTCGGCCTCTTTTTGCTTGGGGCTGTCGTGTGCACCTCCACCCTTCGCCGGAGGTGCAGGTTCGGCCGACACCTCGACCGCGTCTTCACCGGTCATCTGAGTCTCGATGACCTCCGGCGGCCCTTGCGCTATGGAATCAGGATCGAGAGTCGGTGGCGCATCCTCGGTCAGATCGCCGTCGAGGCCCGTGCTGTGCGAAACACCAACAACTTCGTCGCCAGGCGAGCGTTCACGACCTTCGTAGGTGCGGCCGTCGTCGGGGCCGTAGTCGGGTTCGTTTCTGTCGCCAGGTCCAGGTGATTTGCCGCTCCCCTGCGGACCCGATCCGCCATCAGCGCCACCGGGATTGGTCACACCTTGGTTGTTGTCAGTACCGCTCCCGCCCGTGGTATCGACGGCATTGTGTTCGACGGGGTCGACATCGTTCCCGATGCCGGTGGGACGGTCGAACGCATCCAGACCTTCGTCGGTGTCGGCCCCGGCCTGACGCTCGATGTGCTCGCGTTGTTCGCGAGCTCGCAAGGTCTCTTCGTCTTCGTAGTTCTCCGGATCAGGTTGGCCGGCGTCGTCAGTCTTGTCTTCCTTCTTGTCTGCCTCACTGGCCTGGTCCTTGGTTTCGTTCTCGGTCCGGTTGTCGTCGGTGTCGTCGGTCTCTTTCTCGGGCGTTGTGTCGGTCTGTTTCTCTTCGCCAAACACGTTGTCGAGATCTTCGACATGTCGCCCTTCCGGAATCTCATCGCGTTCGATCTCCCATGAGTTGTTGTTCTCATCGGTTGCCCAGTACTGGCCGTCTTCGTCGTAGCCGTAGGTGAGTCGGGAGAAGTCGTTGGACGACTGATGGTTCACGGGCACCTCGCTGCTTTCGCCAGTGTCGTCAACAACCGTGACCGTCTCCTTCGACATCTGACTGTCGTCATCGACGATCACTGCCCCGGGTGCGGAGCCGGGCGCAGCCGTTTGCTCATCGTTTCGATCGAGGCCTCCGGCCTCGCCCTTGGTCAAATAGTCTCCTCCAGCCGTCGTGATGTGCTCGTTGATCCCGCTCTGATCAACAGGCGAGGCCGGCGGCTCAGCCGGTGGTTTCGCCGGGGGCGGATCGGGCATCGGAGTCTCTTGATCGGCATCAAGCCAGCCCGCGAGACCGGTCTGAACTGGAGTCTCGGCGTCGATGTCGGCAAGCTCGGCCTGTAGGTCCTGGTAGTCATCCGGAGTCTTGTCGGAACGTTCGTATTCCGAAATGGCCTTGTTACGGTCCCACGCCCGATCACCCGTGTGCCCCGAGGCGATGTCGCCCATCGAAGGCCCGGACGACTCAAGCGAAGAGTCGCCACCAGGGCCGTCGTCCCATCCCTTGGCGCCTTGTTCCCACTCAGATCCATCTCCGGACGAAGGAACGTCAGGGGTCAACAGATCCTCGGCATGGTCATCCTCGGCCTCCGCGTCGCGGCCGAGGCCTGGGTCGGCATAGCCGTCGTCACCAAACTCGTCGGAGATCTGATTGTTCGTCGGGCCCGAACCGCTACCAGCGCCAGCGTCGCCATTGTCGCCACTGCCTCGCCGCGCAACATCATCGGCTTGCTCGCTCAGGAAGTCGTCACCGCTCTCGTCGCCGTCGGCCACGATGGATTCGAGTTCGGCCTCGCCTTCGACGAGGTGCTCGGTGTCGTCATCCAGCCGTTGGGGACCGCTCTTCGTTCGCTCCTCGACGTCACCCTCGACCGGCTCGTCATCATCACCCGACTCTTCGTCGGTGCCGGACTCATCTGAAGGCAGCCCAACCACTGATGGCGCACCCAGATCCTCAGGGTCCAAGGTCAGCTCGCCGTCGGTCAAGTCGCCGTCGAGCCCGGTGCCGTGCGAGACGCCGACCACCTCATCGCCCGGCGACCGTTCACGCCCTTCGTAGGTGCGGTTGTCGTCGGGTCCGTAGTCGGGCTCGTTTGCCCTTCCCGCGCCGGGGGTCTTCCCGCCACCCTTCGGGCCCGAACCGCCGTCAGCCCCTCCGGGGTTGGTCACCCCATCGTCGTTGTCGACACCGCTCCCTCCGCCCGTGTCGACGTCGGTCTCGCCCGATCCAGGGTCGATCGTGCCATCGGTCTTTGGATCGGTCTTGGTGACCGTCTCACCGAGACCTTGACCCCGCAACCATTCGGCCGTTGCTGCGTTCTCTTCGCCTGTCGGATCGCCATAGTGCCGATCGTCGACACCGTCGTTCGACGGGGCATCTTCGCCGGGCCCGTCATCCCCGCCGGTCTCTTGTTCGGAAGATGCGCTATCGCCGTGTTTGAAGTCCCACGCCTCTTTGATGATGTCCAACGCACCCTTGTCTGACTTTTGGCCTGTGCCGCCCAGCCCTTTCTGGCCGTCGATGGTTGATCGACCATCGGTGGTGTGTGCATCGTCTGGAAGGTTCTCCCGGTCGCTCAAATCACCGGTGGCGTAGTTCCTGAAGACCTCTTCCCCTTTGATGGAGTTCGTGACAAAATCAACAGCCTTCTCGCCGGCAACGTCGCCGTCTTTGAAGTTGCTCTTGTGGTCGCCTCCTCGCTCGAGCACCCAGACACTCTCTGGATCGTGCTTCTTCGCAAAGTTGTCCAACGCGGTAACCGCTTCTTGCACACTTGCGTGTTCATCCGGCGTCATCTCGCCGTCCTTCTTCGCCTCGTCTTCGAGGGCAATCGCGAGGTCAGCAAGACGCCCGTACCCCTCGTCGTATTCCTCTTGAGTAAGAGGCGAATCGTTTCCAACCTCGACGTTTGGCTGGACACCGCCAGGACCGGCGTCAACATCGTCCCAGCTGGTAGGTGGACCACCGTTCGGCTCGAGATAGTCCCCAAACGCAGGGTCAGCCCCGATGTTGGGGTTCAGCAGATCGTCGACGTTTGGTTCACCGGTACTGGCACCTCCGCCGAACTGATCGGTGATCTCTTGATCGCTCAGGCTACCTCCCGAAGGTGGACCGGCGTGCTGGCCGGCATCCCCGGCGTGCTTGTTCAAGAAGTCTTCCGCGATGTTCCCGTTTCGACCGTCAGCCGGATCGGTCTTGCCATCGGGTACGCCACCCTCGCCCTTCACGTCATTCGGGTTTTGGGTCTCTTCGCCCTCTTGGCGATCTCCTCGCTCGTCCTCGCGATGTCCGTCGCCGTTGGTCCGTTGTGGTGCGGTGTTGCTCATTGTCAGTGCCCTCCTGGGTGTAGGAGTACGACAATGAAGACTGGGGCGTGACACGAGCGTGACACGGCGTGACGCGCTCATCTGGCGCCATGCCTCAGGTGCAGCGGCAGCGGCCGAAAGTCAGCGCGTCGGCAGTGCCGGCAGGAAGGTTGCGGGCAGAGGCTGACCTGCCTCCATGGCCGCCAATTCTGCGGCGGCGTCTGCCGTCTCGAGCACCCAATCGGTTGCTTCGTACAGCCTCACCGCCTCGCGCATTGCGTCGACATCACCATCGAGCAAAGCGCGGGCCCGAGCCGCCAGCGCATGGTGAACCGGGGCATCGGTCCGATCTCGGATCCACTCGCAGTCCCGCACCATCTGCTCCACCTGTTCGCGCTGATCAGACAGCAGACCGAGGCGAATCGCCGTACTGGCCATGACTTGAAACCAGATCTTGGCCCCGATCAGGCCGCAGATCTCCCACGCTCCGGCGACATGGTCGAAGCCGGCCTTCACGTCACCGTCGATGGCGAGGAGTTGTGCATCGACACAGACGCCGAAGTCTTCCCCGAGCGTGTTGGGAGACTCTTCGGCCTTCGCTGCGGTGATCAGTGACCGAGCCTGGTCGACGTTGCCGTCGCGCAGGGCACGAAGGGCCAGCATTGTTTCGGCCCACGCATCGACCATGCCAGCCCCTACGAGCGTCCGGCGCTGCAAGATCTCGGTCGCCGTTGCGTCGAGTTCGACCCTTTCGTCCCGGCGATACTGCAGCAACATTTCGAGTGCCTGGAGAAGCGGCTCGACCCACGGGGTGTGCACTCGTTGCGCAACCGCCCGGCCAGCAGCGATCGCTGCCTCAGCCTCTTCGTGCAAACCGAGGTCGATCGCCGCCATGACCAGGAATGAGTAGGGCTCATAGCCGTGTGCTTGGCCAGTGGGATCTGCATTGGCCAGCTCAACCGAGCGACGATTGTCGGCCAGCGCCCCCGGATCGAACTCCAGGCAACGCAATCGCCCGAGCATCCCGGCCGCGATGCTTCTTGCGACGAGGTCGCCACACGCCGTGCCGAGGCGCTCAGCTTCTGCCGACCAATGCTCGGCACCGTCGCGGTCCAACAGGATCGTGCAACACAGCCCCATCAATGCGTGAAGTCGACAGTTGACTGGCTCACCCGGGTCCCGAGCCAGGCCCCGTTCTAGCACTTCCTTTGCTCCAACGGTGTCGTTCGAGAGGAGCTTCAGTCCAGCCAGGCGGAGCAGCGCATCTGCAGCCCGGTCGGGATCCATCTCGAGGACCGAATCGAGCAATGCTGCCGCTTCGGCGATCTGCCCCGAGTTGGTCAATGCCTCGACCTTGGCCCGGAGAAGGCCGTATCTCACGTCGACCTCAGCCGGTCCGATCTCGAGTGCCCGGTCAAGCAGCCTGAGCGAGGTCTCCGGCTCGAGAATCGATGTTGCGTCAGCCGCCTCTCGCAGCCAAGTAATGAGCTGCTGATCGTCTTCGAGCGCAGCAGCGAGCGCGGCATGCGCCGCAACGGCGGTGATGGGTGCCCCCCGAGCAGCGTGAAGGGATGCCATCTCTCGGTGAAGACTCGCTCGCACGGCCGGCGGCACCGCCTCGGCCACAGCTTCGCGGACCAGATCGTGGCGGAACGCCAACGATGTCGACGTCGAGGTGAGCAGGTCGGCGGCAACCGCAGCCGTCACGAGCTCGTTGACCTCGATCGGCGTCGCATCGAGAAGCGGCCCCACGACATCGATCCGGGCCTCGGCGCCCAGAAGTGCGGCCATCTCACAGAGCCGACGAACGTCGGTGGGTAGGGGTCCAAGTCGACGCCTGACGAGCTCTCGCAGTGACGTGGGAGCTGAGTCGCCGATCAGCTCAACGGCGTCGCCAGCCCGCAAACGACGTTCTGCCCTCAGCCCACGGATCAGTTCAACGATCAGAAGTGGCACACCTCCCGCCCGGTCGACCGCTCCGGCGAGCGACGGACCAAGAGATGCCCCAACCAAGGCCTGCGCCATCGTCCGACCAGACTCGATGTCGAGCGGAAGCGGCATGAGGTTGAGACTCGACGATGTGGCGAGAGAGTCGAGCCAGTCGCCTTCGGGCCGACCAGCGAGTACGAGGAGCACGGGCGTCCGCGTTGCGAGACGCCCGACAGCTCGGAGAACCGCCAGCGATGATGCGTCGACCCAATGCAAGTCATCGATGACAACGACGTATGGGTCTGAGAACGCTGCTTCGAGTTCGGAGATGACGGACTCGGCCACCGAAAGTCTCTGCCACAGGAGCGACGCTTCGTTCGTCGCCCGCACGATGTCGGCTTTGCCGTCATTGGCTGACCGCTCGAGCGAGTCGTCCAGAACCCGACGGACCCCAGCGAGTGGCGACATTGCCTCGCGGACTGCGAGCAACGGAAAGTCGTTGCCGAGCTGGTCGCCTGATCCTCGAAGTACTTGCACATCGTTGAGCTCTGCACAGCCAACCAGCCAGTTCAGAAGTTCCGATTTGCCAACGCCTGCCTCCCCGACCACGGTGACCACACGTCCGCTTGCCGCGCCACTCCCGAGGTCTTCGAGGGCGGTCGCCAAGGCTTCGCATTCCTCGGTTCGTCCCACGAGAGGTGTAGGTCGGCCGGGCCGACTTTCTTCGACACCGAGCGCAATCCCTTCTGCAATGCGAACCTGCTCAGACACCACAAGCCCAAGATCGAGCATTGCTTGACGATGCGCTTCGACGAGGGCAAGCCCATCGTGGGGCCGACCTGCTCGGTAATGGGCTTCAACCGTGAGCGCAACAGGCTCTGCGGCGAGAACGTCGTTGTGAACGGCATCTTGGAGGACTGAGATCGCCGTCTCGGGGCTGCCGGACCCGATCAGCGCCCGGGCGAATTCCAGGCGGGCCACTTCGGCGAGTGCAGCGAGTCTCGCCGAGTGAGGCGCAGCAAACTGAAACTCCTCGAGCCCTTGAAGTGGGGTGGGCTTGATCAGATCCCATACCTGGCGGAGCCTCTGCGTTCTCTCGCCGCTGTCGCTGGCGACGTCGACCAGGGCGGCATCGAGGAGTAGCTCAGCCTTGGCGACATCCACCGCCATTGGATCGACATCAAGCATGTATCCATCGGGGGCAGTCCGCACGATGTGTCCGATCCCCTCCTTGTCGAGCGCACTGCGCAGTCGCCGAACCTGCGTCCTCAAGGCCGCTGGCCCCGACGACAACACTTCGCCGTTCCACACGTCGTCGATGAGCTGCTCGCGGGGGACGACCGAGCCAGCGTCGAGTGCGAGACGGGCAATGATTGCCGACCCTCTTGGGCTACGGCCCCGCAACTCGCGGCCGTCCACGACAAAGCGAGGTTGCCCCATCAGCCGCACCTCGATTTCTGCCTGCGTTCTCGGTGCTCCGATGCTCGTCATCGTCGCGAACTCGCCGTCCGCTCGCCAATTCGCGGGACGATCACGGCGAGCTGACTTCTAGATCGCGGCCAGGCGAAGATCGCGCATGATCGACGCAACTTGCTGCTCGACCTCGGACGCGGGCAGTTCGATGGCGGCAAGCCGAAGATCGGCCGCTCCGTGGATCCACGTAAACACGCTGCCTGCGACCTCGAGCGAGCTGCGATCGTCGCCGCTCGCGTCGAGCACTGCTGCCACGTTGTCGACCAACTTCCCGAACACTGGTAGGCCCACTTCTTTCCGTAGCACCGCTGCTCGCCCCCCAATCGAGAACAACACCCGGTACAGCCCTGGCTGACCCAACGCGAAATGGACGTAGGCCTCGCCGCTGGCCTGGAGCCGGGCGTAGGGGTCATCGATATGACCAACTTGTTCGTTCACCGCCTCGTCGAATCGGTCCCACGACCAGGCGACCGTTGCCGAGATCAACTCGTCGAAGTCGGCGTAGTGGCGATAGACGGCGGTCGGCGACACGCCCGCCCGCTTTGCGATTGCCCTCATCGACACCAGATCGATCGAGCCCTGCTCGACGATGAGCTCAACGGCCGACACGATGAGCCGGTCCTTCGTCGAGACCGACGTTGTCTCGGGTGCACTCATGAATGCCGCAGTTCGGCCATGCATCCATCGTAGGTTGACATGTGTTCACATTCGGTGTTCACTACCAGAAGTTTACAGCTGTAAACATGCCCAACCCAGCCGCATTCTCCGGAGTCACAGCCATGACCGATCAGCTCACCGCCGTCATCAATCCGTACCTGCTCGACGATCGGGCGCCAGTGAGCGAAGAGGTGACGGCGCTTGATCTACCCGTGGTCGGCCAGATTCCCGAAGAACTGGCTGGTCGATGGCTCCGCAACGGCCCGAATCCCGCCAACGAGGTGGCCGACGTGGCCAAGCACCATTGGTTCAGCGGTGACGGCATGGTGCACGGCGTCCGCCTCCGGGGCGGCAAGGCTGAGTGGTACCGCAACCGCTGGGTCCGGTCTGATGTGATCACCGACAAGCTCGGCGAGCCGGCTATTGGCGGGCCGGCCTACGGCGGGCGCACCTCGTCTGGCCCGAACACGAACGTTGGTGGCTTCGCTGGCAAGACCTGGGCCATGGTCGAGGGCGGCGGCACCCCGTGCGAACTCACCTACGAGCTCGACACGGTGGCCCGCAATGCGTTCGAAGACACGCTTCCTGCCGCGTTCTCCGCCCACCCGAAGTACGACCCAGCGACCGGTGAGCTCCACGCGATGACCTACTGCTGGCCCGACCTGGTCGACCACATTCAGTACGTCGTTGTCGGCTCAGACGGTCTGGTGAACCACACCGTCGATATTCCGGTGGCCGACATGCCGATGATCCACGACATCTCGATCACCGAGCGGTTCGCCGTGGTGTTCGACCTTGGCGTGACGATCAGCTTTGACGCCATGGCCAAGGGCATCAATGTGCCGTTCGGCTGGAATGAGGGCCGACAGACTCGGTTGGGGCTCCTGCCCCGCTGGAGCGATTCAAGCGAAGACGTCATCTGGTGCGACGTCGATCCGTGCGCCATCTTTCATCCGCTCAACGCCTACGACGATGCCGACGGCAATGTGGTGATTGACTTCTGCCGCTACGAGCGGATGTTCGACCACGACCAACTCGGGCCATTCGGTGATGCCCGGCCAACGCTCGACCGTTGGACCATCAATCCCGATACGGCGACCGTCAACGAAGAGCGAGTTGATGACCGAGCGCACGAGTTCCCTCGTCACGATCCTCGCGTTGGCCTCAAGCAGCATCGCTATGGCTACACCTCTGAGGTCCGCCCAGGCGAGAAGTTGCTGCACGGCGCCACGTTCAAGACCGACTACCAGACCGGTGAGATCACGACGCACGACTACGGCCCCGGCCGAGGTGGCGCTGAGCCGGTGTTCGTCCCCAAGGCCGATAGTCGGGCCGAAGACGACGGCTGGCTGATCACACTCGTGCACGATCTCAATGAGTCGGGCGGCTACGGCGCTGAGCTCTGCATCCTCGACGCCAACGACATCACCGCTCCCGAGGTGGCTCGCATCACCCTGCCCGGCCACGTCCCGGTCGGCTTCCACGGCAACTGGGTCCCCGACACCTCCGTCTCGCCCTCCTAGCTCCCCACCCCACCTCGAACCTGCGTGCAACGCACCACGCCACGACGTCCTGACGCACGCAACTTCGCCACTCCCTCGAACCTGCGTGCAGCAGGACTCTCGGGGATGGCTCCGTGCACGCAAGTTGATTGACGTCGACCCGCCCCGATTCGCTGGCAGACTTCCTGGGTGAGTGAGTCGGCGCTTCTGCAACGAGGGCAACCGCCGGCGCGTCCGATCGTCATCGGGGCGGTTGCGATTGCTCTCATCTCGCTCGTCGCCGGCTGGGTCGGCCAAGCGCTCGCCCCCGATCTGGTCAACAGCAGACCGCTGTTGGCCATGACACTCAACCCCCGCAACGCCATCTTGGTGCTGGTCACTAACCAACTCGAAGCGGTTGAGTACTACACGGTTGGCTTCTTCCGCCTCATCTTCTCTGACCCGGTCAACTACCTGCTCGGGTTCTGGTTTGGCGATCGGATTCTGGCGTGGGTCAAGAAGCGATCACGCACCTACGGACAGTTCGTCGACTCGGGCTCGGAAGGCTTCCGCAAGTACTCGGGGATCTTGATCTTTGCGATGCCCAACAACATCATCTGCGCCTTTGCCGGCGCGAGTGGCGTCAAGCTCCGCACCTTTGCCTTGCTCAACGTCAGTGGCACGATCGCTCGGCTGTGGGTGGTCCGTCAGTTCGGCGGCGTGTTCGAGTCGCCCATCGAGGGCGTGCTCGACTGGATTGCCCAGTACCGGCTGCCGCTTCTTGTGGTTTCAGTGCTCGCTGTGCTCTGGACCGTCTTCGGCGAGTTCCGAGGCGACAACTCCGAGCTCTCGGCCTTGCGCGATCTCACCAACGACGAGGCAGCAGCGTCGGGCGAGAGCGACGGCGAAGCGAACGATTCCGGCACGAGCTGATGGCGAAGCCGCCGCCCGGAGTCGAACCCATCGTCCGCCCGTCTGGCCGCATCTTCTTGGTCGACGATGACTTCCGCGTGCTGATGATCCGAGGGCGAGATCCTCAGAACCCGGTCCGAGGCCACTTCTGGTGGACCCCCGGTGGCGGCCTCGATCCAGGCGAGTCAGTACACGAGGGGGCGAGACGTGAGCTGTGGGAAGAAGTAGGCCTGCAACTCGACTCAATCGATGATCTTGGCCCCATCGTCATGACCCGCAACAGCCTGTTCTCGATGGACACGACATGGTTCGACTCACACGAAACCTTCTTCTTGGTACGAGTGCCAAACGGATTCGAACCTCAGCCCCAAGCATGGGAGCCCATCGAGAAAGCAGCGATCGTCGAGATCAGCTTCCTCAGCGCAGACGACATCAGAGCCACCGACGAATACGTCTACCCGCTCAACCTTCCCGAGTTTCTCGACCACCTACGTGACCACGGCGTTCCGTCAGAGCCGTGGTACGAAGATGGCCGAGACGATCGCCCCGAGAACAACCCGCCTACGGATTGACGGCCAACGGCGCCGCCTGAGTCACGGGCGGAGGATCGACTTGCTCAGCCCAGGGCGGGGATGCCGTCGATCGACTCGGCATTCTTCTCCGCCCAGTAGGCCTCGACGTCGGCATCCGACTTGTCCTCTGCCCACTCGATGAGCCTCGAGCGCTCCTCGACAAAGTCCATGAAGGGCACCGCATACCCACAGGAGTTCGACGTGCGGTCGATGTCAGCCACGATGATCGAGCGAACAGCGCCGTTCGCCGTTGCCGTGCCCTCGAACAGAGCGAACAGCTCGTCCCACTGATCATCGCCAGCCACAACAACCGAACCCGTGCCGTAGAAGCGGACGATGTTGGGCTTGCCCTCGAAGGCGCAGAACATGAAGGTGATTCGGCCGTTCTCCTTCACGTGCGCAATCGTCTCGGCACCGCTGCCCGTGAGATCGAGGTAGGCCACGCGATGATCATCGAGAATTCGGATCGAGTCATACCCCTTCGGTGAGAGATTGACTCGGCCTTCGTCACCCGACGGAGCAGTTGCCACAAAGAACAAGTGCTGGCGATCGGCGAACGCCTTCATCGGGTCGGTGATCTTGTCGAATGCGGTTCCCATCACACCGTTGTAGGCCATCGGGCCTGGGCCGTCCGGCTCATTCAGGCCACTTTTCTGCCGACCAGTAAACAACTCCGCAGCCTGCGGGGTGTGTGTGCATGTGAAGACCAAGGACCCCATCGTGGTGATCGACACCGCCTTCGTCAGCAGATCGAGCGAGCAGTTCGCGACCTTCTACGGTCGCGAGTTTCTCGCCATGGTCAGCCTGGCTGCGTCGGTGTCGGGAGACATGGGGGTCGCAGAGGACCTCGCCCAGGAAGCGTTCCACCGAGCAAGCCAACGGTGGTATGACCTTGCGGCGTACGACAAGCCCGGCACGTGGGTTCGTCGAGTCGTGATCAACCTGGCCCTCAATCGGAAGCGTCGTCTCTCGAGGGAAACCAAAGCGCTCATGCGTTTGGCCCCCGAAGCTCGGACGTCGCTGCCGACCGAGTCTGACCACGACGTGTGGAAGGCGGTGGCCAAGCTCCCTGGCAAGCAGCGAGCAGCAGTCGCCCTCTTCTACGCCGAAGATCGGACGACGGCAGAGATCGCCGAGATTCTCGAATGCACCGAGTCAACCGCTCGGGCTCATCTTCACAAAGCCAGAAAGAAGCTCGCCCAACTCTTGGGCGAGCCCCTCGATTCGGTTCCCACTGAGGCAAGGCCCATTCCCGCTGAGGCCAGAAAGGACCAACCATGAGCCTCGACGACCGCATGCACAACGCATTTGGCGATCGGCTCCAATCACTGGAGAACACCGTGACCATCACACACGCCCCAACCTCAAACCCGGCCTCACCCACGCCACCACCGGGTCGATCCGGCTTCGGCTTGTTCGGCCCCATCCTCGCCGGAGGATTCGCCGCTGTCCTGATCGTCATCGGCGTCGTTGTCTGGTCGAACCAAGACGACGGAGACACCGTTGTCGCCGACGAGCCGACCACCACCACCGCCGTCGAAAACGACACCGAGACGAGTCTTGCTCCCACCACCTCGGCCCCGAGCGAGCCTGCGACGACGGAGCCGCTTGTCGAGACAACCGCTCCCGAAACCACGCTCGCCACCACCGAACCAACGGCCGAAACGACAACGGTCGAGCAGGCCGCCCCATCAACCTGCACCGGCAATCGCTACTCGGTCACGCTGCCCTCAGGCTGGTTCGAGCAGACGTGCACCATCTTCAGCCCAATACCGATCAACATCCCGGGTGAGGCCGAGTACCGCCCCGAGATCGACATGTCATTCACGACAGCCGAGCTCTACCCGGCGGCGCTGGCCCGGATCAACAGCACGATGACGGTGCTCTCACAGACTGCGACGACCGTCGATGGTTTGCCGGCAACGCTGTTCGTCATCGAGGAAGAGTGGTTCGATGTCGGGCTGCGCTCGGTCTTTGTTGTCGACGCCGGTGACGGTGTGTTCTTCGCCTCGGCCAACGAACTCGTCGACTCCGGAGTGACCGTCACTGACTTCGACGCCCACTACAACGCCTCAGTCACTGCGCTGCAGACGATGATGGCGTCGATCAGTATCACCCCTGGCGTCGCCCCTCAGAACGCCTCGTGCGCCGGTCCAACGCTTACCAACCCAGTGGCGTCTCTCACCGTGTCGGCCGACGTGAACAACGACGGGACCATCGACCAACTGTCGATCGTTCGCCATGCCAACGGAGCTCATCTCGTTGCTGATGCTGGCGCTGCCGGAACCATCTCGGGCCCAATCGGATTCGCCGACCCCGCCGGTGCGGACATCCTCCACCTCACCGATCTCGACGGAGACGGTGTGCCGGAGATCTTCAGCTCAACCTCTGGCAGCGCATCCGGGTCGAACTACGAGTCGTTCCACGTGAATGGTTGCTCGATCGACCCCATCGGCGGCGCCGTGCAACCAGCACTTCAACAAGGAGCCTCGGTGACCGCCGCCACGAGTTTCGGCTGCGCACCGTCCGCATCTGGTGCCCAGACGATCGAGAACTACGGATCCACGCTCGATCAAGCCACCAGCTTGTTCGACAACAACTACCGGCAGTTCAGCTACGGCAACGGTCAGTGGACGCTGGTCGCTGAGACTGATGCGCAGGGCCCGAGCCCCGTGCTCGGCCCCGGCCCTGAAACCTGCGTCTAGCGCTGGCTACTCGGTCGTGGTGAAGACGCCGTCGGTGATCCCGACCTTCGTGATGAGCAACACGGTGAGTGCGATGAACGACATCACGACGAGGAACGCCAAGAACCCGTAGATCGCCACTTTGGCGTTGTCCTTCGGTGCGTCACCGCTGACGACACCGGTCGAGCCGTTCACGACGAGCTCGTGGGACTCGCCACGATGCGACAGCGTTGCCATCCACACCGGCACGAACAGGTGTCGATGGGCCGCACCCTCAACGACGGTCTCTCTGCGCTCGATGCGCCGACGGTCACCACCGATGGCCATCTCGATCGAATGAGCGATCTGGCGATCGATGGCAACGAGACCAGCCGGCACGTAGTGCTCGGGCGGCTGATCAACAACGTGGGAGAGGTGCCCGCTGAGGAACCCTCGGTCGAAGTCTCGAATCTCCTCAAACGGCCAAGGAGCCAGTCGAGCGTTGTGGTGCTGACTCACCCGATCAGTCGCGATCACCACCGCATTGCCAAACGTGTCACGACGGTCGCCAGAGACGCTCTCCCACTTGATGTAGCGCTCGCCCTCGGCGTTGTAGTGCACATCGCCTCGCTGGCCGCCGTAGGCAGTCGTGCAGGTCAGGTCGTAGAGGTAAGCGCCGAAGTACACCGTTTGCAGCGAGTCGATGACGGCGTCTCGTGCGAATGAATCGTGAGCGAGGTGCTGCTTCGCCGCCCACTCCCCGATGGCGTTGCGGGCCTCGGCCTCAGTCACGACGAACGGGATGATGCCATCGACCCGAAGGCTGTCGGGGCAATCGTGCACATGGCTCAGCTGCAGCGGCGTTGCGCAGAACGGGCAGCTGGTTGAGGCGAGCGTGCCGGTGAAGATCTCCGAGCCGCCGCACGTCGGACACGTCACTTCTTTGAGCCGATCCTCGGCTCGACGCTGGGGGCTCACTGCCGGATCGATCGGCGCTGCTTCGACCGACGGCGATGCCAGCGGGATCGGATTGCGGGGCGCTCGATGAAGAGGGGCGACGGCGCTGACAGACCCGATCGTCTCGCCGTGGCCGCAATCGCCGCACGTCACGTGCTGATTGTCGATGCCGAAGTGCATGGCACCCCCGCAACCTCGGCATGTGATTGTCGTCACATCGCCGCGATTGGTTGCCACCATGCGCCGGTCGGGGCCGGGAGGTCGAGTTTGGGCCATACAGCGGTATCGGACAACCCGTGCCCGGTCTCAAGAAGTTGTTGCCTCGACCGATGTGATGGGGGTGTGACCGACGCAACGCGTCGATTCTCCGGTTCTGTGCATACCATCCGACGGCGCCCTGTGAACTTCGTAGGCGTTCTGGCCTTCTCCCCCTAGGGCATCGTGACAACAATCACCCCCAATCAGCTGCGGCGCGCGTCCGAAGAATGGACAGCGAACCCCAGGGCTGATCTTCTCTCCGGCCTCGTCGTTGCGCTCGCCCTGATCCCCGAGGCGATCTCCTTCTCGATCATCGCCGGCGTCGACCCGAAGGTCGGCCTCTACGCATCGTTCTCGATTGCGATCATCATCTCGTTCACCGGCGGCCGCCGAGGCATGATCTCAGCCGCAACCGGAGCAATGGCACTCGTCATCGTGCCGCTCGTTGCTGAGCACGGCCTCGGCCATCTCTTCGCCGCCACCATCCTCGCTGGGTTCCTCCAGGTCGGCTTCGGCTATCTCGGGGTTGGCGAACTCATGAAGTTCGTGCCCCGCAGCGTGATGCTCGGCTTCGTCAACGCCCTCGCCATCTTGATCTTCCTGGCCCAGATCCCTCACATTCTTTTGAGCGACGGCCACGGCTTCGGCGACTTCTTTGGCCGCATCGGCGAGATCGCCACAGGCCAAGGCGGCGGCACCGTGATGCTGAATCTCGGCTTCATCGCCGCTGGCCTGGCCATCATCTACGGCCTCCCCCGCATCACCAAGGCCGTCCCCTCTCCCCTGGTTGCCATCGTCGTGCTCTCAGCGATCACGATGCAGCTGGGTCTCGATCTCCCGACCGTGGGCGACATGGGCGAGCTGCCCGGTTCGCTCCCCTCCTTCAGCCTGCCCGACGTGCCCTTCACCTTCGAAACGCTCGGCATCATCCTGCCGTTCTCGATCACCTTGGCTCTGGTTGGTCTGCTCGAGTCTTTGCTCACCGCACAGCTCCTCGACGACATGACCGACACCGACTCAGACAAGAACACCGAGTCTCGCGGCCAGGGAGTCGCCAACATCATCACCGGCTTCTTCGGTGGCATGGCCGGTTGCGCCATGATCGGTCAGTCGATGATCAACCACCGTTCCGGCGGCCGGACCCGGCTGTCGACGCTGGCTTCTGGCGTGTTCCTTCTGATCTTGATTCTCGCCCTCGGCGATCTGGTCGCTCAGATCCCCATGGCCGCTCTTGTCGCGGTGATGATCATGGTGTCGGTCGGCACGTTCAGCTGGGGCAGCATCATTCCCGAGACGCTCAAGTCGATTCCTTGGACCGAGAGTGCCGTGATGGTCGCGACCGTCGGCATCGTGGTGCTGACGCACAACTTGGCCTACGGCGTTGCTGGCGGCGTGCTCCTCAGTGCCGTGTTCTTCGTGCGCCACGTCTCGCACGTTGTGCGAGTGACGAGCGTTGTTGACCCAGACAACGTCGAGCGCCTGTACGCCGTTTCTGGCGAGCTGTTCTTCGCCTCGACCAACGATCTGGTGCACTCGTTCGACTACGACGCCGCAGAGGTCGATCGAGTCGAGATCGACCTGTCGAATGCCCGGATCTGGGACACCTCAGCCGTTGTTGCGCTCGACGCCGTGGTTGCGAAGTTTGCTGAGCGAGGCATTTCGGCCGAGCTGGTTGGCCTCAACCGCCACGCCGAGGCCCTCCACGGCAAGGCCACCGGCAAAGTGTCCGCCGGACACTGACATCACCGCGTCCGCCGGACACTGATTTCTGCCGTTCTGGAGTCTCCCACCGACTGAAACGCCGGTGCAGGCCTCCAGTTCGGGGTTAGGGGTGGGTGTTGTCGCGGTTTGAGCGACGACCGGCGCGTCGCTCGGCGAGCTGGGCTGTGCGTTCTTGACGCTTCTGCAGCCGACGGGCGATCGACTCCTTGGCCACCGCACCCAGGAGCGACGGTGGGCGCTGCCCTTTCACCACTTGATCGATGGTCGACTCGACTTCGTGCTCGACGTCGCGCACCGTTCCCTGATGGACCGTTCGGCTCGTCAAGACACCAACGCCGGCCGCGACCGGTAAACCGATCAACACCAGCGGCCCGGCAACGATCGAAATGGCACCAACGGCAAGCGAGGCACCAGCGGTAACAGCCACTCCACCGAGAATCGCCTCGTTGCGCTTGTCGCCCACGTCAGCGGCGAGAACCACGGCACCCGGATCATCATCGAGATCAACCGCAACGGCCGTGACCTGTTGGACCTTGCCGAGGCCGCCCTGGCCCTGCGTCGAACGCAGCGTGTTTGCTACCTTGCCGACGACGTCTCGCCGCTTATTGGCGATCACCACGCCGTCTTGGCGGACACGAGACTTCATGCCGTGACCGTTCTCGAGCCACTCGACCGTTCGTTCGGTGAGATATCGCTCGTCGTGGGCCGATGCGCGCTGGGCCGCGATCATGCGAGGTCCCAACACTCGGTCGAGTAAGCCGGCCTCTTCGTCGAGCCCGAGTTGACGTTCGGCGATCGCCGCTGCCAGCGCACTCGATGGCAACCCAACCTCAAGAGCAATCTCGGCCAACGTGCCCCTGCTCAGATAGACCTCGGTCGGCTCCTCGAGCTGCCGTTGGGCAATCTCAAAAGCTCGCCGCAAGACCTCTTGTGTTGCCTCGTAGTCGAACGCATCAGACCCATGGCTCAGACGCTCCGGACGGGCATGCTGACCCTCGGGCTGGGCCGCGCTCTGACCTTGGGCCTGAGCCGCCGTCGGGTCGGGCTCGGGCGCCGACTGGAACGCGCCGGTCATTGGCGGTCGCTCACCCTCACAGGCCCAACACGTCGTCGAGGCCGATGCTGAGGCCGGGCACATCGCCGATGCGCTTGGCGGCCAACACCACGCCTGGCATGAACGACGACCGGTCGATGCTGTCGTGGCGGATCGTGAGGGTTTGGCCGGTGGTTCCGAGGATCACCTCCTGGTGGGCGACCGCACCTCGCATCCGCACCGAATGCACGGGGATACCGGCCGGCCCAGTTGCGCCGCGCGCTCCGTCGAGCGTCTCTTTCTGCGTGGGATCGGCAGCCCACTCATCCGACGCCTTCGCCATGCGTTCCACCGTAGACACAGCAGTTCCGCTGGGGGCATCGACCTTTGCGTCGTGATGCATCTCAATCACTTCGGCTGTCTCGAAGAAGGGTGCTGCCAACTCAGCGAATCGCATCATCAACACCGCACCGATGGCGAAGTTGGGAGCGATCAGGCAGTTCGACGTGGTGAACGCGGCCTCGATCTCGGCGAAGTCAGCTTCGGTGAACCCGGACGTGCCGACCACCGCGTGAATGCCGTTCTTGGCGAAGAACTCGAGGTTCTTACGAGCCGCATCGATGTGGGTGAAGTCGATCACGACATCGGCCTTGGCGAAGACGAGCGCCTCGTTGTCGCCGGCGACGTCGAATGCGCAGCCGCTGACTCCCGTGACCTCGCCGACGTCGATGCCGTCGTACATCGGGTCGACGGCGGCGACAAACTCGAGATCGGGATCGCTACAGACTGCGTTGCAGACGGCGATCCCCATTCGACCACCTGCGCCAACGACTCCCACTCGGATCGACATGCAGCAAGGGTACTCGGCTGACCAAGCGGGCCACTGCGCCGCAGGCCACTGCTGAACGCTGAAAACGCAAATGGGGACCCGCCGAAGCAGGTCCCCATTCGTCAGCGATCAGTTGCGGCTGTGCTTGTCAACGGCCGCAGTGATCAATCGTGCTGGTATCAGTCGCTTCGACCGCGACCGCGACCGCGGCCACCGCCACGTCCACGACCGCCACCACGGTTCTCACTCGGTGCCGGTGCGGACTCTGGTCCGAGATCACCGAAGTCCGAGAGCACCTCGTCGGTGTCGAACGACATTGATGCCGACTCACGACCGGAGTCGCTGCCACCATCGTCATTGGAGTCGCGTGATCCGCGGCCGCCGCGGGACGACCCGCCGCCGCCACCGGAGCTCGCGCCTTCCTTCACCGCTGGTGCCTCACCGGCGAGGGTCAGTGAGACCTTGCCGTTGGGGTCGATGTCTTCGACGAGTACCTCGATGTCTTGACCGAGATCGAGCACATCTTCGACCTTGTCAATGCGCTTGCCGCCACCGATCTTCGAGATGTGGAGCAGACCATCACGTCCGGGCAGGATGTTGATGAACGCACCGAACTTGGTGATGTTCACAACCTTGCCCGGGTATGTGGCGCCAACCTCAGCGGTCGGCGGATCGAGGATGAGGCGAATCTGACGCTCAGCCTCATCAACGATGTCCTTCTCGGTGGCCGAGATCGAGACGATGCCAACGACACCGTCGTCGTCGACGCTGATGTCGGCGCCGGTCTCGCCCTGGATCGAGTTGATGACCTTGCCCTTTGGTCCGATGACCTCGCCGATCTTGTCGACGGGGATCTCGAAGCTGATGATCTTTGGAGCACCATCACGCACGTCTTCACGTGGCTCGGCGATCGCACCAGCCATGACCTCGAGGATCTGCATCCGAGCGTCCTTGGCCTGGTTGAGCGCGGCGGCCAAGACGTCAGACGGAATGCCGTCGATCTTGGTGTCGAGCTGCAGAGCCGTGACGAACTCGGCGGTTCCGGCAACCTTGAAGTCCATGTCGCCGAAGGCATCTTCGGCGCCGAGGATGTCGGTCAACGTGGTGTACTTACCCTCGGCGTAGACGAGGCCCATGGCGATACCGGCGACGGGCGCCTTGATCGGCACACCAGCGTCCATCAGCGAAAGGGTTGAGCCACACACTGACGCCATCGACGTCGAGCCGTTGGAGCTGAGCACCTCAGAAACGAGGCGCAGCGTGTAGGGCCACTCTTCGAGATTCGGGATGACCGGCACGAGGGCACGCTCGGCGAGCAGGCCGTGACCGATCTCGCGGCGCTTCGGGCCACGCATGAAGCCGGTTTCTCCGGTGGAGAACGGCGGGAAGTTGTAGTGGTGCATGTAGCGCTTGCGATCGACCGGGTCGATGCCGTCGATCATTTGATCCATGCGCTTCATGCCGAGGGTGGTGATGTTGAGCACCTGGGTCTCGCCACGCTGGAACAGGCCGGAACCGTGCACCCGTGGGACAACGCCAATCTCTGAGCTGAGGGCACGAAGATCGGTTGGGCCACGGCCGTCGATGCGAATGCCGTCTTCGACAATGCGACGACGCACGGTGGACTTGCTGAGGCTGCGGAAAGCGGCCTTGAGCTGCTTCTCGCTGGCATCGTCACCGAGATCGGCGGCGACAGCGGCGAGGACTTCGTCACGAAGGGCGGACTCTGCGTCGCCCCGCTCGGTCTTGTCGGCGATTGACATGACGTCGTCGAGCTTCGAGCCCGTGGCGGCCTTGACGGCATCCATCTGAGCATCGGTGTAGTCGATCATCTGTGGGAACGACATCGGCTCCTTGCGGCCACCGGCTGCCTTCACCAGCTCGTTCTGAAGAGCGATCGACTCCTTGATGTACTGCTCGGACTCCTGCAAGCCCTTGGCCAGCTGAGCCTCATCGACCTTCGGGGCGCCGTTTTCGTAGGAGGCCCACGAGCTCTCGGTGCCGCCAGCTTCGACCATCATCACGGCGACGCTTCCGTCGTCGAGCTGACGACCGGCAACGACGACCTCAAAGACGCTCTCGTCGCCCTCTTGGTAGGTCGGGTGGGGCAGCCACTCACCATCAACGGTGAAGGCCAGGCGCACGGCGCCGATCGGGCCGTCGAACGGAACGTCAGACACCATGAGCGCAGCAGATGCTGCGTTGATGGCGAGCACGTCGTGCGGGTTGGCCTGGTCGGCCGACAGCACCGTGACAACGACGTGGGTTTCGTTGCGGTAGCCCTCGGGGAACGAAGGACGCAGCGGGCGGTCGATCAGGCGGCAGGTCAGGGTGGCGGCATCAGATGCCCGACCCTCACGCCGGAAGAACGATCCGGGGATCTTGCCGGCAGCGTAGGAACGCTCCTCGACATCGACGGTCAGCGGGAAGAAGTCGATCCCGTCGCGGACGTGCTTGGCGCCGGTTGCGGCCACGAGCACAGAGGTTTCGCCCATCTGAGCGAGTACGGATCCAGAAGCGAGACCGGCAAGTTTGCCAGTCTCCAAGTGGAGGTCGGGGCCGTCACCGGACGTGATGGTCCCAGAAACGGAAATAGCATCCGTCATGGATGTCTCCTTGGGTTCAGTTTTCTGCCAGAACGACGATCGTTCGACAATTGGCAGACCAGATCCCAGATTGCGGCCACTCGCTACAGCGTGATCAGAAAGCGTGTCAGGCAGACACGGGCCTTCTGCGGGGCGAGGAGTCGGAAACTGGCAGCTGAGCTACCGCCGCATGCGAACGTTTCGCACGCGCACCCGACAGGGTAACCGTCCCATCGGCACAAGCGGTGGAATCAGTAGTAGGCGCGCCTGTCTCCGGTTGGCGCCAGCGGTGCGCCGCTGCCGCGCCCTGTCTCCGGTTGGGGCCAGCGGTACGCCGCTGCTGCGGGCCTAGGGTCGCTGCGCTCCCCTAGCCAGTCCTCGCTTGCGGCGCCCCACTGTCACCAACCTCGAACCGAATCGTTTGCGTGGCGAGGGACGAGTCCAGCCCCGAACGCGTCACTCGATCGCGAGTAGCGGCTCGGCGAAGCCGACGCCCAATGTGGCGGAAGGGGTCCGGTACCTCTGTCGGACTGAGCGCGCTACGGCGGACAGGTACCTGACCCCTGGGGCCACGAGCGCGTTGACGTTTCAGACCTGACCCCTACGAGGGGTCACCGCGGCCCTTAGCGGCGGAGGCCGAGTTCGGCGATGAGTGTGCGGTAGCGGTCGATGTCGATACCAGCGAGGTAATCGAGCAGACGACGGCGACGACCGACGAGCATCAGAAGACCACGACGGCTGTGGTGGTCCTTCTTGTGGGTCTTGAGGTGATCAGTGAGGTGGTTGATGCGGTCGGTGAGGAGCGCAATCTGCACCTCGGGAGATCCGGTGTCGCCCTCAGTGCGGGCGAACTTCTTCATGGTGTCCATCTTCGGGGGAAGGTTGGCTCCAACTTTTTGGCTCATCGGTGATCTCCTGATCGGTCGTTGTTTGATGGTGGGACCCTTGGCCCGGCCAGACACGAACGTGAGATGTTCATCCTCGAGGGGTTGAACACGGCGTCCGATCCAGCGACCCGTAACGTTACCGGGATGGAGCCATGGATCACCCAAGACCGGCGAGTCGTGTTTCAACCGGCCGAGGGTCGCTACCTCACCGTCGAGGAACACACCGTCGCTCTTCCCGACGGCACCGTGATCGACGATTGGCTGTGGATCATCACACCCGACTTCGTGAACGTCTTGGTCGAGGCCGCGGATGGTCGCTTCGCGTGTTTCCGACAGACGAAGTACGCCGTGGAGGGGCCATCGCTCGCTGTGGTCGGCGGGTACATCGATGCAGGCGAAGACGCCCGAACCGCCGCTGAGCGCGAAGTGGGTGAAGAACTCGGCATGTCGATTGCCGACTTGATTGATCTCGGCAGCTACCCGATCGATGGCAACCGGGGTGCTGGCGTTGCGCATCTGTTCATGGCGACCGGTGCGAGCCCGGCCGAGGGACTTGCAGTCAACGATGATCTCGAGGAGCAAGAACTGCTGATGCTTGATCGGGCCGAACTCGACGCTGCTCTTGCCAACCACGAGTTCAAGTCAGTGACCTGGGCAACAACGGTTGCCCTCGGACTCGCGCACCTCGATCGAACGCGTTGACAGCGGCACGCCTCCCTCCCTCGCACCAATCGTCCATCCACCACTCTCAGAGCCGAATCCGCCACGCTTAGTCTTTCGGCACCCGGCTATTGGCCGGCTCGGGCGGTTGGGGTTTCAGATGCTGCAGTTGATCGATGATGACGAATGGTTCGAGCTCGGGCTGGAGCTGAACGACGCCATCCGGCGGCTTCCCGCAGGCTCTCGCCTGATCGAATCGCTGCAGATGCCGCCATTCCGTCTCGCCATGAGCGCAAGCAGCCTGCAGAACAACACGGTGATCACCCGACCCTGGAAGGCCGGACTCGCAACCCCTGGCGAAGCCGCCAACGTTGCAGCGACGATCGCCAGCGGCGAGACGCTCGAGCCTGGGGCCCTCGCGATCGCCATCACCCAAACCACAGACGGCGAGCACTACGCCATCTGTGTGGTCGGTCTTCCAAGCGAGCAATGCTCATGGACCACCTTTGAGATTCCTCGTGGTGGTCACGTGATCGACATCGGCGAGAAGATCCTCCGGCTTCTCGAAGGCTGGGCGCTCCGTCCCGCCGACGCCGGTAACGGCGACTCAGGCGCCTTCGCGGCCTGAAATCACGAGCGACAGCGCTTGGATCGTTTCATCACGACACCGCCCCGCCGGTGACTTCACACGTCACCTCAACCGCTGGGTCTTCAAGACTGAATGCTCCTGCCATTTCTGTGGCTGTCGCACCAGGTTCCAAGCCAACAAACATGGCCGTCACCGACTCGAGCAGCTCACCTGGCCAGACAAGACGTGACCTGTTAGCCCGTCGTTAATCCCCAGGTCACTCCCGCTGCGTGACCTACATTCCAGCCATGACAGCCGACTCGAAGACCCCACACGTCTGGCCGCTCTTTGACCTGCGCATCACGACACCCCGACTCCAACTTCGCCTGCCGACCGACGACGAACTGGTGCGTCAACTCGCAGCGGTCGAGGACGGCGTGCATCCGGTCATGGTCCCGTTCCACACCGACTGGGTCAACCGGCCGAGCCCCGAGCGCGAGCGAGAGTTTCTCAAGCACCACTGGAGCCAGCGTGCGTCGTGGTTGACGAGCGATTGGAACCTCCTTCTGGCCTGTTTCGTCGACGGTGCGCCCATTGGGAGTCAGAGCATCGCAGGCCAAAACTTCTCAAACCTCGGACGAGTCAACACCGGCTCATGGCTCAGCAATCCCCACCAAGGCAAAGGGCTCGGCACGGAAATGCGAGCAGCCGTCCTCGAGCTGGCATTCGTCGGACTCAACGCAACGCTCGCCACATCGGGCGCTCGGCTCGAGAACGGAGCATCACTCGGCGTGTCGCGCAAGCTCGGCTACGAGAACAACGGGCAGATCCCCGTGATGATGGGTGATCAACGCACGACCGAACAGCTCCTCGCTCTCACCCGTGAGAGGTGGGCAGCTCACCGTCCAGACATCGACATCGAGATCCACGGCCTCGACGCCTGCCTCGACATGTTCAGCGAGTAGAACCCCTAGCCGGCAGCGTTCTACGAAGGGTTGAGGTTGAGGGTGAGGGAGTCGTCGAACTTGGCGCGGTCGAGGATGTCAGCGGCGAGCGACACGTCTCGCTCGAGCTGTTCCTTCAGTGCGTCGATGCCATCGAAACGCTGCTCGGAGCGAATGAGCTCGACAAACTGCACGACGGCAGTTTCGCCGTAGAGGTCACCATCGAAGTCGATCAGGTGGGCTTCGACCAACGAGTGCTCAGCGTCTTGGTAGAACGTTGGCCGCTTGCCGATGTTGACCGCAGCAGGATGACGAGTGCCATCCGGCCGGGTGTAGAAGGCGGCGTACACCGCATCAGCTGGCATGCACATGTGCCGAGGCACGGCCACATTGGCCGTCGGGAAGCCGATGGTCCGACCGCGTTGATCACCCTGCACAACCGGGCCCCGTAGTTCATGAGCCCGGCCCAGGAGACGTGTGGCCGTTGCGACCTCGCCACCGGCAAGCGCTCGACGAATCGCGGTTGAAGACACCGACTCGACCTTGCCGTCCGGCCGGGGCAACAGCGCCATGCCTTCGACTTCGAACCCGTGCTGCTTGCCAAGCTCGCCGAGCACCTCGACATTGCCCGCTCGACCGGCGCCAAAGTGGAAGTCGCTCCCGACCACTACGGCTTTTGCTTGCAGGCAGTTGACCACCACGCGCTCGACGAACTCTTCAGCCGTCTCGGTGGCCCGAGTGTCGTCAAAGGGCACGACCACGACCGTGTCGACACCGCACCGTTCGAGCAACTCGAGCTTCAAGTCGAGCTCGGTCAGAATGCTTGGGGCGTTCTCGGGTCGGAGCACCATCGCCGGATGCGGTTCGAAGGTGACCACGGCCGTTTTCACATTGAGGCGAGAGCCGATCTGTTGCGTCGCTCGGATGACTGCCTGGTGCCCACGATGGACGCCGTCGTACACCCCGATGGTCAGGGCATGGCCCATCTCTGACGCCGGGCAAGCTTCGAGATCTCGGATGACCTCCACAGCTTCCAGACGTTAGCGGCCACGGCTTCAAAACCAGTAGTGGGCCAACGGATCAGGATGCGGCGAGAACCTTCACTGGCCGCATCTCGCCATCTCGTGCCTCATAGACCGCCAGCAGTGTCCCGGCATGCACAATCGCGAAGCGGCCTTCACCGGCGCCAGGACCAAGCGATCGGCCGTTCCGAACCTGCGCCGCGACCGTGTCGTCGACCTCGAGCTGGGGCATGTGACGCAGCATCGAAGCCACTGGCGCCAAGGCAGCTTCGGGGTTCTCTTCAAAGGCGTCGAGCGGCGTCGCACCTTCGAGCGTAAACGCCCCAACCGACGTGCGACGCAGAGCACGAAGATGAGCGCCACCGCCCAGAGCGGCGCCGAGGTCGGCGGCCAGGCTTCGGACGTAGGTGCCGGATCCGCAACTCACGTCAGCTCGATAGACGAGTGGGTCAGCGGTCGGTTCGACGTCGTAACGGTGCACGACGGCCGGGCGAGGCTCGCGTTCGATCTCTTTGCCCTCGCGTGCGAGTTCGTGCAGCCGCTTGCCGTCGACCTTCACCGCCGACACCATCGGCGGCACCTGCAGGATGTCCCCCACCAAGGTCTGAGCGGCGGCCTGAGCTTCGCTTGGGTCAATCGCCATCTCGTGCGTAGCGACCACCTCGCCAGCAGCGTCGAGCGTCGAGGTTTCGACGCCAAAGACGACTTCGCCGACATAGGTCTTGTCGACCCCAGTGACGAACTGGAGCAGCTTGGTCGCTGGGCCAACACCGAGCACAAGCACACCCGTTGCATCAGGATCAAGCGTGCCGGCATGGCCGACCTTGCGGGTGCCGAGGGCTCGGCGCACGCGGTCGACCACATCGTGGCTGGTGCAGCCCGTTGGCTTGTCGATGACGAGGCAACCCGCAGCACCTGAATCGGGACGCTTTCTCCGCCGCTGCGACATCAGGTCTGTTCCGACCCGGGGGTGTCACCAGCACCGTCGCCGTCGGCACCGTCCTGCTCGGCTTCGTCCTGATCAGCACCGTCCTGCTCAGCGCCGTCGTCGATCGTTGCGAGGATGCTGTCGATGCGTGCACCAGCGCGAACGGCGGGGTCGAACTGAAAGACGACCTCGGGCGTTTTTCGAAGCTTGGCCTGGGACGCGATCGCTCGCTGTACCCGACTGCGATGGTCGGCCAAAGCGTCGAGCACCTCGTCATCGTCTTCACCCGTGTCGTCGAAGATTGAAAAGAACACCTGCGCCACATTGAGGTCAGAGTCGACGTCGACCCCTGTCACGGTGAGAAACCCAAACTCAGGCTCTTCGACCAGCTCGAAGTAATCGGCCACGATCTCGGTGAGTAGGGCATTGAGCCGAGCCGTTCTCGGATAGTGCCGTTGGGTTGGTGTCCGCGACCGAGAGCTCTTGTTGCCTCGACCCTTGCCGCTTGATCCCCGACGTGCCATCAGACCCGTTCCCATCCGTCGTTTTCGATCCACTCGCGCTCGATGTCGAGCACCTCGACACCGGCCGTCGCCCACACCATCCGCTCGACTCGATCAGCGAGACCTTCGACGTGACTCGGTTCGGCTCCGATCACCGAGACGCCGATGATTGCCCGCTGCCACTTGTCTTGCGCCCCAACTTCTGCCGCCGCCACCGACACCCAGCCATCGAGCGTGCGCACGATGGACTGCACCACAGAGCGCTTCTCCTTGAGTGACTGCGACTCGGGGATGTGGAGATCGGCCCTCAGGGCCAGGACGTGCATCAGAAGACCCGCCGGATCGGCTTAGGTGCGAGGGATCTCACGCTCGTCGTAGGTCTCGATGATGTCGCCCTCTTTGAGGTCCTGGAAGTCGCTGAGGCCAATACCGCACTCGAAACCGGCAGCAACCTCGGCAACGTCGTCCTTGAAACGGCGGAGTGATTGCACCTCGCCCTTCCAGATGATCGTGCCCTCGCGAAGGAAGCGGACCTTTGAGCCACGGCTGATCTTGCCGTTTTGCACCATGCAACCGGCGATCGCGCCGAGCTTGGGGACACGGAAGATCTCTCGAACCTCGGCATCGCCGGTGACGATTTCTTCGAATTCGGGAGCGAGAAGACCGAGCATGGCGTTCTCGATGTCTTCGAGAAGCTTGTAGATGATCTCGTAGGTACGGATCTCGACGTGTTCGGTGTCGGCCAGCTCGCGAGCCTTGCGATCGGGACGAACGTTGAATCCGAGGATCGTGGCGTTCGAGGTTGCCGCGAGCAACACATCGTTTTCGGTGATGCCGCCGACCGCTCTCGACAAGAAGGCGAGCTTGACATCGTCACGCTCAAGCTTGCGGAGCGAATCAACGAGCGCTTCGAGCGAACCATTGACGTCGGCCTTCACGAGCAGGTTGAGCGTGGCGGTTTCGCCACTCTGGATCTGCTGGAAGATGTCTTCGAGCTTGGCGCCACCACTCGTAGCGGACGCATCGCGACCCAGGCTGGCAAGACGCTGCCAGTGCTCGCGAGTGTCGGCCACCTTGGAGGCGACCTTTTCGCTCGGAGCGACGACGAACTCGTTGCCGGCTTCCGCAACGTCGCTCAGGCCGAGCACCTCGACTGGAGTCGACGGGCCAGCAACCTCGATGCTCTCGCCTTGGTCGTTGATCATGGCTCGGACACGGCCCCACGCAGCGCCGCTCACCAGCGGATCGCCAACGGAAAGAGTGCCTCGCTCGACCAACACCGTGGCCACCGGACCTCGTCCGATGTCGAGGTGCGATTCGAGCACCGTGCCTGCGGCGCGGCCCTCAGGAGAGGCTCGAAGCTCTTCGACCTCTGCGATGACCTGCAGGTTGTCGAGCAGGTCTTGGATGCCGTCGCCGGTCATGGCGGACAGCGGCACGAAGATCGTTTCGCCACCCCACTGCTCGGGCACGAGCTCACGCTCAGCGAGCTGCGACATGATCTTGTCTGGGTCGGCGCCTTCGCGATCCATCTTGTTGATGGCAACGATGATCGGCACTTCAGCAGCTCGAGCGTGATCGAGAGCCTCGACGGTTTGGGGCATCACGCCGTCGTCAGCGGCGACAACCAACACGACGATGTCGGTGGCGTCGGCGCCACGGGCCCGCATTGCGGTGAACGCCTCGTGGCCCGGGGTGTCGATGAACGTCAGCGGGGTGCCGTTGTTGGCGACCTGATAGGCGCCGATGTGCTGGGTGATACCGCCGGCTTCGCCTTCGACGACGTTGGCCGAACGAATACGGTCGAGCAGGAGGGTCTTGCCGTGGTCGACGTGACCCATCACGGTGATCACGGGCGGGCGGATCGGCTGATCGTCGTCGGACTCGTCTTCTTCGACCGTCAGGTCGAGGATCTTCTGGAGCTCGACCTCTTGCTCCTCACCCGGATCGACCAGACGAATCTCGGCCCCGACGTCTTCGGCAAAGAGCTCGATGAGCTCGTCGCTGAGCGACTGAGTTGCCGTGACCATTTCGCCGTTGGTGAGCAAGAAACGGACAACGTCTGCGGCCGTTCGATTGAGCTTCTCGGCAATATCTTGGGCGGTCGACGCACGTTCAATGACGACCGTGCCCTCGGGCACTGGCGCATCGTCTGCGGTGTAGGTCGGCACGTCCATCGGCGTGAGCTCTTCTTGGCTCCGACGACGTCGGCTCTTGCGGCGAGGACGCTGACCGCGAGGGCCTCCTCGATTTCCGCCACCGGGGCGACCACCGGGGCCACCACCACCGGGACGACCACCTGGACCGCCACCACCACCGGGGCCGCCAAAGCCGCCGCCTGGGCGGTTACCGGGGCCACTCGAACGGAAGCCGCCGCCACCGCCGCCACCGCCGCCACCGGGACGACTGGCGCCACCAGATCGATTACCGCCACCGGGCGCAGGGGCGCGCCCGCCACCGGGGGGAGGCGGGATGGGCTTGCCACCGGGACTGAGCGGGGGCCCGGGAGGAGGCGGAATTGGTTTGCCGGCGGGCCCGCGAGGCGGGGCTGTCCGACCAGCAGGCGCTTCGGCCTTTGGTGGCGCAGGACTCTGGGCTGCAACCGGCTGAGGCGCTTCCGCTGCAGCCGGGCGAGGCGCAGGTGTGGGCTCTGGGGCGGGCGCAGGCTGCACGACAGGTGCAGGCTTTGGCGGCGCGGCCGGCTTGGTCGACACCACGTTGCTTGGCGGCTTCGGCGCTGGCTTCGCTTGCTCGGGCTCCGGCTCAACCTCGGCGACGACCGGCTCAGGCTCGGCCTCAACGACCGGCTCAGGCTCAGGCTCTGGTTTGGGCTCGGGAGCTGCCTCAACGACAGGCTCCGGCTCCGGCTCGGGCTCAGGTTCGGCCTCGACGACGGGCTCTGGCTCCGGCTCCGGCTCCGGCTCTGGTTCGCGGATGAGACCTTCACGCTCGGCCTTGCGGCGGAGACGGTCGGCTTGCGCCTCGACGATGCTCGAGGAGTGGCTCTTGACGCCGATTCCGAGCGCGTCGCAAAGGTCAATGATCTCGGCGTTCGAGAGGCCCAGCTCTCGTGCAAGCTCATAAACCCGGACTTTGGATGCCACGTGTAGATCTACCCTCGAGGGAATCGGGACGAAAGCGCGCGCGGATACGCACGCTCGAAGTTCAGGAGCCTAGCGCCACACGGCCGCGAGACCACGTACTTAGCGGTGTGCTACGACTTTGCTCCGGGTCTCACCCTGAGTGCCCGAGCGAACGCGTGAGAAGCCAACGCGGCAGCTTCGCAGGCCTCGCGACGGTCGGCACACAGCCACGCACCTCGCCCGGGCCCTGACCGACTCTCGAGCGGCCGACCATCCGGGCCACGAACGAACCGAACGAGCGCCGATTGGGGCCGCTTGGCCCGACAACCGACACACGTTCGTTGGGGTTCGTTCTCTTCCGACACCAGCGGGTCAGTCGCCTGCCGCCTCGTCGCTGTCGTCGCCGGTATCGGCGGCTTTTGCAGGGTCCTCGCCCTCATCATCACCGGCGTCAGCAACATCACTGTCTCCAGCAACATCACTGTCTCCAGCATCATCAGAGGCTTCCGCGTCAGCGTCGGAATCCGCTTCATCGGCTTGCGCTTCGTCTGCGCCATCATCAGAAGCATCGGCTGATGCATCGTCGGTGGCGTCGTCGATGGCGTCATCACCGGCTGCTTCTGCGGCATCATCGTCAGTGGGAGCATCGCCATCACCCTCTGCAGATGAGGCGGCTTCCCACTGTTCGAGGGTCATCGCTTGTGAGCCATCGGCAGGCTGCCAGAGCTGCTCGCCGGTCTCTTCGTTGACAATCCACTCGCCTTCGGCCCACTCTTCGCCATCGTAGGTCTCGACACCGAGCGCCTCTTCTTCGATCTGGGTTTCGCTCTTGATGTCGATGCGCCAACCGGTCAACCGGTGAGCCAAGCGAGCATTCTGGCCCTCTTTACCGATGGCGAGAGAGAGCTGGAAGTCCGGAACAATCACGGTCGCCGTACCCGTCGACTCGTCGATCCGAACCTCCTTGACCTTCGCCGGCGAAAGAGCCTTCGCAACAAAGTCGTAGGAGTCTTCGCTGTACGGAATGATGTCGACCTTTTCGCCGTTCAACTCGTTGACGACCATGCGAACACGAGATCCACGTGCGCCGACGCAGGCGCCGACCGGATCGACATTCTGATCGTTGGAGTGCACGGCGATCTTGGTGCGGTGTCCGGGCTCACGGGCACATGCCCGCAGCTCGACAATGCCGTCTGCGATCTCGGGCACTTCGAGTTCGAAGAGACGCTTGACCAAGCCGGGGTGGGTTCGACTCACCACAATCTGTGGACCCTTGACGGTCTTGCGAACTTCGACGATGTAGGCCTTCAAGCGGGTCCCTGAATCGGGGCGAGGGCCAACCGACACCTGCTCGGCCTGCGGCAGAAGGGCCTCGACTCGACCGAGATCAATGAGCGTGTAGCGCGAATCGGTCTGCTGCACGATGCCGGTGACGATCTCGCCCTCTTTGCCGGCGTAGTGCTCGTACTTCATCTCGCGCTCTTCTTCACGAATGCCCTGCATCAGCACCTGCTTGGTGGTCTGTGCAGCGATTCGCCCGAAGTTCTCAGGAGTCACGTCCATCTCGGCGCCAACGGGCTCACCGTCTTCATCGAGCTCTTGCGCCCAGACGCGGATCTCAAAGGTGGACGGGTCGATGGTGACCCAGGCATATTCGTAGGACTCTGGATCGCGCTTGTAGGCCGACTCGAGAGCGTTGGCGAGAATGCCGTAGAGCTTCTCGACAGGAATGTCACGGCTCTCTGCAAGTGCTGCGAGAGCATCGGTCATCTCGTTTGCCATGATTTCTGTTCTTTCAGTTGTGGTCTCGAGGAGGGGTGCCGACCATCAGAGCTCGGCCACCCTCATGTTTTGTTGTGGTTGCTGTTTGCTCTGCTTGCTTCTTGCTCTGCTTGCTTCTTGCTCTGCTTGCTTCTTGCTCTGCTTGCTTACTTCTTCTTTTTGTTGGACGGGCCCTTGCCCGGCTTCGGCGCCGGCCCCCAGTCGAACACAGTACGCGCCTTTGACACGTCCGCGAGTGAGATCTCGTGTCGCGTCACCTCGGCGAGATCAACACCATCGGTCTCGACAGCATCGATTGTCACGAAATCGCCTGCTGGCCCTCCCGTGGTGTCGTCGACGGCAATCAGTTCGCCCCGAATGCGCCGCTGTTCGTGGCCAGGGAAGAGCTTGAGGATGACGTTCTCACCGATCGCCCGGCGGTAGTGGGCAACCGTGTTGAGTCGACGCTCGACGCCGGGACTCGACACCTCGAGCGTGTAGCGCCCAGGAATCGGATCGTGTTGATCGAGAATCGGCGAGATGTTGCGGTTCACCGTGGCCAGAACGTCGGTGGTGATGCCGCCCTCTTGGTCGACCGTGATCCGCAACAGGCCACCGTTGTACTCGACGTCGACGAGCTCAACGCCAAGCGTGGCGACGACAGGCTCAAGAAGATCGGTGACGTTGTCGGTGACAGACATAGAGGTGATCCAGCGATGGCGAGTGGTTGGCCCGTCCAAAAGCGAAACAGCGTGGGCCGAAACCCAC
Organism: uncultured Acidimicrobiales bacterium; assembly: GCA_937976305.1. Lineage (GTDB taxonomy): Bacteria > Actinomycetota > Acidimicrobiia > Acidimicrobiales > SZUA-35 > CALEWY01. The sequence continues at coordinate 31,859 of CALJSB010000119.1, forward strand.
GCCGAACGGCGGTGCCCGAAAGCAACTTCAGGTTACCGCCCGTCAGTAGATGCCGGGCATCAGCACCATGTCAGCGCTCACCATGGGCACTCGAAACACCACATCAGCACCACGGGTGTCCATCATCGCGTTGTCGATGCCGGTGATGAACCAGAGCCGAGGCTCGGCGCCAACAAGCCGGAACTCGGTCAAGGCACGAGGGTTCTCGACCATCGGGGCAAGCGAGAGATGGAGCGCATCGCCAACCCACTCGGCTCGACTGAGCGCCATCGATGGGAAGTCGACGCCGACAATCTGCGGGCACGATTCGATAGGAGCGGCAGAAAGCGCCGTCCACCGACCAGGTCCTGCGGCCTCGGCGGTCGCGAGATAGGCGTTGTACTGCCCCCGGGGGTGTGGCTCACCGAGGCCCATGCCCCACGTGAACTCAGCCCGTTCGGTGTCCCACGTCGGCTCATACGACGCCTCGATGGCCGCAACGAGCTCGGCCTCGAGGTCGCTCATGCCCCACTCGCGAGCGAGCACGAGCGCCGATGCAAACCCACGGTTCGCCGGCAGCGGCGACGGCGGCCCCGCTTCCCCGAGTCCGACCGCTCGACACCCAGCCTCGAAGAGTCGTTGGGCGTCGTCAGGAAACTGCGGCGCGGCGTAGAAGGCCGTGGTGAGCGAGCTGTTCACCGGCATTCGATGGTGCACGTCAAGCAGTGGGTCGTAGTAAAGCGTGGTGGTCGTCGGCAGCTCGTCGCCCCCAAGCCCGAGATAGTGCGAACGGGCGTAGTCCCACCACCCCTCAACGGCTTCGCGATGAAAGTCGGTGCCAAATCGGTTGTCGTGCAGCCTCAGACCGAGGCCCGCTCCAGCCAGTCAAAACGGCCAGATCTTGGTGTTCTCTCAATGACAGCCGATCGGGGCAGCCAGCCACTGCTCTTTCAGGTGCTCCGCAATCGCGCTGTGCCTCCACGAGAAGCTGTTGTCGCCATCGCGGATCATGTCGAAGGGTGTGTTCCAGCGATCGTCGTCGGCCACCATCGATCGAATGCCGAGCAGCAACAAGAAGAATCCCTTGTAGAAGAGCATTCCGTCGGCGGCCACCGGGTCCATTTGGGTACCCCACGGCTCGATCCCGTTTGCCGTCCACCCCGGCACGTCGTAGTCACCCCAGAGTTCCTCCGGGATGAGCATCCGATAGGCATCCGGGTAGTTCCCACGATCGGGGTCAGGCCCAAACTGTGTGAGCCAATCGGCCGCTGACCACCAGCTCGTGTGACGTTCGATGAGCCGGTCGAGCACCTGCACGTACCGCTCGGTCCACGCAGGCGTCCGTTGGGCCATCAAGCCGAGGGCGTAAGAGGAATCCACCAGGTCAAAGCGATGCCAGCTTGCCATCGGCGGATCGGATCGATCATCCCAATGATCATGAGGCTGGCCCAAGCGATCCCAATTGTCTGGCGTGTGCACCTTGCGGTCGAGGTATCGGAGCCACCCAAGCGAACGATCCGACAGCCTGTCCGCCGCAGACGCAGTGGAACTCGGGGCCATCGGCCCAACGTAACCCAGGCGAGTATTGTTGTCCGCATGGGCATCCTCGATTCGATCTCTGGTTGGTTCAAGAAGGAAGCAGCAGAGGTGAAGAACTCGGTCGACAACCTCGAGCAGCGTCTCGACACCGATCTGTCTCGCAAGGAACGCGAACTCACCGCCCCGCCCGAAGCGAAGCTCGACATGATCCAAGACGAGATCGATGAAACCGATTCCTTCTCGGCCATTCAAGACAAGATCGACGCCACACAGGGCAAAGCGCTCGCTGACGCCGATGTCGCCGACGTTGATCTCGAGAGCCGCAAGCCCGCCAGCGAGTAGATCTGCCGAGCGGCAACAGAGCGCCGATCACTTCTGAAAAGCACTGCAGACATCTGCTATTAGCTGCTGCTACAAGGACTTTCTCAAGGTTTTGAAACGCGACGTCGATGCCCTGGTATGAGCACCTCCGCCGCAACTCAAGGTCAGGCCATCAACGCCGGTGATATTCGCCGCCATCTCCTCGGCCTTGCGGAAACGAACTTCACCGGCATCCTCTACGTCGATGGCCCAACCACCGGCCGCGTGGCCATGCACGATGGGTCGATCTGGGATGCTCGTCGGTGCGGACAACTCCACGTGCTGGACTGGCTGCGCTCAGTTGGCGCTCTCCCCGCCGAGGAACCACGGAGCGACGCCATCAACGTTGGCATCACACTGCGACAAGCTGCAGCAGAGAACCCCAATCTCGATCTGAGTGTGATCGAATCCAGAACCTTCGACTACATCTCGACTGAGGTGTGTGCCCTTGCCGGGGTGACAACGGGGCTTGCATCACTCGTGCCTGGCGATGCCACCGACATCCACTTCGTCGCCGCATGGCCAGTTGCAGAGATTCTCAGCCGCACATGCGAAGCCGCGCCGAGGACCAAAGTGTCTGTCGCCGCTCGGGCCAACCTGCTCGACCTCGGCGTCATTCTCGAGTGACGAGCTAGCGGTCCTTGCGAATCAGCTCAACGACGTGTTCGGCGTCGTTGGCGTCGTCGCCCTTCTCGTTCAAGTTGCGCTGGCGATCTTCCTCGGCCGCCCGACGAGCAGCGGGGGCCGATGCTTTGGCTTTCTCCATCGCCGCGTCGATGCCGTGCTCCATGATGAACTCGGCCCACTCGACAAGCGTCGGGACCATCTCGTCCTCGGGAACCACAGCAACGTTCTGGCCCTTGACGAAGAGATGGCCGCGCTTGTTTCCGGCAGCAATACCGAGGTCGGCATCACGCGCCTCGCCCGGCCCGTTGACGACACACCCCATGACGGCCACTTGCAGCGGGATCTCGCGACCCTCAAACGCAACGACAGCATCGTCCGCCACCTTGTAGACGTCGATCTCGGCCCGTCCACACGAGGGGCACGCAATCAGATCGACGTTTTTGCGTTCGCGCAGACCCATGGCCTCCAGCAGTTGCCTGCCGATCTTGGCTTCCTGGACGGGATCCGCTGTGAGCGAGTAGCGGATCGTGTCGCCAATCCCCTCGGCCAAAAGAGTTGCGATACCGGCAGTGGCCTTCACGATGCCTGCCGGGGGCGGTCCGGCCTCGGTGACGCCGAGGTGGAGCGGATAGTCGACTCGATCGGCGAGTTGTCGGTACGCCTCAATCATCAGCGGCACATTTGATGCCTTCACCGAAATCTTGATCAGGTCGAAGTCGACCTCTTCGAAGTAGGCGATTTCTTGCAAGGCCGACTCGACCATCGCCTCGGGTGTGACCTTGCCGCCGTACTTCTCATACAGCTTCGGGTCGAGGCTGCCACCGTTCACGCCGATGCGAATCGGCACGTTGCGATCTTTGGCTTCAGCAGCAACGGCCTTGATGTGTTCGGGCTTGCGAATGTTGCCGGGGTTGAGGCGCAGGCAATGCACGCCTGCTTCGAGAGCCTCGAGGGCCCGCCGATATTGGTGGTGGATGTCGGCAACGATCGGAACCGGGCTGCGAGGCACGATGCGAGCCAGGCCCTCGGCCGCCTCGGGCTCGTTGCACGTGCAGCGCACGATGTCGGCGCCAGCGGCCGCCAGCGCGTAGATCTGTTGCAGTGTGCCATCGACGTCGGCCGTCTTGGTGATGGTCATCGACTGCACCGTGATCGGAGCGTCACCACCGACGGGGACGTTACCCACCATGATCTGGCGGGTCTTGCGACGCTCGAAGGTGACCCCTGTGTCCATGGCGGTCAGTCTGCCACGCGAGGCAGCCGGCCTGGCTGCTTCAGCGGATCAGCTGATCGGGCGGAGGATGTCGAGCCACACCGTCGAAATGAAGATGAAGCCGAGGATGGCAACAACGCCGTAGGTGAGCGGCAGAAGCTTCGCCACGTCCATCTGGTAGCGCTTGCCCTTGCGAGAGCGGGCCCGCTCGTAGATCGCAATGGCGGCGTGGCCCCCGTCGAGTGGCAGCAGCGGCAAGAGGTTGACGATGCCAACAAAGACGTTGATCGAGGCGAACATGGCCAGCGGCTGGAACCAGTCGAAATCAGGATCGCCGGCGATACGAACCGCGCCAATCATCGAGATGGGGCGCTCGTTGGCCTCAGCGCTCGTGACGGCGACCTCCTCGGAACCCTGGAAGAGCAGCGATCCGAGATTGGCCAGACCGGCAGGCCCGATGAATCGCGGAATGGCCGTGAAAGCTGTTCTGGTGACGTCGCCGAAAGCTTCCACTCCGGCCAGTGGCCCTTCCTTCGTGCGCTCATCGAACGACGGCGACACACCGAGGAATCCGCGCTCGGTTCCGTCACTGAAACGGTTGAGTGCGAGAACCACTTCGGTTTCGAACGTTTCATCGCCGCGCTGCACGACGAGTTCGATCGTCTCGTTGGGGCGAGGTTGCAGGTACTCGGCAAGTTGTTGGAACTGCAGGTTTTCTTGACCGTCGACGCTGATGAGACGATCGCCGGGTTCGAGTCCGGCCAAAGTCGACGGTGCGGGCTCGCCGTTGTCGAGAGCAGAGAGCTGCTCAATCTCCCACGCCGACTCCCGGTCAGGCAGGCCGATGAAGGACAGGGCAAGGGTGAACACGATGATCGCCTGGATGAAGTGCATCATCGAGCCCGCCGTGATCACCAGCATGCGACGAGGGAAGGTTGCGTTCTTGTAGGCCCGGGGTTCTTCTTCGGGTGCTACTGGGTCGAGGTTGTTCATGCCGATGATGCGCACGAACGCTCCGGCGGGGATGGCTCGCAGGCCGTACTCGGTTTCGCCTCGCTTGAATGACCAGATGCGGGGGCCCATACCGATGAAGAACTCGGTGGCTTTCATCCCGGTCCATCGAGCGGTCATGAAGTGACCGAGCTCGTGCAGGAAGATCATAACGATCAGGGCAACAACGAAGAGGAAGGCACGGAACCCAGCGGCAAACCACAGGTAACCCAGCAGCCCAGCAAGAATCAGCAGACCGACAGGATTGTTCTTTGGTTCGGTTTCGCCGGTTGATCCTGAGTCGCTCGTGAGCAACGCCGACCCGCGAGGCTTACCGTCGGGTTCGACCAGTGTTGCGCCTTGGTCGGCCAGCCCGCCGGCCTCATTCATGGGGTTTTCAGGAGTCACAGAGATGTCTTTCGCTTACGAACCTGCCCGCCGCAGCAGCTCGGTTGCATGGTGGCGGGCCTGTTGATCACCTTCAAGAACACCTTGGAGGGTCAACCCTGTTCCACCATCGTGCTTTTCCAGTGTTTCAGAGTTGATACCACTGATGTCGGCCCAGGCGAGGCCACCCTTAAGGAAGGCCTCGACGGCCACTTCATTCGCCGCACTCAACCACGCCGGCGCCGTGCCGCCCATTTCGGCCGCCTGATAGGCCAATGCGAGGCATGGAAAGGCCTCCAGATCAGGAGCTTCGAAGTCCAACCGACCGACGGTGGCCCAATCGATCGTGCCGTACGCGACGGGGAATCGGTCGGGATAGGCCAAGGCGTACCCGATCGGGAGCATCATCGTCGGCATCGACAGCTGCGCGATGGTCGAACCGTCTGAATAGGTGACCATCGAGTGCACGATTGACTGAGGGTGGACGACCACCTCGATGTCGTCGAGCGTGAGCCCGTAGCCGAGATCCCCAGCCGGAGCTCCGAAGAGCTCATTGGCCTCGATCACCTCGAGGCCCTTGTTCATGAGGGTGGACGAGTCGATGGTGATCTTCGGACCCATCGCCCACGTGGGGTGAGCGAGCGCTTCCTCGATGGTGACCGACGCCAGCTCATCGCGGCTTCGCCCCCGAAACGGTCCGCCGGACGCCGTGACCTGAATGCGACTGACCCGTCGGTCAACGTCGTTGGCTCGCAGGCACTGATGAATCGCAGCGTGCTCGGAATCGACAGGAACGAGCTCTGCGCCAGGGGTGCGGCGAGCGGCTTGCACCACCGGGCCAGCTGAAATGAGCGATTCCTTGTTGGCGAGCGCCAACCGTTTGCCGGACTCAAGCGCAGCAAGGGTGACCGGAAGACCGGCGAATCCCACCACTCCGTTCACCGTGATGTCAGCTCGCCTGGCGCATTCTGCGAGTCCTTCTTCGCCAGACGCCACCTCGGTGCCAGCAGGAACTGCATCGCGCAGGGCCGGTTCGAGGCTCGGGTCACCAACGGCAACGAGCTCAGGCCGCACCGCGTTTGCTTGTTCGATCAGCTGGTCGAGCGAGCGGCCGGCGGCCAACGAGTCGATCCGATACCGATCAGGGTCAGCAGCGATGACGTCGAGTGTCTGGGTGCCGATCGAACCCGTCGACCCGACGACGGCGACCGAAGTGCGATCGTCGGATGTCATGAGGGAATGACGTCAGACCAGTTCGAGAACCCGGGCGAGGTAGTACACGCCGGGCAACACGAACAACAGACCGTCGAGGCGGTCGAGAATGCCGCCATGCCCGGGCAGGATCGAACCCATGTCCTTGATGGAGAGATCTCGCTTGATCATCGATTCAGTGAGATCACCGATCGGGGCCAAGATGCCAGCCACCAGACCGAGCAACAGTGCATCGGTGAGCTGTCCGCTGAACGGTGAGATCTCGAGCAGACCAACAACAAACCCGGCGACAACAGCGGCCACGACCCCAACGATCGTGCCTTCCCACGTCTTGTTCGGGCTCGACGCGTGGAAGGGGCGTGAACCGAACGCCTTCCCACCGGCAAACGCAAACGTGTCGTAGGCAACCGTGACGCAAATCGCTGCGAGCAGGATGCTGATGCCGTCGTTGAGCAGAACGATCAGCGAACCAAACGAAGCCAACACGCCCACCCAGAGAATGCCAAGCATGGTCAAGCCGAGGTTGAGCGCAGGTTTGTACGTCTCTGCGCCAACGATGTACCACAACGCGCCAAACACGACGACCAGTGCCAACACCATGACAAACGCAGATTCGCCGCGGTTGTAGACCGCAACGGGGAGGGCTGCCGAAGCAACGATGCCGAGCAGCGTCGCTGGCCGAAGGCCGACCTTACGCATTGCGCCGTACAGCTCGGCGACGGCGAGCACAGCGACAACAGCAATGAGGGCGACGGTTGCGACGGCTCCCAGCTGGAACGCAAAAAGAGCGATCCCGGCAAAGATCACGCCGACGGCAATGGCCTGGGGAATGTTGCGGCCCGATTCGAGCTCGTCATCAACCTCTTGCACCGCTGATGGGGTTGGTCGAACACGTTGCGGAGCACCTCCGGGATTCGGAATGTCGGCAAGTTCGTTCTCGAGATCATCGATCTTGGCGTCTTCGTCGATGTTGACACCCCGGGTGTCGGCAAACACTTGGCTGATGTCGTCGCCTTCGACGTCGCCTTCGCCCTGCCACTGAGGTCCGGTGACTTCGGACCACTCATCATCATTGTCACCACCGACAACGGGAACCTGCCCGGTTGGAGGATCGGTCCAGTGCGGAAGGTCACCAACAGGACTGGCCGCTTCGGCCTCTGCGTTGACGTCTCCGGCTTCTGCTTCTGCTTCTGCATCGACATCGGAGTTCGCATCATCGATCGGCCCGAGGAGCTCATCGACAGACAGCCCGGGCGTGTCATCGCCAGCCTCGAACGCACCGACATGCAGTCCATCTCCGGCAGCACCGTCTGGATCCATGTCATCTACGTCAATGTCATCTGGACCCATGCCATCTGGACCCATGCCGTCGGCATCTACCGCGGCTGCACCGACGTCGAGATCGAGTTCGTCGGAGGCGAACTCAGGCTCCTGGTTGATGTCGGACACCTCAGTGACTGCACCGAGGTTCTCACCATCTGAGTGGTCGATGAAGTTGGGGTCGTCAGGCACTGAATCGAACAGACCAAGCGACCTGCCCTCTTCGGCTGGCGCATCGTCGCCATCTGGGACGTCGATGGGGTCCATCAACATCGGTTCGGCAACGTCATCGCCAGCGGGCTCGACGTCGGCCGAAACGATGGGAACTGGCCCAAAGCGATCCGAGTCGATCTCAGGCGGTGGTTCGAAGAGATCGAAGATGTTCGTACGCGGCTCAGCGCCGTCTCCCGAAGAATCGTCGGGAATCACCTCGATGTCATCATCGGTGATGTGCAGATCGTCGAGCGAGGATTCAGCCTCGTTGTCTTGATCCTGGTCTTCTTCAGACAACCTCAAACTCCTGTGCTCCCCTGACTCGTTGCTCACACCTCGAGCAACTCGGCTTCCTTGTCGCCCAACGCCGCATCAACGGACTTCTCGCTGGATTGGGTCAGTTTGTCGAGCTCATCTTCAGCCCGACCCAGTTCGTCTTTGGACAGCTGGCCATCTTTTTCGGCGCCGTCGAGATCTTTGCGACCGTCGCGTCGCACGTTTCGAATGGCAATGCGGCTGTCTTCGGCCATGTTGCGCACCATGCGAACGAGCTCCTTGCGGCGCTCTTCGGTGAGCGGCGGGAACACCAACCTGAGGGATCGACCGTCGTTTGACGGATTCAGGCCCAGGTCAGACATCGAAATCGATCGTTCAATTGCCTCGAGGTTCGCCGGATCATGTGGCGTGATCAGGAGCTGGCGAGCTTCGGGAATCGACACCGACGCAAGCTCAACCATCTTCATCGGGACGCCGTAGGCCTCAACCGTGAGTCGTTCGACGAGTTGTGGCGCAGCCCGGCCGCCGCGAATCGACGAGAACTCGGACTTCGCGTGAGCGACGGCCTTGTCCATGCGTTCACGGCTGTCCTCAAGCACCAACTCGACGAACTCGTTCATGAAACCAGCGTACCTATGGTCTCGCCGCAGAGAAGATTTCTGAGATTGCCCTCTTCCATGAGATTGAACACCACAACGGGCATTTTGTTCTCCATGCAGTGGGTGATCGCCGTCGAGTCCATCACCCGGAGATCTTTGTTCAACACGTCGAGATAGGACAGGCTGTCGATCTTTTCCGCTTCCGGATTTGTCTTGGGGTCAGCTGTGTAGATGCCATCGACAGAACCGTGCGTGCCCTTCAAGAGCACCTCGGCTTCGATCTCGACGGCTCGAAGGGCTGCGGTGGTGTCCGTCGTGAAGAATGGGTTGCCGGTGCCCGCGGCAAAGATCACCACTCGATCCTTCTCCAGATGCCGAATTGCCTTGCGTCGGATGTACTCCTCGGCGACCTGGGGCATCGCGATTGCTGACTGCACCCGAGTCGGGACTTCCTTCTGCTCGAGAGCGTCTTGGAGCGCCAGGGCGTTCATCACCGTGGCCAACATGCCCATGTAGTCGGCCTGGGCCCGGTCCATGCCGCCTTCAGCGCCCGAGATACCGCGCCAGATGTTCCCACCGCCGACAACGATCGCGACCTCGACGCCGAGGTTTTCCTTGGCGTCAAGGACATCGTCAGCGATGCGATTCAGCGTCGGGCCATCCAGCCCGAACGGCTTTCCACCTGCGAAAGCTTCCCCCGACAATTTCAGCAGGATCCGTTTCCACCGGGTCTTCGATCCGTCTGACACAGTTCTCCAATTCCCACCGCGCTCGTGCGCGAGGCCTCCGGGAGGTTAGTCGCCCAAACGCCTCCGGCGACCAAAACAGGGACTTCTCTCTACTAATTGTCTCCGCTTCGCTGCGAGCGACTCGCGATCAACTTGCACTCATCAAGCGTGCTCGCCACCGGCGACTCGCGCACGAACCGCTGAGAACTGCTCACATGAGACTGGTCGGTTCCTAGCCGATGGCGGCGAGGGTGAAGCGGGTGATGACGGCATCACCGAGCTTCTGCGAGACCGTCTCTTTGTCGCCGAAGAGGCCCTGCTCAAGCAGAACCTGCTCGCTGAACCACGAGTTGATCCGGCCATCAACGATCTTGTCCCAGGCCTGCTCAGGCTTGCCCTCGGCCTTGGTGATGTCGAGCAACACGGCTCGCTCCTTCTCGACATCCTCGGCTGGCACCTCGTCACGGCTGAGGTAGGTCGGCTTGGCGAACGCGATGTGCAATGCAATCTCGTGGAGCGCAGCGTCGTCGAGGCCGGTGCCCTCGACGAGCACACCAGCGGTTCCGCCGCCGTGAAGGTAGGCGTCGAGGACGGCGCCCTCCGACTTCTCAAAGCGCACGGCGCTGCCGATCTCGATGTTCTCTTTCTTCGAGAGCTTGAGATCCTCGAGTTGCTGCTGTTTGGCCGAGACGGCATCGGGGCCATCGGCAAGCACCAACTCAACGAGTTCACGGGCGAGCGCTTGGAAGTCGTCAGACTTCGCCGAGAAGTCGGTTTCTGACTTGAGGTGAACAAGGGCGGCGCCCGAGTCGTCCTCGGCGATCATGATCACGCCTTCTTTGTTCTCACGGTCGGTGCGGGTTGTGGCCTTGGCCAAACCCTTTTCGCGGAGGATGTTGGTTGCGGCCTCCATGTCGCCATCAGCTTCGGTGAGGGCCTTCTTGGAGTCCATCATGCCGGCGCCCGTCGATTGACGGAGTGCCTGGACGTCTTTGGCGGTGAAGTCAGCCATGTCGTGCAATCTCTCTTTTGTTCTTACGGATTCGTGCTTGTGGTCGTGTGCTTTCACACGTTCTGGAGTGCCCAGCCGTCTGAAACGCCGGTGGACGCCTCCAGAACCGGGTGGGGACGATCAGGATTCGTCGGCGGGCGCTTCTGCCGCATCAGCTGCTGGCGCAGCGTCCTCTGCCGGAGCAGCAGCTTCGGCGGGAGCAGCCTCTGCCGGAGCAGCGGCCTCTGCTGGTGCATCAGCACCGGCTTCTGCGGCAGCAGCCTTCGCAGCCTTTTCGACTGCAGCTCGCTTCTCGGCCTCGGCCTGGGCGGCGGCAATGCGTGCTTCTCGATCAGCAGCTGCAGCAGTCGCCTGACGACGTGCTTCTGCTTGCTGGGACTCGACTTCAGCAGCCTGCTCAGGTGTGCGCTCCGAAGGAGTGTCCGGAATGCCCTCGCTCTGTGCCCGCATGATCTTGCCCTCGGCAATGGCCTCAGCGACGACGCGGGTCATGAGCTCAGCTGAACGGATGGCGTCGTCGTTGCCTGGGATCGGGTACGTGATGAGGTCAGGGTCACAGTTGGTGTCGACGACGGCAACGATCGGGATACCAAGCTTCCGAGCCTCGGTGACGGCGATGTGCTCCTTGATGGTGTCCATCACGAACACGACAGACGGTTGCTTCGCCATGGTCTTGATGCCGCCGATGTTCCGGTCGAGCTTCTCGAGCTCTCGGGTGTAGCGGAGAGCTTCCTTCTTCGGCATCTCATCGAAGTCGCCGGCGGACCGCATGCGCTCGTACTCGACGAGCTTCGACACTCGCTTCGAAATGGTCTCGTAGTTGGTGAGCATGCCGCCCAACCAGCGCTGATCGACATACGGCATGCCAACCGAATTGGCGTGGGTGCGAATCGGCTCTTGCGCCTGCTTCTTCGTGCCGACGAACAACACGGTGCCGCCTTCGGCAACGGTGTCGCGGACAAAGACGTAGGCCTTCTCGATGCGGGCCAGGGTCTGCTCGAGATCGACGAGATAGATCCCGTTGCGCTCCCCGTGGATGAACCGCTTCATTTTCGGGTTCCAACGACGGGTCTGGTGGCCAAAGTGCACACCGGCGTCGAGCAATTGCTTCATGCTGACTACAGCAGACATGGATATTTCCTCCGGTTCGTATCGGTGACCGCGCACGCCGGAGACTCTGAGGAATCTGCGTCGTGACCGTGGTGAAACGGGCACCGTGTTCATTCTGTGAGACCAGACGATCTGGTCCAGCGGCAAAGCCTATCCGGACACCGAGCGAGGACAACGGGCACCAAACAGAGGTGGGAAGTAGCGTTTGACCATGACCAAGCTCACTCGTCTCACCAAATCAGACTTGAACGAGATGCAAATGGCGGTGTGGGATGAAATCACGGGTGGAAAGCGGAGCCAGTCCCTGAATCTCGTTGGTCCAGACGGAGCGCTCGTTGGTCCGTTTAATGCCTCGCTGCATCGACCAGCAATCGGCATGGGGCTGACCAGGGCCGGCGAGGCGATTCGATTCTCGAACACGCTCCCTCGTGACCTCCTCGAAATCGCCATCTGCACGGTTGGCGCCCACTGGCAAGCCGAGTTCGAGTGGTGGGCACACTCCCGAATGGCGCGCGAGGCGGGCGTCGACGACGACGTTCTCGAAGCAATTCGGCTTGGCGAAGATCCCAACTTCGGCGACGACGAACTGGCCGAGATCGTCTACCAATACTCCCGCTCGCTTCTCGAAACGGGTCGGCCAAACCCCGAAGTCGACGCCCGAGCAGCCGTTGCGTTGTCGGAGCCCCAACTCGTTGATCTCGTCGCAGCAGTTGGCTACTACTGCTACATCTCGTTCTCCCTCAATGCTTTTGAGATCGAGCTACCCGATGGTGTCGAACCGGCCTTCTCGTAGCGCAACAAGCGCGGTCAACCCGAATGCTGAATCTCGCACCTACTCGTCTCTCACGGCGGCGAGACGCTGGGTGAGATGAGAACGCTCCGCCTGGCTCGTGACGTGCTCGAGCGCCCTTTCGAACAGCGGTATGGCCTCTGACGTTTGCCCCGCACGCATGTTGAGCTCGGCTCTTGTCGCCCAGAAGAGGTGGTAGTCGTCGAGACCGACCAATGCCTCGACCAGACGCAGACCCTTCAGCGGGCCGTCAGCCATCGCAACCCCGACCGCATGATTCAACTTGACCACCGGTGTGCCAGCGACAGCATTGAGTTGTGCGTAGAGATCGACGATCGCCGGCCAGTCGGTGTCGGCCGCCGTACGTGCATTGGCGTGGTGTGAACCGATGAGGGCCTGGAGTTGGTAGGGCCCAGGCGCCAGTTTGCGGAGTGCTGCAGCCAAGATTCGATTGCCCTCCTCGATCACGGCAAGATCCCACGTCGACCGGTCCTGATCTTCGAGCAGCACGAGCTGGCCATCGACCGTCGTACGAGCGTCGATTCTGGCCTGAGCGAACAATTCGAGCGCCAACAAGCCCTGGGCCTCGGGGTGGCCCTCGGTGAGAGCAACGACGAGCTTGGTCAGTCGAATTGCTTCGCCGACGAGATCAGTCCGGATGGGTGCGGCGGTCGCTGAATGTGTGAGGTAGCCCTCATTGAACACGAGGTAGATCGTCCCAAGCACGATGCCCAGCCGCTCCTCGAGCTCGGTCGGCATCGACATCGCGATGCCGGCAGTGCGAATCTTGCGTTTTGCTCGCACGATTCGCTGCGCCATCGTCGATGTCGGCACCAAGAACGCAGCGGCAATCTCTTCCGTCGTCAACCCGGCGACAAGGCGGAGCGTCAGCGCCACTTGGGCCTCGTCGTCGAGGGCAGGGTGGCTACAGAGCAACATGAGTCGCAATCGCTCATCGTCGAGGTACGACGCGTCATCGGCGTTGTGAATCATTGCGAGACCTCCCGCATCTGCTGCATGTTGACGTTCGACGATCTCCGAGCCCGTTGCCTTCAGGCGACGAGTCTCGCTCGCTTGCTTGCGCAGCCGATCAGTCGCTCGGTTCCGAGCTGCGGTCATCAACCAACCACCGGGATTGGTTGGCACACCATCGCGAGGCCACGTGCGCGCCGCATCAACCAGCGCGTCCTGCACTGCGTCGTCAGCAAGGTCGAGATCGCCGAACCGGTTGGCGAGGACAGACAAGACGCGTGGTCCGTCGTCCCTCGCCAACCGAGTGAGCTCGTTCTCGATCATCGACGCCAGCCGATTCGACGCACGCTGGTTGCCCGTTCAGCCGTTGTCGGCGTCAGGCCGAAATGCGATGGGACGGATCTCGAGCTTCCCGGTGCCGATCGGCATTGCCGCCGCAAGCTCGATGGCCTCGTCGAGGTCCGCTGCTTCGATGATGTAGAAGCCGCCAAGTTGCTCTTTGGTTTCGGCAAACGGTCCGTCGGTGGTGCCGGTCTTGGCGTTGTCGACCATCGAGACCGTCGTGGCGGTGTCTGACGGAGCAAGCGACGCTCCCCCGACCCAGTGACCACCATCGATCAACTTCTGGTTGTAGGCCATCCACGCGCCCATCATCTCGTTGAATTCGGGCGTGCCTGGGGCCGGTCCGTCGTCGTCGTACTCGGTGTAGTTGGTGATCATGTACTCCATGGTTCAATCCTCTCAGCTCGAGGCGGGTCGGTCCCACTCTCGCCTTGTTGACGAAGGACGAACTCGAGATCGACAGGTAGTGGCGAATTTCTTTGAGATTCTTTTCGCTTCGAGATTTCGCTTGCGGTGAAGCTCGCTGAGCTGGCTCGGGCCGACGGCATCATCTGACCCATCGAGCAAGGCCCAGAACCGCCGGGGCCGTGTCTTCGGCCCGGGCGATGACGAGCTGAACCCAACCGTCGACCGACCACACGTTCGACACAGCCTGATCAAGACCCGGAAGCGGTCCCTCAGTGAGTCGGAGCTGCACCGTGTAGCCGGCAAACAACAACTCGGGATCGATGTATTCGTCGCCGAGCCGGGCGGTGAGGTGGAAGCCTGGGCCCCCCGAGGCAACGACCTGCCCCTGTCGAACCGTTTGCCCTCGCACCACATTGATTGACTCGACGAAGGCGTAGGTCGAGCGCAAGCCGGAGCCGTGATCGACGGTGATGTGGCGAGCATTGCCGACACGGCCAGCGAACACGACCCTGCCGTCGTCGACCGCGGTGACTGACTGGCCCGATGTCGCCCCGTACTCGAGCCCGCGATTGCCGGCCCCGTATCTCGATACCGGGGGTCGAAACGGATCAACGATGGGAGCGTCGAGAGGTGGGATCCACGGCCCCTCCCCAGCCGTCGCCGGGGCGACACCGACGACAAGCGAACACAACGTGATCCCAATGGTCGAGACGACAGACGCGAGAAAGACGGCCGCGGTGCTTGGTAGCACCGGCAGCCGTCGCGCTCGGTAAGACATGGCAACCCCCAACGTGACGAAGTTCGTCGACCAGAAAGGGGGAAGTTGTTCGGGCCTAGGCCCGATTGACCACCGAGGTGATCAGTTCATGTGGCCCGCTGAGCTAGACCGCTTCGAGCGCTGGGCTTACTAGACCGCTTCGCGCGCTGGGCTTACTAGACCGCTTCGCGCTCTTGGGCCTGCAGCCGCGAGCGCAATTGGAGTACCGCTTTGGTGTGAATCTGACACACCCGGCTCTCGGTGACACCGAGCACGTTGCCGATCTCAGCGAGCGTGAGGTTCTCGTAGTAGTAGAGCGTGAGCACAATCTTGGCTCGCTCGCTCATCTTGTTGATCGCCTCGGCCAGCATCTGGCGCATCTCGACCCGCTCGTACATGCCGCCGGGGCCATCTTGACGATCGGCCAACGTGTCGCCGAGGGTCAGGCTCTCGCCGCCTCCGCCGAAACTCAGCATTTCGTCGAGGGCCACGATGCCAAGCGAGCTGATCTGGTTGTAGATACCAAGGAGCTGGTCCATGGTCATCTCGAGCTCTTCGGCGATCTCTTCGTCGGTTGGTGCTCGGTGGAGCACGGCCTCAAGCTTGGTCATGGCCCGCTCGACGGACTTTGCCTTCGCTCGCACCGAGCGAGGTACCCAGTCGATCGAGCGGAGCTCGTCGAGCACGGCGCCCTTGATCCGGGAGATGGCGTAGGTTTCGAACTTGAAACCGCGCTCCGGGTCAAACTTCGTGATCGCATCGATCAAGCCGAACATGCCGTAGCTGACGAGGTCAGCCTGATCAACGTTCTGTGGGAGACCGGAGGCAATCCGTCCTGCCACGTACTTGACCAACGGCGCGTAGTACACGATCAGCTGATCGCGATCCTCCTGCGTCGGATTGTCTTTGTAGCGCGTCCAGACCTCATCAAGATCTGCTGCATTGTCTAAATCTGTCACTGTTCCCGCCAAGGAGTCGCGTCCGCCAAATGAGTGTTCGGACGTCGCCGGGCCAGCGCCCGGTTCGATCCTTACCCACTCTCCGTCGGTTCTTCGCCACTTAACGTGAGAAGTTCCGGGGATTTGTTTGGCAGATTCCTTGATTGGAGGGACATGAGGAGCCACCGGATCGCCGGCGAACCCCTCAAACAGAGGGACTTTTTGCAGCTTGACGACGTTGCCGACACCCGCCGAGTGACGAGCTTCAACCACGTTTTCCTTGGACTCTTGCGGTGTTGACGGCGCGACAAAGCCGAGGGCTTCGAGGTAGCGAGCGCGAACGTCCATCGACAAGGTCGCCAAATGTAGCGGTCGAGACACTGAGCGTGGTGAATGTCTCGGCGAAGAAGGGGTAGAGGAGCGCCGACTGCTCACGGCAGGCGCACTCGACTGCCGTCGATGACAACCACGTCATCGAGTGCGAGCGTCTGCACAAGCGCCAACATCTCCTGCACCGAACGGTTCGTTGCACCGGCGAGTTCGTCAACGGTGACTGAGCCTGCGGCGAGTTCGGCCACCACCTCACGAGCGACCGGTGAGAGCTGCCGCGCTGTGTTGGCTTCGATCGCACCCGCTGGCTCTTCGGCGTAGGTCAACCCGAGCAGCTCAAGAATGTCGTGACCGCTCCGGACCGGCAATGCCCCGTCCATCAGCAGAGCGTTGGTGCCTGATGAGGCCGGGCTCAGAACCGAACCGGGTACCACGAGAACCGGAACACCTCGATCGATCGCCTCATCGGCGGTGCTGAGGGCGCCTCCCTTCACATGGCTCTCCACCACAACGACCAGGTCGGCGAGCCCGGCGATGATCCGATTCCGGGCTGGGAACCGCCACCGAGAGGGATCGACGCCGAGCGGGGCTTCTGACACCAGAAGGCCTCGCTCCCCCACGTCATTCCACAGCGCTTTGTGACGCTTGGGGTAGACGACGTCGAGTCCAGTGGCCACCACACCGAGGGCCGGCACATGCTGGCCAGCTGCCGCATCGAAGGCGCCGCTGTGTGCTGCGCCATCGATGCCAAGCGCAAGCCCGCTCACCACCACGACTCCTGCCTTGGCGAGCACCTCGGCCATCGAGGTAGCGACGCGACGGCCGAGCGAAGTACAGCGGCGTGTGCCGACGATCGCCACCGAAGGCCGCCGAGTGAGCAGCGACGTATCACCGCGGCAGAACAACAACGCTGGAGGCTCCGGGTCATTGGCGAAGGGCCAAAGCGAAGACTGCGGAGTGACAACCTCAACGGACTGCGCATCGAGCGCTTCGATTGCTGCGTAGGCACTCTGATCACCCACTGCTTCGATCCACTGCTGTGTGACGTCTTGCCCCATGGCGCGAGGCGGATTGCTGGACACCTTGGGCAACCGGCCCCGGAGGAGCTCGTCCACAACCTCCTCGGCCGAACACGACGAAGTGATCCAGCGAAGTCTGACCGGACCCATACCGGGTAGGCCAAGCAGCCGGATAAGGGCCACCGCGTTTTCATCGAGCTGCTGGGGGGTCATGCCGCGCCTCGCAGACTCTGCAGAGGTTTCGATCTCATGGCGAGCGCACGGGCAACCGCCGACACGCTGATGGTGGACCCGCCATCATCCAGGTCGACAATCGTGCGGGCGACGGTGCGGATACGACGCAGACCCCGGCCCGTGAGCTCACCTTTCTTGAGTGCCCTTTCGAGTAGCTGCTCGGCTTCTGGCTCGAGCGGGGCGACGTCGTCGAGTGCATGAGCGGGCAGATCTGCATTTGATCGATAGCCCCGATCACGAGATCGTTGCCGGGCCTCGGCAACTCGCTCACGCACCACATCGCTCGACTCCTCTGGTGGGCCAGCAAGCAGCAGCGAGGCATCCGGTGGCGCAACGTCGATGCGAAGGTCGAAACGGTCGAGAAGCGGGGCAGACAGACGCCGCACGTAGCGATCGATTGAGGCATCCGAACATCGGCAAAGGCCATCGTCACCCCCGCCCAAGCCACAGGGACAGGGGTTCATGGCCCCGACCAGTTGAAAGCGAGCTGGCAACAAGACGGATCCGGAGGCACGCGTAATGCGTATGACGCCGTCTTCGACAGGTTGGCGAAGTGAGTCGAGGATCTTCAGCGGGAACTCGCCCATTTCGTCGAGAAAAAGCACGCCAGCGTGGCTGGCGCTCACCTCGCCCGGGCGAATCACCGGGGACCCACCGCCGATCATTCCCACCTCGGAGATGCCGTGGTGAGGCGCTCGAAAGGGCGGGATCCGAACCAGTCCTCCCTCGGCCATCTTGAGCCCGCACACGGAATGAACTCTGGTGCACACCAACGCATCGTCAGCATCGAGTGCTGGCAGCAAACCGGCGAGCCGATTGGCAAGCATCGTCTTGCCGCCGCCCGGCGGGCCGACCATCAGCAGATGGTGCCCACCCGCAGCGGCGAGTTCGAGGGCGTAGCGGGCAAGTGGTTGGCCCCGAACGTCAGCCAGGTCGGCGGTTGGCCGCACGAGCTCACCTTCGTCGCTGGCAACTGCGAACGAGGGACGCAACCCTTGGCCGTCGAGCCAATCGAACACCTCTCGCAAGTGGCTTGCGCCGCGAACTGCGTCGGGGCGGACGACGGCGGCCTCGACCGCGCCTCTTGCGGGAACAATGAGCTCTTCGCCCGCAGTTGCGTCCGCGATGCTGACCAGACCGGGAACTGGGCGAATGGAGCCATCGAGCCCGAGCTCACCGGCAGCACCGAGCTTCAGGATCGTCTCGGGTGGCAACTGGCCAGACGCCACAAGCAACGCCAAAGCAATCGGTAAGTCGAGACCAGCACCGTGCTTGCGGATGCCCGAAGGCGCAAGGTTGACGGTGACTCGGCGCGTCGGCCACTCCAACCCGCTCGACAACAACGCGGCCCGCACCCGATCGCGCGCCTCACGACACGATGCATCCGGCAAGCCGACCACGGTGAAGCCGGGCAGCCCGTTCGAGACGTGGACCTCGACCGACACCGGTCGACCAAACACTCCCTCGACCACGGCCGAGCTGACGATGGCGAGCATGCCCGCACCTTTCGATTGGAAACGAAAGGGGGCTTGCGCCACCGAAGACGTCCGACGCTAGCTCGGCCAGGCGCGATCGCCACCCACACACCACAACTGGCAGGATCCTGCACGACAGGCGCGCAAAATTCTGCCAGTTCGCACGGGGAGGGACGTGGCCGCTACTGGCGGAGAAGATCGAGGAACGCGTCGACGTCGAGCTTGTCGCCGTCTGCCTGTTCGACGCGCTCGGAGAGTTGGTGTCGATCCGCCCGTCGGCGTCGGACAAGGACACCGATCATCGCAACAACAGCGACCGCATGAATCACAAGCCAAATCCCAAGCACGGTTCAAGCACACCACACCAAACTGGGGGGTGTCATGGGAATCAGTACTCAAACAGCCGGGCCGTGTGACCTGTTTCACGTCGGCCCATCAAAGGCGGCGAACTCTTCGGCCGCTCAGTTGCCGCTCACCCGGCGGTCGTGGCCTTCCCAGAACGGTTCTCGCAGAACCTTGCGAGCCAGCTTGCCGACGGGCGACTTCGGCAACTCATGAGTGGTGAAGTCAACCGCGACCGGCTTCTTGTAGGAGCCGAGTTGGTCACGGCACAGCTCGATCAACTCCTCGGCTGTCACCATGGCGCCCTCGATCACGGTCACTACGGCGTGGGGAGATTCACCCCATTGCTCACTCGGCACGCCAAAGACGGCGGCTTCGGTTACGTCGGCGTGGCTGGTGAGCACGTTCTCCAACTCCGCCGGCCAGATGTTGAAACCACCGGAGATGATCATGTCGTCCTTGCGGTCGAGCACGTAGAGATACCCGTTGGCATCGAGCTTGCCGATGTCACCCGACAGCACCCAGCCATCACGCATTCGTTCCGCCGTGGCTTCAGGGTTGTCCCAAAAGCCAAACATCTGGCCATCGCACCGAATCGCAATCTCGCCCTCTTCACCAACGGCGAGCGGCTCGCCGGTGTCGGGATCAACAATCTCGAGATCGCCGAACGGCAGAGGTCGACCAGCTGACCGAAGCGGATTCGAACCATCAACCGTCGAGAACCACTCACGTGGCCCCATCATCGTGATCGGGACGGCTTCGGTTTGGCCATAGCCCTGATACAGCACGTCGCCGAAGACCTCTCGCGCCAATAGAGCGGTGTCATCAGCAATCGGAGCGCCGCCGATTTGCAGCGCCTTGAGCGACGACCAATCGCGATCTCGGGCGGAAGGCTCTCGGGCCAGCATGTTGAGCATCGCTGGCACCAGGAATCCGTAGGCGACACCTTCGGACTCCATGGTGTCGAGCACGGCCGCCGGCGCAAAGCTCGGAACGAGAAGGTTGGTGCCGCCCGACAACCACATCGGCGTGAACAGATACCCCGAACCATGCGAGATCGGCCCGACGTGCTGGCAAACGTCGCCGATGTCGACCGGCGGGAAATTGTAGAACCAGTCCCGACCGGCATCGAGCCACGTCTTGTGGGTGTAGCCAACCCCTTTGCTCTTGCCGGTCGTGCCGCCCGTGTGGCGAATGATGAACCAGTCGTCTTCGGCAACGTCGGGGTCGGGGTCGGTGTCGGGAAACCCGGCGAGCCAGGTCTCGTAACCGTCGTCGCGCACGATGATGTGTTCGAGCGACTCGACTCGATCGGTCATGCCTTCGAGCGAGGCGGCATGTGTGTCGCTCACCACGACCGCACGGCAACCCGTGTGGCTCAGCATGTGTTCGTGCGCGTCTGGCCCATTTCGCGGGTAAAGGGGAACGCGGACCAGATTCGCCGCCGCAGTGCCGGCAAAGAAGTCAACCGATTCCAACGTGTTGTCTTCGAGCACGCCGACACGATCGCCCGGCTCGAGACCAAGCGACAGCAGGCCGTTGGCCATGCGAAGCCCGCGGACCCACGCTTGTGCATAGGTCAGTCGGCGGCCGGATTCGATGACCGCCAAATGATCGGCGTGGAAGCCAGCCGAGCGGCGCATCAACGTCCGGACGTCCATGGGTTCAGAGCACCTCTCGGGTGTAGCGAACGACCGCTTCGATCTCGGCCTCGGTCAACCTGCCACCGAATGATGGCATCGAGCTGCGGCCATTGGTAATGAGCTCGATCTGAACAGCGGGGTCAGGGATGCGCTGTTCGAGTCGGCCTTCGTTCAGCTTTGACCCTCTGCCACCACCGCCGGTTGCTCCGTGGCAGGCGGTGCAGTGCTGGACGTACACGTCTCGCCCTTCCATGAGCACAGGATCGTCAACCGTCACCTCAGGCGCGGGAGTACCGGTGCACGCGGTGATGAGGAACATGAAGAGGGTCGCAACGAGCGGCCCGACCAGACGCGTCATCGACCTTCAAACTTTGGTTCACGCTTTTCGACGAACGCGCTGACCGCTTCGACGGTGTCGGCTGTGCCGAAGTTGACGGTTTGGGCCCACCCCTCGAGGTCGAGCGCCTCGTCCATCGAAGGAGACAGCGACTTGTTGAGCATGGCCTTGGTTTGCGCCAAGGCAATTGGTGGACCCGCGGCGAGGCGTTCGGCCCAGTCAGCGACGAACCCATCGAGCTCATCAGCCGGAACGACCCGATTCACGATGCCGATCCGCTCGGCCTCGACCGCATTGATCACGTCGGCGAAAAACGCGAGCTCTTTGGCTTTGTGCAAACCAACGAGGCGGGGCAACAAAAAGGTGCCACCGAAGTCAACAGACAACCCGCGCTTGGCGAAGATCTCAGAGAATCGAGCAGCGTCGCTCGCCACGATGAGGTCGCAGCCGAGCGCGAGGTTGCAGCCGGCTCCGGCCGCAACACCGTTGACCTTTGCAATCGTCGGCTGCGGCAGCAGATGCAGTCCCATCGCCACGTCATGAATTTGCCGCATGGCCGCCAACTGGTGGCGAGGCTTGCCGCCCGCACCAAGATCAGCTCCGGAGCAGAATCCTCGACCAGCACCCGTCACAACCAGCACCCGAACGTCGGTGTCGTGTCGCAGCTCGGCGAAGAACGCGCCAAGCTCATCCCACATCGTTGCGTCTGCGGCATTCAGCCGATCTGGCCGGTTGAGCGTCAGCGTCACAATGCCGTTGTCATCCCGATCAACCAGAAGCGTTTCCATTGCCGTTGTCATGAACTGAACCGTACCGCCCTGCCCCTGCCGCCGACCCATCACCCGCCGCCGCGAGATGACGGCAACGGCCCATACTGGCGTTGTGGGATTCGATCCATCTCGGCGTTACAAGCGAACTCGCTTCGACTACTTCTTCGTTGCTGGCGCCTCGATTGCTGCCATTGCTCTTGTTGCGTGGGCGCTCTTCGGTTGATCGATGCCAAAGCGGAACCGAGCCAGAGAAGAACGCAGGGCGGCCGACGCCGTAGCCGGCAAGGCTCCGGTCAAGAAACGAAAGCCGAAGAAGCGCAAGCCCAAGAAGTCCGGACCCAAGTCGCTCCCCGACCCATCAGACACGCCCGAAACCGAAGTTCGTTACGTGATGGCTGGTGATGCAGTGCAGTCGTATCTCTGCCCCGGCTGTGGCCGTGACATCCCCGCTGGTTTGAGTCATGTCGTAGCGGTTCCGCCCGAAGCCGACCTCCGTCGCCATTGGCACCGAGGCTGTTGGGACCGCCGCAGCCGGTGAGTCCCCCACTAGCCCGGTAGGTTTTGGACATGGCTGACGTGACGCTTTTCCACAATCCCAATTGAAGTACTTCTGTCGCAGCACTGGACGTGCTGCAGCAGGCCGGAGTCGACCACGACGTCGTTCTCTACATGAAGGAGAAGCCCGACCGAGCCGTACTCGAGTCGATCATCGCCAAGCTCGAAGACCCGCCGGGTGATCTCGTGCGGCGGGACAAGTTCTTCAAGGACAAGTTCGCTGCTGAGGGTTTCGACGAGGCAACCCTGGAAGACCCCGAGGTTGTCATCGGCATCCTCGAACAGCACGCTCGCCTGCTGCAACGCCCCGTTGTGTTGACGGGTGAGACGGCGATCATCGGTCGCCCTCGGGATCGAGTACCCGCCCTCTTCAACGACTGACGACAACGCTCCATTTCGTCGAACGCAAGGGCTGGCTAGAACGCCCTGCTGATTAGAACGCACCGACGTGAGGCTCAATGTGGCCTCGGCTGTCGACATCGATGACGTCAAAGCGCAGTTCGGGCCAGAACCCGTCCTGGCGGTCGAGCCACAACATCGCCAGCCGGCGAATGCGGCGCTGCTTGTTCCAATCGACCGCCGCGGCACCGCCACCGAAGCGGCTCGAGCTGCGAGTCTTGACCTCGACGAAGACAACAAGCTCGTACCGACCGCAGATGAGATCGAGCTCTCCCTCGCGAACCCGCCAGTTGCGCTCGAGCACCTCAAAGCCCTCCGACTCATACCACGCTGCCGCTGCGTCTTCGCCCGCGTTACCAAGGCGATTGTTGTGCGCCGAGCCGCTCATGATGCTCCCTTCGGCGTGACGGCCGCTTGCCGTCTGCGGCTTCAATGATGAGCCGGGTTTGCCGTTCGATGGTTGCGGGGAAGCGTGGTGGCGAGTCGGGTCAGAGGTCGGTGGGAGGGAGTTCCTCGACCGTCACGCCGCGGGTGCTGGCGACGTTGACCGAGTTGAGGAAGCGCGTCTTGCGATACATGTCCCACACCCAGGCGTCGGTGAGCTTGTACTCGATGAATGAAGCGCCCGGTTCAGAAACGCGGACCACCTCGTTGGCGAGATAGAAGCGCCGATCGGTTTCGACGACGTAGGCGAACATCGGGGCAACATCCCGATATTCCCGATACAGCTCGAGCTCGATCTCCGCCTCGTAGCGCTCGAGGTCTTCGCTGCTCACTGCCGCCTCATTGCACGCTCAGTGCCACGGCTGATCGAAGGCCATCGCCGGTCTAGAGATCGCGCTTCTCTTTGACCTTGGCCGACTTACCGACACGGTCGCGGAGGTAGTAGAGCTTGGCCCGGCGGACGTCGCCCTTGGTGGCGACCTCGATCTTCTCGATGATCGGCGAGTGCATGGGGAAGGTTCGCTCGACACCCACGCCGAAGCTCAACTTGCGCACCTTGAAGGACTTGCCAGCACCAGCGCCACGGATGCCGATAACGGTGCCCTGGAACACCTGGACACGTTCACGGTTTCCTTCGACGACCTTCACGTGAACTTTGACGTTGTCGCCAGGTCCGAATGCGGGAACGTCGTCACGCAGCTGTGTCTGATCGACGATATCTGTGAGGTTCATCGTGGTGTCCTACAAACGGGGCTGCTCGAGCGGGAGCAGCGGGAACATGGGCGCACATGTGCGCAGCGACTCATGCTAGAGCCGGCCGGGACAAACACCACCCAATCGCTGCGCGATCAAACGACCTCGCTGGGCAAGCCGAACTCAGCCAAAAGCCGACGTTCGGCCTCGGTGAGACCGCCCCTGCTGTGGATGAGATCGGGTCGATGTGACATCGTGCGATGGAGCGCGTGGGCCTGCCGCCACCGCTTGACCTTTGCGTGGTCGCCGGACCGCAGCACATCGGGCACCGACCACTCGCGAAACTCAGCTGGTCGGGTGTAGTGCGGGTACTCGAGTAGCCCGTCGGCAAACGACTCGTCGTCGGGCGACGCTTGATTGCCAAGCACCCCGGCGACCAGTCGAGCGGCAGCCTCAATGACGATCAGGGCACCCAGCTCACCTCCGGCTAGAACAACGTCGCCGACCGAGATCTCGCCGTCGACCAGGTGCTCACGAACCCGCTCATCGACTCCCTCGTAGCGACCACACAGAAGCGAGAAGCCATCCAAGCTCGCGAGCTCGGCGGCCATGGACTGATCGAATCGGCGGCCGGTCGGCGACAGATAGAACAGCGGCCTCGGCGGATCAGCCGCCTCTACTGCGTCAAAGATCGGCTCGGGCTTCATCACCATGCCGGCGCCACCCCCGAAGGGAGCATCATCGACCGTCCGGTGCGCATCGGTTGTGGCTTCTCGAATGTCGATGGCACGTACGTCGAGGAGCTCGGCGGCGGTCGCCCGCCCAAGGATGCTTTCGGATGCGTAGTCGGTGATCAGGTTCGGGAAGATCGTGAAGACGTCGACGCGCACCCCGCAAGCCTAGGCAGCACCAAAACGAACAGTCGCCCGACGGCTTCTTCCCATCTATGCTCCCCCCACCTACGCTCGCACAGCAACGAAGAGGGGGCTCTCATGGACAAGCTCGAAGCAGCGATCGCCAACCCATTCGTGAGAATTCTGCTGACCGTCGGTGTCCTCTTCGCACTGTTCTCACCCACCGTCGGCATGCTGCAGACGCTCATGTTGCAGTTGGGCATCTTCGAGGACTTCTTCTTGTTCGACCGGTGGTGGAACTTGCCACCGTTGTCATGGTTTGTGGTTCTCGGACTCGCCGCCGGGTGGGTGGCAGGTGGCCTCAGCCTGAAGTTCGACCCACCGACGGTGCTCATCGGCGCCGGATTGTTCGTCTTCTGGGCCCTGATCATCAACAACATCCTCGGTGACGTGCCGGGTTTCGTCCGAACCCTGCTCGTCGTGCTCCGGGCGTTGATCACGATCGGTGGCGTCATGGTTGGCGGACTTGGTCTGGTGCGGGCCATCGAGAAGGGCAAGCCCCTCACCGCCGCGTCGTTCGGCCCGGTCGCCGACGCCATGCGTCCTCCCGCTTCGCCAGGCGAAGGGACAACGCCAACCCCGGCCCCGGCTCCTGGTCAAACGGGCACCCCGGCCGCAGCCGGGAACCCAGCAGCGGGCTGGTTTCCCGATCCCAAGCAAGAGGCCAACCTCCGCTACTGGGACGGCTCACAATGGACCGACCACACCAACTGAGCAGTCAGCGGCCGTTTCTGGTGAGCGGTGAAACCGATCTCTCCGCCATGCTCGCAAGTCTTCCGGTCCAGCCAACGTGCTCGCTGGCTTCTATCACGATCACATCTTGGTACCCGTCGATCGCGCCGACGACGCCATCGAGGCGCTCGAATCACTGGCTGAGTCGAAGAGCGACTGACCGACGACACAGCTACCTGATTCGGGCTAGACCTGCTCGTCAGGGTCGAGCAACCCAGCGGGGATGTCGACACGCACCGTCTCGTCATCGTGTTCGACGTAGAACACCAGCGGCACGAGCCGATCGCCTGAGAGCTCGAGCAGATCAGATGCCGGGTTGTCGATGAGCGAGAGAATCTCGCCGTGATCGGTTCCGTGTTGATCGACCAATCGCCTGCCGATGAGTTCATGGGCGAAGACCGCATCGGGGTCATCGAGCTCAGCCGCATCGAGATGTTCAGCGGTGAGCTGCATTCCCTGGAGGGCCTCGGCCTGCTCGCGAGTGGTCACGCCGACAAAGCTGACGAGCCAGTTGTTCTTGTGAGGGGCGGCTTTGACAACCTCGAGCACTCGCCCATCGTCGCCCGCAAACAACAACGCACCGGGAGCGGTCCGCTCTCCGGTGCGATCAGTCGTGAGGTTCACGATGAGTTGGCCTTTGAGGCCGTGGGCTTTGGTGATTCGACCGACCTCTAAGGTCACTCGACGAACTCAACCTCGGTGCTCACGCCATCTTTGGCTCCGGCAGCACCAACGACGGTCCGGATCGCGGAAGCGACACGACCACGACGGCCAATCACTCGACCCATGTCGTCTTTGTTGACGCTCACGTCGAAGCGAACGGCTTCGTCGCCCGTTGAGGAGGCCTCGATCGACACCTCGTCTGGCGAAGCCACGACGGACTGGCACAAGTGAAGAAGAACAGCCTCAGCGGTTGGCGCCAGAGAATCGCTCATTCGGATGCCTCGGCATCCTCGGCAGGAGCTTCAGCGGCGGCTTCTTCTGCGGGAGCTTCAGCGGCGGCTTCCTCAGCGGGAACTTCAGCGGCGGCCTCCTCAGCGGCGGCCTCTGCTGGTGCTTCTTCAGCAGGAGCTTCAGCGGCGGCCTCCTCAGCAGCCGGCGCCGGTGCTGGGGCCTCTTCCGCCTTCTTCTTTGGAGCCTTTGGCGGCGGTGCCGCAGCCATCTCAGGCGGGTTGGCCTCGACCTCTTCTGGGGTCTTGCCAGCCTTGAAGGCATCCCAGCCGCCAGAAACCTGGAGCAGCTTCTGCACGCGCTCGGATGGTTGAGCGCCATTGCGCAGCCACTTCACCGCCTTGGCATTGTCGATCTCGATGACCGAGGGCTCCATGCGCGGGTTGTAGGTACCAACGATCTCAATGAAGCGACCGTCGCGCGGCGAGCGCGAGTCGGCAGCCACCACTCGATAGACCGGTTGCTTTTTCTTGCCCATCCTCATCAGACGGAGACGAACTGCCACGACTTCTCACTTTGTTCGGATACGGGCCCGTGCACGGGTGGCAGGGGCATGTCGAGCGACCATTGAGGTTACCTCTGGGAACGCAGAGACCAACCAGACTTCGAAAGGGCTTGGGGAATCAGCTCACGTGAGTTCGTCGAGCTGGTTCGCCAGCTCTTCGAAATCTTCATCGTCGAGGCGGTCGAGCCCAGGCAACATGAGGGGTGCCTTGCGCGTCTTTGTCCCCTTCTCGGTGACCCGGGCGGTGCTCTTCGGAGTCACCCGACCGCCGCCCTTGGCCTTCTTGCCCTTGCCTTTGCCCTTCTTGTTGCGCTTCGCCTTCTTGGTCCCCATTCCCCCCATCTTCTTCATCATCTTCTGCATCTCGGAGAATTGCTTGATGAGCATTGCCACTTGGCTCGGGTTGGTACCCGACCCCTTGGCAATGCGGTTCCGACGAGAGGCATCGACAACTTCGGGCTTGGCTCGCTCTTCGACGGTCATCGACTTGATGATGGCTTCGACCCGAGCGAGCTCACCGTCGTCGACTTCGACGTCGCGCATCTCTTTGGGCAAACCAGGCAGCATCTTGACGAGTCCACCCAGCGAACCCATCTTCTTGAGCTGCTGCATCTGCTCGAGGAAGTCATCGAGGGTGAAGCTTCCGTCCATCAGCGCTTGGGCTGCGGCCTCGGCCTCGTCTTGTTCGAAGGTCTGCTCGGCCTTCTCGATGAGGGTGAGCATGTCGCCCATGCCGAGGATTCGGCTGGCCATGCGGTCAGGGTGGAAGAGTTCGAACTCGTCGAGTTTCTCGCCCGTTGCGGCGAAAGCGATCGGCTTGCCGACGATCTCTTTGACCGACAACGCAGCACCACCGCGAGCGTCGCCGTCGAGCTTGGTCAAGATGACACCGTCGAGCTCGAGCTTTTCGTTGAAGGACTCAGCGACGGTGACGGCGTCTTGGCCCGTCATGGCGTCGACCACAAGGAAGGAGTAGTCGGGGTCGACGGCGAGCGAGATCTGACGGACCTGCTCCATCAACTCTTCGTCGATGGCGAGGCGGCCGGCGGTGTCGACAATGACGACGTCTCGTCCAGTGTTCTGTGCCTCTTGGATGGCCTTGCCCGCAACGGTGACCGGGTCGCTGGCTTCTGAAAACACCGGTACGTCGACTTGGCGACCCAACGTGCGGAGCTGCTCGACAGCCGCCGGACGTTGCAGGTCGGCACCAACGAGCAGAGGGTTGCGACCCTGGCTCTTGAACCACTTGGCCAGCTTGCCTGAGGTGGTGGTCTTACCCGAGCCCTGCAAGCCTGCCATGAGAACAACCGTGGGCGGCTTGGCGTTGTAGGTGATCGTGATGGTCTCGCCGCCGAGGCTCTCGATGAGCTCCTCGTTGACGATCTTGACGACCTGCTGTGCGGGGTTGAGGGCCTTGTGCACCTCTTCGCCGAGCGCCCGCTCCTTGATGCGGTTACGGAGGCTCTTGACGACCGAAATGTTGACGTCGGCCTCGAGCAGGGCGACGCGGATCTCTTTCAGCGCTTCATCGACATCGCTCTCGGTGAGCACGCCCTTGTTGCGAAGGCGGCTGAAGATGCCGTCGAACTTGTCTGTCAGTGTGTCGAACATTGGCTTGAGAGCTTACCGGCGTCGCTCCCGATGATCTGACCATCCACAAGATCGAGCCCACTGGCAGATTTCTGCCCCACTGTCGTGCAGAAATCTGCCAATTCGGGGTTCACTGGCCAACGTGGAGAAGACTCCGAGCGTTGATGTCGGCCCATGGTGGTACGCGCTCCTGATCGCTTCAGCGATCGCTGCGATCACTCTGGTCAACAGCGACAGCGAGGGCAACAGCCTCACCACCTGGCTCGGCGTGTTGACCCTCTCCCTCGGGCTCATTCTCTTCGACGCCCGCAGCCGGACAATCAACTTCGGCCCGTTGGCGCAGAACAAGATCGCACTCGCCGGGCTCATTGCGCTCTTCATCCTGACGATCGCCGTGTGGTCGGCGGCCATCGAGACCATCGGCTACGACACGTTCGTGCCCGGATGGATGTTCGTCGGCTGGGCCGCCACCAGTGCGATGGTCTACGGCATTCGCACGCTCGTGCTGCGGCGAGCGACCTGACACACTGGACGAATGGCAGACCGCTCGACCATTCTCGCAACACTCGCTGAACAGCGCACAGAGCTGGCCGCTCGATATCGGGCCTTCGACCCCGAAATAGTCACGACGCCGTGCACCGAGAGCGAAGATCCAGACGGGTCGCCGTGGTCCCCGCTCGACCATCTCGGCCACCTTCTCCGCATCGAGAAGGCCTTTCTTGGAATGGCCAAACTGACGCTCGAGGGCGACGACACTCCGATCAAGATCAGCGGCACCACCTGGGAAGAGAAGATCGCCCAAGTCCACCGCGACAACGAAGCTCACCTCGAAGCCATACGCCCATTTGTTGTCGAGAGTTTGCTGGCCGAACTCGATGCCGCTCGGAATGAGACAGTGGCATTCATCGGCGATCTCACCGACGAACAGCTCGAACAGTCCATCCCCGGAGCACCCTGGGGCGACGGATCAATTGGTGGAGTGCTGATGGCAAACGCCGGCCACGAGCAGATGCATCTCGTGTGGGTCGACGAAGCGCTTTCCGACAAGTAGCAGCCGCCCGCCCCGCCGACGCTCGCCTCTCACTTCCCAATTCGCCTCGAGATTTTACTTGCCAAGTTGGCAAGTCATCCATTAAGTTGCCGATATGGAAAGTTCACCGTCAGATATCTCACCGGTCGATGCCGCCAACGACCTTGCGATTCTCGAACAAGCTCGGTCATCCGTTGCACTGAACCCCGTGCTGGACTTCGGCCCGTTGTGGTACGCACCGGCTTTTGCTGCGACAGCGATGGGAATCTCACTTGCCGGACGCGTCGACGGCGCAGTCACCAGCGCCGTTTTTCTTGCCATCGGCGTCATCGCTGCGATCGCCGTCTCATTCCACGGAATCCGCAACCTCGGCGTTCTGCCGAGAACAACAGCAAAGAGCGTGCTCGCTTTCGTCCCGATGTTGATCACCATGTGGTTCGTCTTTGCCGCGTGGGGTACCGCAGTCTCGACAATCGGCGAAGACGACTTCGTACCGTTCTGGGCCGCCCTCGGCTGGGTGCTCACGACCGCTTTCTTCGTGGTGGTTCGCCAAGTAGTGACGGCCATACGCGACCGTCAGCCATCGCTCGGATGACCCTCAGCAATCTCGATCCGCTGCTTACTCCACCCAAGCGTCTGGCCGCGATGGGGATCATTGCCGCGGCCACGAAGGTGGAGTTCGGCTATCTACGGGATGAGCTCGATCTCAGCGACAGCGATCTGTCCAAACAACTCAAGGCACTCGCCGACGCCGATTACCTGACATCCAAGCGGACCGGAAAAGGCAAGACTCGCAAGTCGTGGTTCTCGATTACGAACACGGGGCAACAGGCACTTCACAGCCATGCTGCTGCGTTGCGCCAGCTCCTCGAGCCGGCCACGCCTGCGCCAACCGACGAATCAACGCTTGCAGTCTGAGCACAACAAGCCCTCCGAGCACAACCACCACTGACCGTTCTCGAGGCGTCATGTCGTACGTCCGCGATCGGGCGATGGCCTCACTGCGGGTGGCCACTTGATAGCCAGGCCCCATTGCTTCCCTCAGAGAGTGGGCGTCGAATGTGGGCTGGGCGTGTGAGTGATGGCGAGGGTGCTGCTTGGTCATGACCTCATTGTCCGTCTTCTCGACTCATATGAGAAGAGACATGATCTTGTACTTTCCATGACAAGGTGACATGCTTGGCTGATGCAGCTCGACGTTGAATCACTGCGGACTTTTCTCGCCGTTCTCGACCACGGTGGCATGACAGCGGCAGCCCGCGAGCTGCACACGAGCCAGTCGGCGGTGAGCTGGAAGATCAAGCGACTCGAAGAACGTGTCGGCCGGCAACTCCTGCTGCGAGACGGCCGCACCATCAGCCCGTCGTTCGACGGGCGCAACCTCATCGACGATGCTCGATCAATTGTCAGCACGCACGATCGAGCCGTCGATCGCCTGCAGTGCTCGGAGCTCTCCGGCACCGTTCGGCTGGGGGCCGACGAAGAGGTCGCCACCTCACACATGGCCGACGTACTCGGCCAGTTCAAACGGCTACATCCCAACACCGCGGTCGAGTTTGTGATCGATGCCAGCCAGCGGCTGCCCGGCAAGCTCGATCGGGGCGAGATCGACGTCGCCGTGTTCCAGACCGGCATCGAAGATGTGTTGCCAACCGACGAGGTGTTGTGGACCGAAGAGCTCTTTTGGATGACCAGCCCGGACAGCCCGCATCGAACCGGTGCTGTACCGCTCATCACGTTCGGCGATGATTGCTTCTACGGTCGAATTGCCGAGCCGGCCCTCGACCGGGCTGGCCTCGACCATCAGATCGTGTTCTCCGGTCAGTCGTCTGCTGCGGTGAAAGCGGCGGTTGAAGCCGGTCTCGGCGTGGCTGTGCTCAGCACTCGGTATCTCGACTGCGCGATGGTGAAATGGCAACCAGACGTCGACGTCGAGTCGCTCCCCAACGTGGCGCAGATCGCTCGCTCGTCCAGTGGTCAGCGAGAGCCCGTCGTTGATGCGCTCTTCAAAGCCATTGTCAGCACCACCGGCGAGATCGCAGAAGAGGCCGCCCCGATCTAACGTGCGCCGCATGGACATCGGCGTTGCCATTGGCTTCTCACACCACACCCCTGTCGACTACATCGTGGGTGCGGCCCAACGGGTCGAGGCTGCTGGCTTTGCCGCTCTGTGGGTACCAGAACACGTCGTGTTCCTGGCCGAGTACGAATCTGACTACCCGTATTCAGATGACGGCAAGCTCCCCGGCTCGCCTGAGGGCATCCTCGATCCCTTTGCCGCCCTCACCTTTGTCGCTGCTCACACATCGACGCTCCGGCTTGGAACGGGCGTGTGCCTGGTCCCTCAACGCCAGCCGGTCTATACCGCCAAGATGGTGGCCGACCTCGACTATCTCTCCGGCGGTCGGGTCGATTTCGGCATCGGTATTGGCTGGCTCGAGGAGGAGTTCGACGTGCTCGGCATGGACTTCGCAACTCGAGCCGCACGCTGCAACGAGTACATCGCAGCCATGAAAGCTCTGTGGACGGAGAGCCCGGCGTCGTTCAGCGGAGACACCGTCTCGTTCTCAAACGTGCACTTCAATCCCAAACCGGTGCAGGCGCCACACCCGCCGATCTTCGTAGGCGGCGAGAGCAAGCCGGCGATGCGACGAGTGGCTGCGTTCGCTGACGGATGGTACGGGTTTGATCTCTCTCCAGATGAGTTCGTTGCTGCGCTCGACCGACTCGACATGCACCTCGAAGCTGCCAGCCGGAGCCGCGACGACATCACGCTCTACGTCTCTCCCGGCCGGCGTCGCCCCGACCGAGCCATGGTTGATGCCTACGCCGAGGCTGGAGCCGAGCAAGTGATCGTGCCGCTGTTTGCCCGCAGTCTCGACGAGCTCGACGAGCGAATCGAGCGTCTAAGCGAATCAACCGGTCTCGCAGCGTCCTAGAGAGACTCGTCGACGGTGGGCGAGTCTGCATCCAGAAGATTTCTGCAGAACTTCCGACGGTTTACGCTAGCGGCAACAGCAATCGGCGTTCGAACCAACTGCGAAGGCCTGATCAACACGCCGAGGTCCAAACGTTCACTCGCCGTTCAGAAGATTCGCCATACGATTGATCAGGCGTGTCTACGTTGACGAGATTCTTCGCCTCCACCGCTGGGCTACGAATGGGCACCGTTGTGGCACTGGTGATGATCGCATCTGCGTGCGGGAGCGCCGACGCTGGCCAAGGCGATGGCAATCAAAACACCGTTCTCTCTGGCGAAGCATCTTCAGCAACAACCCTCGCGTCGGGCGAGCCGACTGATGCGGAAGACCGCGAGCCGACCTCCGCCGCAGCACCGACCACAGCACCGGGGACAACAGGGCCATCGACCACAGAGGCGACATCAACCACAACCACCTCGTCACCGATCACGTCAACGACTGCTCCGACAACCGTGCCGACCACGGCTGTGCCCTTTGATGGCCCGGCCAGTTGCAGCGCCGCCGTTGGCGCAACGACGTTCGACCTCGACGTCGGTGGTGTGGTCCACGACGTCCGGATCTTTCTTCCCGACGGAATCAGCGATGATGCGAGCCTTCCCGTCGTTTTGAACTTTCACGGGTTCGGCCAATCGGGTATCGAACAGGCGATCTTCAGCGACTACGAACGAACGGCGGCCCGCGAAGGTTTCATCGTCGTCCACCCCACCGGCGTGCCGGCACCGGGCAACTTCGACAACGCGTGGGAGCTCCTGGAACAAGACTTCGCCGACCGAGACGACGCCGCAATGGTCGAATCTCTTATCACGATCATCGCCGACAACTACTGCGGTGACCGTTCACGGGTCTATGCCACTGGCTTCTCCAATGGCGGCTACTTCACGAGTCGTCTGGTCTGCCAACTCTCGGACACCATTGCTGCCGCCGTCTCGGTCGGCGCATTGACTCACCCCGACAACTGCGAACCCTCTCGCGCCGTGCCATACATGGCGTTCCACGGAACGAACGACAACGTCGTCGCCTTCGACGGAGGTGCAACCCCAAACGCGGGCGACCTCATCAATCAGGTGATCCCAGACGAGTTCGCCGAGTTCGCTGCCGACTACGAATGCGACACGGATGCGGTCGAGTCAAGGGTGACTGATGAGGTGATCCGCTACGACTACGTCGGGTGTGTCGACGAGGTCCCGCTGGTGTTCTTCGAGATCGTGGGTGGCGGCCACACGTGGCCCGGCTCACCGTCCGGGCCCCTCGTCACCGGGCAACTCGGGGCAACCACGACCGACGTCAGCGCAACTGACGACGGATGGGCCTTCCTGTCCCAGTTCTCGCTTCCCGAATAGGCCGTTAGCTCCGCTCACTCGTCGAGGGCCGAAGGCCGAGGTGCACCTCAAGCGAGGACTCGGAGCGAAGCGACGCCGCAGCAGAGGTGTGCGTCGGCCGCAGGCCCGGGAGCCAGCGTGACGTTTTGTACCTGACCCTTAGGTAGCTGGTGGGGGGAAGGGTTGGCCGAAGTTGAAGGCTTCGGGTGTCGGGCCGTGCTCACGGATGGCTGCCAGCTTGGCGTCGCCCTCGGCGATACCCGGCCGATGACCAGCGGGTACCCACCACATCACGATGTGCACCGACTCCAAGCTGTCGGCCCATTCGTTGCGTCGTCTCACCATGGCGGCGTGTTCAGTTCGGTAGACGTAGTCACGTAGCGACTGCAGATCCGCCCACACCGACATGTTGACCAGCAAAAGCGGATCGTCGTAGAAGGTGATCGAGGTTGCGTCATTCGAACCTTCATCCGTCAACCGCCAAAGAAACCCCGGTGCGGAATCGGCCTGGTGGTTGAGCGGGTCGAGCATCTCGACAAAGCCAGCCATGTCAGGGTGATCCATGGGGTGGCGGAACCGGGCGGTGTTCATCTGGGCCAGGTGGAATTTCGCCCGAGGCGACTCTCGATCGTCGGCGACTGCATCGAGGATTCGCTGTCTCGCCGTTTCGGTGAGCTCCACCTGGTCGCCTCGAAGTGTGTCGTCGATTGATGGCCTCTGCGTCGTCATCGGGCATCTCCTTCGCTTGACCCAGCCGGTTCAGCACCTTGGTGTCCCACAGTCTCGTTCCTCAGCCGACTGATGCCTCGCGACACGTGCGACTTGGCCGTGCCGATCGGGCACGAAAGCGTGAGGGCAACATCACGCATCGAGAGTCCGACCACATGCCGAAGCACCACCGCGTCGCGCTGGTCATCGGGCAGCGTTGCGAGCATTGCCGTCACGCTGTCTCTGCCATCGATCACGTCGATCGTGTTGTCCGCCGCTGCCTCGACGGCCTGAACCTGACCGAGTTCGACCGTCGGCTTTCGTTCACGACGCCGATACTCGTTGCGCACCAGGTTGCGGGTGATCGTGGCCAGCCACGGTTTCAGGTCGAGCCGGCCAATCTGAGCTCCGTCGTAATTTCGCAAGGCCCGGTAGGCCCGCAGGAAGACCTCTTGTGCAATGTCTTCGCCAGTTGCGTCGTCGGTCAAGCGAACGGCGAGCGTCAAAACCATGGAGCCGTAGGTGTCAACGAGGTCGGAGAAGGCTTCGTCGACTTGTTCAGCGAGTCTGAGAAGAAGTTGGTCGGTCACGCGGGTCGATTCGCCTGGTCGGTCACAACATGCAGAACACCGGATCGCGTCGTTCGGTTGCACTCGCTCGGAACAACTTCGCAACTCGACAGGACAGCGGACATGAGGCTCTCTAGTGTGGCAAGCACATACGAGATTCGCAGACACTCAGAAGGGGACCCTGACATGCGATTGCGATTCGGCACCTTTATGGCGCCATTTCACCCACCGGAGCACAATCCGACGTTGGCGCTCGAGAACGATCTCGAGTTGCTGCAACACATGGATGCACTCGGATTCGACGAAGCCTGGATCGGTGAACACCACTCGGCCGGAAGCGAGATCATCGCTTCGCCAGAGATCTTCATCATGGCTGCGGCCGAACGAACGAGAAACATCAAGCTCGGCACTGGGGTGGTGTCGTTGCCGTACCACAACCCGCTGTGGGTCGCCGAGCGAATGGTGCTGCTCGACCACCTGACCCGAGGCCGAATCATGTTCGGTGTCGGGCCCGGCGCGCTGCCGACCGACGCTGCCATGCTTGGCCTCGAGCCGCCGCAGATGCGCCCTCTGCTCGAGGAGTACCTCGAGATCGTGATGCACCTGCTCACCTCAGAAGAGCCGATCAGCTACGAGAGCGATCGCCTCACACTGAAGGACGCCCGCCTCCACCTGCGGCCCTATTCGGAGCCGCTCTTCGACATGGCGATCGCCGCAGTGGCCTCGCCATCGGGAGCCAAGCTTGCCGGCAAGTACGGACACGGCGTTCTGTCGTTGGGGGCGACGGTTGCTGTCGGCATGGACGTGCTGGCCCACCATTGGTCGGTCCAGGAGGAAGTCGCAGAAGCCCACGGCACGGTCGCTGATCGCGACAAGTGGCGGCTCGTGGGGCTCATGCACCTCGCCGAAACCGAGGAGCAAGCTCGCGAGGATGTGAAGTACGGCATCACGCAGTGGTTCCGCTACTTCCAGGACGTGGCTGCCTTCCCGCAAATGGCGGTCGACGGCGGCGACATCGATGAGATGATCGACTTTGTCAACGGTGGTCTCGGCGTGATCGGCACACCCGAACAAGCGGTGGCCCAGATCGAGGAGCTGCTCGACCAGTCGAACGGCGGCTTCGGGGCTTACCTCACGCTGGCTCACAACTGGGCCAACAACGAGGCCACCCGCAAGAGCTACGAGCTTCTCGCTCGACACGTCATGCCGAAATTCCAGAGCGGCGGCAACGGACTTGTCGCTGCTGCGGAGCGAGCGCGAGCTTCTCGACCCGAACTGGCCGAGAAGCAGATGGTTGCGGTGGAAGAGGCAACCGCTCGCTACGAAGAGGAGAAGGGCGCCATCGTCCTGTCCTGATCGTTTGGAGAACGGCCGTTTGCAGCGGGCGACATCGGACTACTGGTTCGTGTCGTCCGCTGCGTCGCGTCGGCGACCAACATCAGATCTTCGACTCGACCAAGGCGAAGACCTCGTCGACCGGCGCCTCATCGCCAGCCAGTCGTTCGAGCGAACCATCACGTTCGAACTCGTCGGCCAACGACGCCGCAACCGGGGCTGCAGCAGCCGTGACGTCGTAAGAGTTCAACGACCGTGGCATTCGCGTGAGCAGCAAGACCGTCGACACCACCGGAGCAGATCCGGTGAGCGGGCCGTGTGACTCGTACTGGTTGCGCTCGGAGTAGGGATGGTGGCTCCACAGATCTTCGAGTCCCTCGAAGAACGGATCAGCTGCAGCGAAGTAGGCGGTGTCGACGTGCATGAACGTCATGGTTGCCGAACACATGAGGCAGGGCTCGAGGGTGGTGTAGAGATGCAGGCCGTCGGCCTTGAACCGATCAAGCACCGCAAGGGCGTTCATCTCGGCGTGGGCCATGAAGTTGCCTCCAAGCACGCCGGGCTCTTGGCGGGGTTCAGCCGTCCTGTTTCTTCCGGCCGTGACCGCCTCACCGCTCACCGGGTCGATGACGACGGCACCGATGCCAAGGCTGCCGGCTCGCCACGCCTCCCACGCCTGGCCGAACGCCAGGCGCCACGGCTCAGCCAAGCCGTCCCAACTTGAACCACTGTCGCTTCCCATCGAACGATCTTGTCAGGCCTCGCTCGCCTGCGCCGCTCAACTGCGTCTCGACGGCCAGCCCGCCGCTGTATAGCGTCTCGGTATGGAACCTGATCTGTCTGTCTCCCGCCACATCGCTGCAGAGCCGAGTGCTGTCTTTGCCGCCCTCACCGACGTCACCCGCATGGGTGAGTGGTCACCCGAGAACCACGCCAACGAATGGAAAGACGGTGTCGCCCAAGCCGAAGTGGGCGCCCGTTGGGTTGGCCACAACCGCAACGGCGACTTCGAGTGGACCACCGAGTCACGGGTCGCCGAACTGCAGCAGGATCAACGGTTCTGCTTCGAGTGTCTTGCTCCGGCCTACGACGACTTCCACTTTGCCACTTGGGCCTTCGACGTCGAGGCCGCTGACGGTGGTACCACCGTGACCCAGCACTGGCAGGACCTTCGCCCTGAAGCAATGCGCGGCTACTCAGAAACCTCTGGCGTTACCGACCGGATCGAGCACAACAAGGCCGGCATGGAGGCAACCCTCGCCGCTCTCGCCGCCAGTCTCGAATAGACCAGCCTCGAAGACAGCCGCTACTCAAAGAGGGCGTTGACGAACTCTTCTGGTTCGAAGTCGACGAGATCGTCGACGCCTTCACCGAGACCCACCAGCTTCACCGGGATACCGAGTTCGCTCTCGATGGCAAACACGATGCCGCCCTTGGCCGAGCCATCGAGCTTGGTGAGCACCACGCCCGTGACGTCGACTGCTTCGGCAAAAACCTTGGCCTGACTCATCCCGTTCTGACCGGTCGTTGCGTCAATCACCAGCAGCACTTCGCTGACGTGGCCTGGTTCTTTGGCGGCCACGCGGCGAACCTTCGACAGCTCTTCCATCAGGTTGGTCTTGTTCTGCAGACGTCCGGCGGTGTCGGCCAGCACGACGTTGCGATCACGAGCGGCGGCGGCCTGCACCCCATCGAAGATGACCGATGACGGATCGCCGCCCTCATTGCCTCTCACGATCTCGGCCCCGGTTCGCTCGGCCCACATGGTGAGCTGTTCGGCCGCCGCGGCTCGGAAGGTGTCGCCTGCAGCCATCAGCGGACGCTCGCCTTCAGCGGCCAGCCGCTTGCCGAGCTTGCCGATCGTTGTGGTCTTGCCGACGCCGTTGACACCAACGAACAGCCACACATTGGTCTCACCGTCATCGATGGTGAGTGAACGGTCTTTGTCGGCCAACTCTTCGTGCATGCGTTGCTTCAGCAATTCGACAATGGCTGCACCATCCTCCGCTCCGGCATCCTTCGCTCGGCTCTGCACATCTTCGAGCAACGACATCGACGTCGAGACGCCAACATCGGCACGGATCAACGCCTCTTCGAGATCTTCCCATGCCTCATCGTCAAGCTTGCCGAGACCGACAAGCCCGCCGAGGTAGCCGGTGAATGCCGTCCGAGCTTTGGTGAGACGCTCGAAGAACGACGGCTTGACCACCGGCTCTTCGACAACAACGTCTTCAACCGGTGGCTCTTCAACCAGGACGTCGCCATCAGGGACAACATCATCGACCTCGGGGTCGAGAACTGCGGTGTCGCCATCAACTGCCTGGTCACGAACTGGGCGATCGAGGACGTCGGTGTCGCCCCGGCGCGGTTCGAGTTCGAGATCTCTGCCGCGACTCCTCGTCGAGACGAATGCTGCGCCTCCGAGCACAACAAGAACAACGAGGACGATGAGGCCAATGGTTATCGGTTCCATTGGGCGTAGAGCCTACTGGTGTCCGGCTGGCACAGACGGTGAGCCTTGACGTCAACGACGTCGGTCTCAGCGGGCTCCGAGAATTGCGTTGAGCAAGACGATCTCGCCGTCGCGCACGACCTGGATCACAACCTCATCACCGACGAACGATGACTGAACAAGGCCGGCCAATTCGACGAGGCTTGTGACGGGGGCGTCGTCGAGAGCAATGACACGGTCTCCAACCACCAGACCGGCGGCTTCGGCGCCAGATCCTTCGGTCACTTCGGTGATGACGATTCCGGTCTCGCCTGGCTCCGGCTCGCCTCGAACACCGAGGAAGCCTGCCTCGAGCGACTCGCCGTCGATGATCCGGTCGGCGACTCGGACTGCGGTGTCGATCGGGATTGCGAAACCAACGCCGAAGTTGCTGGCCCGAGTGCCGTCGGTCTGAATGGCCGTGATGATGCCGATGACTCGGCCATTGCGATCAGCCAACGCGCCGCCGGAGTTGCCGGGGTTGATGGCGGTGTCGGTCTGCACCATGGCGGTGAAGGCGCTCTCGCCGGTCAGGATCGGTCGGTTGACGGCCGACACGATGCCCGATGTCACCGTTTGTTGGAGCTGGAACGGGCTGCCGATTGCGATGGCGACCTGACCAACCTGGGGTGGTTCACCAAGCGCAAGCTCGGCCACGGGCAATCCGGCCTCCGGGCCTACGTCGAGCACGGCGACATCGACTCGAGGATCGACACCGACCACGTCGGCGTCAAAGGTTCGGCCATCGGGCGTTCGAACCGTCACCACCGAACCGGCGCCTTCGATGACGTGGTTGTTGGTGAGAATCAAGCCGTCGCGAAACACCACGCCGGATCCGAGACCGGTCGGGGTCTCGACCTGCACGATCGATGGGCCGAGTACGTCAGCCACAAGTGCGGCTGGTTCGCTCGAATCGATCTCGGGAGCCTCGACGATGATGGGAGCCGTGTCCGGCACTTCAACCACGGACGACTCAGTGGTTGGTGCCGCCGATGTCGAAGACACGTTGTCGCGCTGGTTCCACGAGCCGATCCCGAATCCGAGTCCGGCGAGAAGACCACCGATGATGAAGGCGGCGAGCGATCGCCAACCCCACAAAGCCCGCTTCTCCTCAACCACCGGAGTCTCAACGAGCAGTCGCTCACCAGGGCGTGGGGGACGCGACGGAGCAAGTGACGGCTGCGTGGGCGCCGCGCCATAAGATTGGGCTGCGCCATAAGCCGGGGCTGGGCCGTAGCCAGGCGGCGGGCTCTGTGGACCGGCAACCGTTGATGGCATCAGGGGCGGAGCCGACTGCGCTGGTGGCGACGGCGGCCTCGGCACGGGAGGTGGCACGGCACCAGCAGGTGAATGGCTGGCGCCAACGGTCGAACCCGGAGGCGCGGTCGGCGCTGGTGGTGCCTCACCCGCGCCGAGCGAGCCCTCGCTCGAGTTCTCAAAATCCCAGAGTCGATCAGTCATGAAAGTTGGTGTGCTGGGCCGTGCTACCGACCTTCACTGTAGAGACGTCGCACGACGAGGCCACGGCGCCCTGTTCACCATGATGCGGCTCACCATGACGCTGTTCACCCATGACGCTCGATCGGCACCGGAAGGCGCAAGGTGAATGTTGAACCAGAACCAACGTCAGAACGAAGACTCACCGACCCGCCATGACGTTCCACGATCAGTTTCACGAGGCTGAGGCCGAGCCCAGTTCCGGTGCCGGCATTGTCGCCACGCCAGAACCGCTGGAACACCGCCTCGTGGTGCTTTGACGCAATGCCCGGCCCCTCGTCAGACACCGCAACCTCGACGCACTCCGCCGCCGTCTCCAGGCTGAGGCCGATCGTCGACGACGTCGGCGCGAGACGAACTGCGTTGGCGACGAGGTTGGCAATCGCCCGTCTGAGCGCTGGGCCGTCGCCATTGACCACCACCGG
Source organism: uncultured Acidimicrobiales bacterium (assembly GCA_937976305.1). Lineage (GTDB taxonomy): Bacteria > Actinomycetota > Acidimicrobiia > Acidimicrobiales > SZUA-35 > CALEWY01. The sequence continues at coordinate 72,919 of CALJSB010000119.1, forward strand.
CCCGGGGGCAACGTCGGCCTCGACGCGGAGATCCCGTTCGGCCGCTGGGGCCGCGAAGTCAGCGGCGATCTCGTTGAGCATTCGGGTGAGATCAACCGGAGCCCGCTCGAGCTCGGGTACGCCGGCTCGGGCTTGCTGCAACAAGTTCTCCACCAACAGCGTCATTCGCCCGGTCGAGCGATGGGCGATCTCGGCCGCCGCACGAACTTCTTCTTCGGACCCGCCATCGAGGGCGAGCTCGAGATTGGCTCGGGCCACCGCCAACGGGTTTCGGAGCTCGTGAGACGCATCCTGCACGAACCGACGCTGATCCTCGAACGAACCCTGCAACCGGTCGAGCATCTGGTCGAAGGTGTCGGCCAGGTTCTTGAGCTCATCGTTGGGTCCACGGAGCCCGATGCGCCGCGTGAGATCGGTGGCGGTGATGTCACGGGCGACACCGGTAATCCGATCGACAGGGCGGAGCGTCCAACCCGAAAAGAGCCACCCGGTGCCGAAGCTGATGATGAACAGCAGGCCGAGCGCCCCGAGCGATCCCTTGCGAAGCTCGTTGAGAGCTTCGCGGTAGCTGTTGACTTGGATCTGTTCGATAATCGCTCGCTGGGCCTCTTCGGGCATGATTCCGAGTTGGTTACGAACCTCTCCTGTCTGCTGGTTGAGCAGCACCAACCGCTGCACCTCGATGACGGGATCATCGAGCTGGTTGACCTGGTAGAGATAGATGCCGCCGACGAGCAAGGTGCCGACCGAGAACACCACAAGCGAAAACGCCAGGGAGAGACGGAAACGGATCGACTGGAAAATGGTCGGCATGAGATCGGGTAGCGACGAGAGAACGGCGAACCGTCAGCTGACCGCTGGCTCCTCGAGCAGCCGGTAACCGGCGCCAATCACGGTCTCGATCAACGCCATGTCTGAGGCGTCAGACAACTTGCGTCGCAGCGTCCCGACCGTCACCCGCACCGTATTGGTGAAGGGGTCCATGGCCTCGTCCCACACGTGTTCGAGCAGGCGCTCCTGGCTGATGACTTCGCCAGCGTGGGTCATGAAGTAGCGCAACAGTGCGAACTCCTTGGTGGTGAGGTCGACGGGAGCTTTCGCCCACGTCACGGTTTGTCGAGCGGTGTCGAGTTCGAGCTCGCCAACCGACAGAACGCTGTCGGAACCACTCGTCTCTCTGCGGAGCAACGTACGAACCCGTGCCGAAAGTTCTCGTAAAGCAAAAGGCTTCACCAGGTAATCGTCTGCTCCTTCATCGAGTCCGGCGATCCGATCTTCAACACCGTCACGGGCTGTCACCATCAAAACTCTCGTTGTTGGGTCAAACTGCTCGTCGGTGCGGATCAAGCGGCAGATTTCGCGACCATCGATGTCTGGCAGCGTCAGATCCAGTGTCACGACGTCGTAGGCGTTGATCATCAATCGATCGAGGGCTCCTTGACCGTCGTAGGCAACATCAACGGCGTACCCTTCACGGCGGAGAGAGGTAGCAATGGCATCGGCTAGATCGGCTTCGTCGTCGACTACGAGAATTCGCATGAAACCTGACGTTACCGACCTACTCCCCAACCCTCATTGCTTTCGCCTGTCTTTCGCCGATAAGAGATTGACTGGTGCAAGGCTCACATCCTTGCGGATCGACGCGCCGATTTCCCCCTCGGAGTTTTCCTGATGACAGACGACACCCACACACCACCGATTCCGGCCTCTGGCCACGTCGGCGGCCACAACGCCGAAGGGAATGGCGCAGTCGAGGGCTTTGATCCCTCAGCCTCTGCCGCGCAGATTGAACAGGCGCTGTTCGAGGTGAAGCGAGTCATCGTCGGCCAAGATCAGATGATCGAGCGGATGTTCATCGCGCTGCTCGCCCGAGGCCACATCTTGCTCGAAGGCCTTCCTGGCCTCGCCAAGACCCTTGCTGTTTCGACACTGGCTGAAGTCATTGGTGGCTCGTTCGTACGCCTGCAGTTCACGCCTGACCTTCTTCCCTCTGACCTCATCGGCACCCGCATCTGGCGCTCTTCGAAAGAGGAGTTCGACATCGAGTGGGGTCCTGTTTTCGCCAACTTGGTACTGACCGACGAGATCAACCGCGCACCGGCAAAGGTGCAGTCAGCCCTGCTCGAAGTCATGGCCGAGAAGCAGGTGTCCATCGGCGGCGAGACCCGCTCGATGCCAAAACCTTTCCTCGTGATGGCGACACAGAACCCCATCGAGTCAGAAGGTGTCTACACGCTGCCCGAAGCACAGCGCGACCGCTTTCTCATGAAGGTCACGGTTGGCTACCCCTCCCCCACCGAAGAGCTCGAGATTGCTCGCCGCATGGGCGTCACCCCACCAACAGCGAACCCTTCGATGACCGTCGAGGATCTCGTCCGTCTGCAGGGATTGACCGACCGGGTCTATGTTGATGCAGGCGTGGCTCAATACGCCGTTGATCTCGTCATGGCGACTCGCGAACCCGCCGAGCGTGGCCTTCCCGAGCTCGCCTCGCTCATCGATTTCGGTGGTAGCCCCAGAGCCACCCTCGGCCTCGTGGCGGCCGGGCGAGCCCTTGCCCTCATGCGAGGCCGGGCCTACGTGATCCCCCAGGACATCTTCGACGTCGCCCGCGACGTGCTGCGCCACCGCCTCATTCTGTCCTACGAGGCACTGGCCAAGAACCTCAGTGCAGACGACGTTCTGAATCGGCTGTTGGCCGTTGTACCGGCCGCCGCGATCAGCCCCCTCGAGAGCCGTACGCAGGCCCAAGCAGCGCCGGGTTCCATCGTCGCTGCCCACACGCCGACGACTGAGCTGTCGCTTGGCGATAGCGACCAGACCGAAGCTGCGTTTGCGACCGACGCAACCAACCAGCTCCCGCCAGTGCCTCCACCACCGCCGGGACGCTCGTGAGCGAAGCAAGTTCAGCATGGTCTGAATCGACGGCGGTATCGCAGGTTGCTTCGGCGGAGAACCGAGAGATTCTGCGTCGGCTCGAACTCGATGTGACGCAACGCCTCCACGGGCTACTCAATGGCGAGTACAGAGGCCTTGTGCCTGGACACGGAACCGAGCTCGGCGAGACCCGCCGATACGCCCCCGGCGATGATGTTCGACGTATCGACTGGAACGTCAGCGCTCGTCTTCAGGAGGCGCACATCCGTCAGACCATCGCCGAGCGCGAGCTCCAGACGTGGCTCGTGATCGACCGGTCACCTCGGCTCGACTTCGGCACTGCGTTGCGAGAAAAGCGCGAGCTCTCACTTGCCGCCACCGCGGCCATCGGATTCCTCACGAACCGCGACGGCAATCGGCTCGGCGCCCTCATTGTCGGCCGGGGCGAGACGCTGACGGTGCCCGCAAAGGGCTCGCGAAAGCACCTGATGCGGATCCTCCACATGCTTGCCGACGGCGAGCGAGGCGACGGTGGTGGCGTGACCGATCTGGGCGATGCGCTCGACCGGCTCGGCACCCTCGCCAATCGGCGCGGCCTCGTCGTCGTGATCTCTGATTTTCAAGTGAAACCAGGCTGGGAAGAGTCCATCAAGGTTCTGTCTCACCGCCACGACGTGCTTGCGATCTCGGTGCTCGATCCTCGCGAGCTCGAACTGCCGAACGTCGGGCTCCTCACTGTGCGCGACCCTGCAACCGGAGCGGTCCGCGAGATCCCAACGAACAAACAAAGCGTTCGCGACGCCTACGCCGAGAAGGCAACGGCCAGACGCGAAGAGCTCGCCACGATGTTCCGCCAGTCCCGCATTGACCACCTCGAGCTACGCACCGACACCGACTGGCTCGGCGATGTCGTCGCCTTCGTTGCCGGTCGCAAAGACCGGATGAGCGCCCTTGCGGCGGGAGCACGACCATGAACTTCCTCGAACCCTGGCGTCTCCTCACGCTGATCGGCGTGTTCGTTTTGCTCCTCGCCTATCTCGTGCTGCAGGGCCGACGCAAGATCTACGCCGCACGGCTGGCCTCGGCTGAGCTTCTCGATTCGATCGTGCCCCAACGTCCCGGCTGGCGCCGTCACGTTTCAACTGGCGTGTTCCTGCTTGCTTTGTCGGCCCTGTGTGTTGGGTTCGCCCAACCAACCCGTGTGGTGCGTGTCCCACGTGAGCGGGCAACCGTGATCGTCGCCATCGACGTGTCGCTTTCGATGGAAGCCGACGACGTCGACCCGACCCGCCTCCGGGCTGCCCAAGATGCGGCGAGCCGATTCATCGATGAACTGCCCCCGACGCTCAACGTCGGCATCGTGAGCTTCGCCGGCAGCGCCAACGTGCTCGTGCCGCCAACCAACGACCGAGAAGCGGCACACCGAGCGATCGAGAATCTGCGCCTCGCTGAGTCGACCGCCATCGGTGAAGCAATCTTCACCAGCCTCGATGCTCTGCTGAACGCTCCCACTGATGCTGAGGGCAATCTGCCGCCGGCTCGCATCGTGTTGCTTTCTGACGGCGTGACCACCGTCGGTCGTTCTGATGGCGCAGCGGCTCAAGCAGCCTTGGACGCACAGATCCCCGTGTCGACCATCGCCTTCGGAACCGAAAACGGCATCATCTTGTACGACGACCCCGAAACGGAGTTTGTCGAGTCCGACCCGATCCCCGTTCCGGTCGGCGGCGAGAGCCTCCAAGCCATCGCTCGAGTCACCGAAGGCACGTTCTTCTCAGCGGCAAGCCTCGAAGAGCTCGATGCGGTGTACGACAACATCGGCTCGGCCATCGGCTTTGAAGATGTCGATCGAGAGATCACCGACTGGTTCGTCGGCGGCAGCCTCGTACTCCTTACCCTCGCCTCAGGCCTCACCCTGATCTGGTTCCAGCGAACGCTCTAGCTGCTTGCCACAGCGCTAGCTGTTCGCCGTCGTGTTGGCGTATTGGAAGTAGCCGTTGCAATACAAACTGTCGGCCTCCGCACTGGCTGGGCCGCCAGTGCAACGACTCGACGTCCAATTGCCCTCACTGATCACTGACGGATCTTCGGTCTCATAGACCACACCATCAATCACGATCTTGTCCACGCGAACATCACGCTTCAACGTCGCCGAGTGCGCGTCATTCGTGAACTCCAGACGCACATCAGCCGGATCAATCGACCCCGAATGCACATAGGTGTAGGTCACCCAACCCGGATCAGCCGGCAACGAGAAGAAACTCCCGCCGCCCGAGAACTGCGCCGGACTGAACGAATCAACCACCACCCCACCGATCCGGATATCGATCACCTCAGACCCATCATGCCCAACCGCATGAATCTCAAGCGTCGACC
>CALJSB010000120.1 GCA_937976305.1 uncultured Acidimicrobiales bacterium
ATCGGTGTGCACCCGATCGTTGAGACTTTCGTTGGCACGCTGCAGCTCGGCGACCAGAGTCCGATTCTCTTCTTCGAATCGTCGAGCCTCCCGAAACATCGCCCCTGCTTCTCGATTGTCGAGCACCAGAATTGCACCAACCACCAACACACCGGGTCCGAATGCAACAGCAAAGAACCCGCCAAGGAGTAACGCGCTCACAAACGTTCCCACCAGCAGCGGAACGCCAAGGGCAAGAAACGTCCGGCTGCGTCCATAGCCAAGCAACACATTTGATGCGCCGACGGCCATCGCACAGACCATCAGCCCAAACCACTGTGGCGTGATCTGTCCGTCATCCATCGGGAGCAGCGCCGGCGCGAATCCGCTCAGCGTTCCCATGGGAACGAGGGCCGCCTCGAGTCGCGTGGTCCAGCGACGCTTGTCGACAAGCAAGGGGGTGGCAAGGCCTCTGAAGGCCGTCCAGGCTGCGACCACTCGAGCCGTCATCAGAACGCCGACGGCTGGAATCGCGACGGCGAGACGAACACCACCCGTGATGAGCAAGGCGGCAACAACGATGCTTGCGGTGAGCAAACCCAGAATGAGCGTTCGCCTCATCGACGCAAACGACGCGTCCATCGATGCCTGCTCGACATACGCGTCGTCGCGGCCGATCGGGGAGATCATCTCCTGAGGTCCCTCAGTGCTCACACGGTGTGTATCGGAGTGCGAGGGACGCAACTGAAGCGACGAGCCGGAACCCAGACCCGCCTCAGAAAACAGCTGCCCAAAGAGGTTCAGGTGGGGTCCACCACGACCCACTCAACACCATCTGCGGTGTCTCTCACTTCGATGCCGGCGGCGGTAAGCCCGTCTCGTAGGGCATCAGAGACGGCGAATGCCTTCTCGGTTCTGGCCACACTTCTCGCGTTGAGTGCCGCCTCGACGACTGGTCCGAGCACGTCACGCTCATCGCGAAGGCCACCGGTGGCTGCGGTCCCGAGACGGGAGATCATCGATCGCAACGCTGCTCGGGCTTGATCTGCCTCGTCTGATTGCAGGGTGTCTCTCGACCACTCGACGATCGACGTCTCGAGCTTCAGGATGGCGCCGACAGCTGCGTCGGAATCGCCCGCGGCAATGGCGGCGTCGAACTCGGCTTCGAGCGACTTCGCGTCGGCAGCAAGTGATGGGGTCGCCCCCTCGGTCTCGCTGGAGCCAGACGCCGCGATCGCCTCGTCCGCTTTTGTCTCGGGGGTCGAGTCGACCGACCCGTCGCCGAGTTGCTCTCCACCGCTTCGCAGCACATCGATCGAGATCGTCTCGCCCGTCTCGATCCGCACCGATGAACCGTTGCGACGAAGCGTGACGGCGCCCTTGCCAACGATCTCGGCGGTATCGGCGTCGAGGTCCATGATGATGCCCGTGTGCTCATCAATACCGAGCACGAACGCCCCCTCGGGCAACATCGGTTCGAGCATCGCGAGCCGTCGCTCCCCCAGGTAGCAAAAGCGGGTGTCGTGGTTGCCGCCCTCGGTATTGTCGTAGTGCGGGATGACCGCGGCGTTGATACCGAGCGGGGCCAGCAAGTTGAGCCCTTCGATCCAGAAGGGATCGGTGCCGACCTTGTACACCTCATACACCGGCACCGTCGCGACACCGAGCGTCAGCGCAGCCGCCGACGAGAACACGACAGCTCCACCGGATGCGAGTTTGTCGGCAAGCGCCGCTGGGATCGGCGTGGTCTCCCATTGACGAAGCGCAAACGTCGGGCTGCCCGGGCCGGCGAAAATCCACTGCGCGGCGCGGATCTTGGCGACCGCCCGCTCGACAGAAGCAACGTCGTCTGAGTCGGTGCGAAACAAGCCAGCAGCCTCGACGGGGCGCCCGACGGTCTCGCGGAAGTACTCGGTGCTCTTCTCGGCCAGGATCGGTGCGTTCTCTTGGAAACCAAATGGCGTGTCGAGCATCACGGCGTCGACGTCGCCACCGATGCGGTCGAAGATCTGCCGATGCGGAACCCGCATGGTTGGGGCGGTCTCGCCTGAGCCCATGATCGCCAGGATTCTCGGAAGACTCATGTCGAAACTCCACTCTTCGGGAAAAAGTTGGTCTCGGCCACCGCTCGATGCAGCAGCTCGGAGACAGGTTCTGGGTGTTGAGCATGCACGTCGTGGTGGGCTGGCCGAAACCACTCGGTGCGGCTTGTCGCAAGCGCTTCGGTGGCAGCAGCGACCGCAGCTTCTTTCGCTTCGGTCGTGTCGCCGCTATCGGCCTGGATGATGAGCACCGGCATCGAGACTTCTCGATAACGAACGACCGGCTCGTAGTCCCACATGCCCCGCAGCACCTTGAGGTGACGTTCAAACGTGAGCCACGGAGCAATCGTGTCGTCACTTCGCACCTCGAAGTTGGCCATCGTTCCGGCCCGACCTTCTTCTGGCCAATCGGCTGCGCTTTCGGCGATCCAGGAGTCGATCATCGAGCGAGGATGGCCGGCGAGCTTCGGTGGGGCCAAGGCAGTCGAAGCCTCTTCCCACTGAGGAAAGCGCTGCTTGAGGCCGCCGAGGACACCGTCAACGCAGGCCAACGTGTGCACGACGTCGGGATGCCTGACGCCGAGTTCAACGACAACACTGGCGCCCCACGATTGACCAGCAACAGCTGCCGTTTTCCAACCGAGTTCGTCGAGCAGCAGTTGCAGATCATCGGCGACCGTTGCCATGTCGAACCCATCGTCGGGCTTCGACGATTGGCCGTGGCCTCGTTGATCAACGGCGACAACGGGGTGTCCAAGGGCCGCGAGCCGACGAGCGACCCCGTCCCACAGTCGAGCATTCGAGGCCAAACCGTGGACCAACAACCAGGGCACGGGCTGATCGTTTGCAACCCCAGTTGGCCTATCCGCCGCTGCCCAGTGCACCGCACTGAGTACGACACCAGAACTCAACGCATGATCGATGCGCCGGGGACGCTCGCTCTCATCGAGAAGCGGCCACTCAGTTTGTTCGTTGTCTCTTGCGATCACAGTGGTCTGTCCTCAGCCAGTCGCATCGGGGTCTGCCTCAGTGTTTCCCAGCAGGGACCGAGCCCGAATCTGATCGACCATGCCCAGCATTGCTGTGACGCTCTCGGGCGAGCGAGACCATGGTTCGACGTTGTGAACGGCACGGCTGAACTGATCCACCATGCGACGGTAGAGGTTGTCGGCCTCGACGGTCACCCTCGTGACGCCGCCCGGTCCAGACATCTCGAACTCAGTTGCGTTGACGCCACCGGTGAACGCATCGCCGTCGATCACAAGCGAGCCGTCTGACCCTACGATTTCGAGTCGTTGACGCTCCTGTTCGACAAACGAACATCGGATGGACGCCGCTCGACCATCAGCCCAGCGAAGCGTTGCCGATGTCGTCGCATCCGTTGGTCCCGAGGCGCCGTCTTGCAACTCAGACCACACGATCGACGCTTCGAGATCGTCGGGCTCGAGCCCCCAGAGCGCTTCAACGGCACCGAGGCAGTACACACCGACATCAGCAAGCGCTCCCCCACCTTTGTCGGGATCCCAGCGATAGTTGCCGGCAGCCTCAGGACCGATGGTGAACGTGAACGAAGCGTCGATCGACCGAAGGTCGCCGAGTTCGCCGTTGGCGGCCCGCCCGATCGCATCCGACCACCGAGGGTCGAACGGCGTCATCCACGCCTCGGCCAAGACCGTGCCCGTCTCGGCTGCAACCGCGAACATCGCTTCGGCATCGTGAGCGGAACGGCCAAGAGGCTTTTCACACAGCACGTGCTTGCCTGCCGTCATCGCGGCGATCGCCCACGGTCGGTGCATGTCGTTTGGCAGGGCGATGTAGACCGCGTCGATATCGGGGTCGGCGATGAGCTCGTCGTAGGAACCCGAATCGAGATGGGCAACGTGATCTGGGACCGGTCCTGACGATGCTGCGACCGCAACGAGATCGGCCTCGGCGCTGTCGGCTATGGCGCCGTAGAGCGCCAGCCGCGCAATCATCGATCTCGCACCGAGCACACCAATGCGCACAGGCGTCACGTCAGCTCGACGACCGCTCCGCCAGCTTGGCCAGACTGGTGTCCCGCCTCGAGCACGGCGACGACGTCGCGTGACTGTTCTGGCTTGACGGCAAGTGGCTCGCCCAGCAGCAGGTGATCAGCAAGGTTCCGATGGAAACCCCAACCGGGGTGCGGAGCTGGCTGCACGACCGCTTCGGTTAGACCCATACCCGAGGTGTAGGTCGAGACCGTGAGGTCGACGGGAGCCTCGGCGTGGTGCGACAGGTGGTCGACGTATCCGCGACCGGGCAGCACCTCGACAGACGAGATCGGCGCGTAGTGCCCAGCAATCGTGCCGGACGTGCCCTGCACGTAGAACTTCGGACGGCGGATCGCAGCAACGTCGCTTTGGCGGAAGGTGGCTTCCCGGCCGTCAGCCCACTGCATCCAGAGCGATAGTTGATCGACGTTCGTGGTGTCGTGCCAGACCCGGGTATGGGTGGAACACATCACCCGCTGGGGCGCCGACCCGTAGAGCCGGATGATCCAATCGACGTGGTGCGATCCCCAGTCGTAGATGGCTCCGCCCGAAACAGCCTCTTCGGAGTGCCAAGCTCGGCAGGGGTGTTCGAATCCGCCGACGAACGTCTCGATGTTGAAGGTTTCTCCGATGTGGCCACCTTCCATCAAGTGCTTGAGGGCGAGGTAGTCGCGGTCCCACCGGCGGCTTTGATGGACCGACAGCACTCGGTTGTGTTCGGCCGCGGTCTGAAGCATCAGATCAGCATCAGCCGTGCGCAGACACATCGGCTTTTCAACAACGACATGCTTGCCTGCCCGAAGCAGTTCCAGGCCAATCTCGGCGTGGTGTGCAGGAGGCGTGGCCACGATGGCAATGTCGACACTGTCGTCTGCTGCAAGTGCTGTTGCCGAGTCGTGGATGT
>CALJSB010000121.1 GCA_937976305.1 uncultured Acidimicrobiales bacterium
CGACCGGGCCCCACCGTGCTGCTGAGAGGCGACATGGACGCCCTCCCGATGACCGAGGACTACGTCACCGAGTTTCAGAGCCAGCACGAAGACCGCATGCATGCGTGTGGTCACGACGCCCACGTGGCGATGCTCGTGAGCGCGGCCCAACTGCTGAGCGAACACAAAGACGAGCTCACCGGCAAGGTTCGGTTCATGTTCCAGCCGGGAGAGGAAGGCTTCCACGGCGCTCGCTACATGATCGAGGAGGGTGTGCTCGAAGGCGTCGATCGGGCCTTTGCCATTCACGTGCTGTCGAATGCACCGAACGGTCTGATGATGTGCAAGGGCGGGCCGCTCATGGCCTCAGCTGACGTGTTTCAGTACACGATCGAGGGCAAGGGTGGCCATGCGTCGATGCCGCACTTTGCGGTCGACCCGATCCCGGCCGCGGCTGCCTCGGTGAGCGCACTCAGCACCTTGGTGAGCCGTGAGGTCGACGCCAGCAAGTCGGGCGTTGTCACGGTGGCGCACATCGAGGCGGGCACCACCAATAACGTGATCCCACCGTCGGCCTTTGTCGAAGGAACGATCCGAACCCTCGATGAAGGAACGCGATCGAAGTTGCACGCGGGGGTTGAGCGAGTGGCCACCGGCACCGCTCACGCTCATGGGTGCGGATGCAGCTTTGAGATCGTGCCGGGTTATCCGGTGACAGTCAACGACGTTGAGCAAGCGGCGGCGACGGGCGAGGTTGCGTCGGCCCTGCTCGGTGGCGACAACTTCCTCGAGATGCCATCTGCGGTGATGGGCGCCGAGGATTGGAGCTACGTCTTGCAGAAGGTGCCCGGATCGATGGCCTTCATGGGTGTCTGCCCGGACGATCTGCCGATCGAAGAGGCAGCGCCGAACCACTCGAACCTGATGCGAATCTCAGAATCAAAGCTGCACTACGGCGTGGGCCTCTACGCCGCCATGGCGATGGCCCGCTGACTCAAGCCCGCTAACTCGCCCCCACAGACACACGCCCGTTCTGGAGTCTCCCACCGACGTTTCAGACGGTACGGGCCTCCAGATCGGCCTGAATCGGACTCCTTGCTCATCGGCAGCGCTACAAAACCTCGTTGCCGTACATCTCGCCGAGGGAGTCGGCGAGCAGTTCGAGCCGTTCACCGTCGGGGCCATCGAAGTAGATCGACGACTCGTGCTCGAAGTGGATGGTCACGCCGGCGTCGATCAACCGTTGTTTGAGATGGGCCTGTGTCTCTGGTGTGACGGAGATTGCGACGTGGTGAAAGCCGCCGAGAACCTCTGCATATGGGCCGAGGTCGAGGCCGGGGAAGTCGAAGAATGCAAGCGCGTTGCCGTTGCCGATGTCAAAGAAGAAGTGAGTTGAGCCCTCGTAGTCGCGGTTTTCGAACAGTTCGGTGAGCGGGAACTCGAGGATGCCTTGGTAGAAGTCGATCGTCCGCTCGACGTCGCTCGACAGGAGGGCCATGTGGTGGATGCCCTGAGCCGTTGACGTCGGACGTTCTGCCTTGGGTCGTAGGTGCTTGGCCCGCATCTCTGCCCATTCATCGGTTCGGTTCGTCACGGGAATCCTCGCAGTCCAAGAGTGCTTCAAATCAAAACTATCAAGTTGGTGATCAAACTCTCGGCCTCGAGTACGTCGTTGTGCGAACGATCGAGCAGCCAGCGTCGAGTCTCGAGTCGAGCACCGCAGAGTCAGCAGGGAGCGCAGAGCAAACTACGGTCGTGGCTATGACCGATGTCTTCCATCTCGGCCTTGCCCGCGAACAGCTCAACGGGGCGCGCCTCGCCATTGTTCCGGGCGACCCGGGTCGGGTCGAGCGGATTGTCGAACGGCTCGAGCCCGGTCGTGCGGTCGTGGCCTCTGAGCGAGAGTTCACGTCGGCCGTTGGCACGCTCGATGGTCATCCAGTCGTCGTGTGCTCGACCGGCATTGGTGGACCATCAACGTCCATCGCCGTTGAGGAGTTGGCGCAGCTCGGCATCAACACGTTCTTACGAGTCGGTACGACCGGTGGCATCCAGCCCGGTATTGCATCTGGCGACCTCGTGGTGACCCAAGCCTCGGTTCGCCTCGATGGAGCGAGCCAGCATTTTGCTCCGCTTGAGTACCCGGCGGCCAGCTCGTTTGTGTGCACGCGGGCGATGGTTGATGCCGCGGTGGCACTCGGGATGCGTCATCACGTTGGCATCACAGCGTCGTCTGACACCTTCTACCCGGGCCAGGAGCGTTACGACACCGTGGCCGGCTCGGTCGTCGAGAGGTTTCGTGGGTCGCTCGCCGAGTGGCAGCGGCTCAATGTCCTCAACTACGAGATGGAGTCGGCAACGCTGCTCACGATGTGTGCCGCCAACGGTTGGCGGGCTGGTTGCGTCGCTGGAGTGTTGATGAATCGAGCCGATGCCGAGCTGCCAAGCGCCGAGGTGGCCGATCAGGTTGAGCACAACTCGATCTCGGTTGTGATCGAAGCGGCTCGAACGTTGTTGGCCGAAGCCGGCTGAGGCGAGACGCCGCTGGCCGCACAGTTGATGCAGCCGGGTTGATGAGGCGCGGTCGATCGACCACCCTGTGGTGAACGACGTGCAGGGAGGGACATGACAAGCACGAACAACGATGACGCTGGCGTGGCGCGCACGGCTGTGATCGGGCCAGGAGCGATTGGTTCGACGATTGCCGCTGCCCTTGTCGATGCCGGCCATCGGCCGGTGATCGGGGCGCGCACGCCGTTTGAACGATTGGCCGTGCGCCATGGCGAAGGCGTCGTCGAGGCCAAAGTGACGTGTTTCGGCTCGCCGAGTGAGGTCGGCGACAACGGCCCGGTCGATGTTGCCTTCCTCGCAGTGAAGGCGCATCAAACCGAGGCGGCGGCGGGATGGCTCGATGCCTTTGTCGGGCCAACCACGACGTTGGTGATCCTGCAGAACGGGGTCGAGCACATCGAACGCCTCGAGCCGTTCGTAGCCGACGGTGTCGATTTGGTTCCGGCCGTCGTGGCGTTGCCAGCGACGCGAGGCGGGCCGGGTCAAGTTGCGGTCACCGGCCGGTCTCGCATCACCATTCCGGCTGGTCCGAGCGGCGACCGGGTCGCCGGGTTGTTCGCCGAATCGTTCCTGAACGTGAAGTTGTCTGATGACTGGACGACTGACGCGTGGATCAAGCTGATGATGAACGCCGCCTCAGGTGGCCTGTGCACGTTGGCCCGGACCGACAACCGGGTGTTTGCCGACGAGCAGGCCACGCATCTCGCAATCGACGTCATGAACGAAGTGGCTGAGGTCGGTCGAGCCTACGGGGCCCGTTTGGCAACGGATCTTCCGGACCGGATCATGACCGGGCTCGCGGCTCAGGCATCGGGCCACATGAGTTCAATCGTCGTCGATCGCATCAACGGCGTGCCGACCGAGTGGGACGCCCGCAACGGCGTGGTCTGTCGCCTTGCCGCCCGGCACGGCATTGACGTCCCGCTCAACCAGATGCTCACCACCCTCATCCGCATTGGCGAACCCTCCACGCCACCACCGACCTAGTCCCCGCCGCCTTCCCACCCCTCCGGAATTGGCAGATTCCTGCACGGCATGCGGGCAGAAATCTGCCAATTCGGCGGGCGGCGGTTCGTGGTGTGCGATCTGGCAGCTTTTTGCATGACCGTCGTGCGAGAAGCTGCCAGTTTCAGAGGGAAGGGTTTGGGCGAGAGAGCTAGGGTCTCGGCATGCAGAACGCAGCGGAGATTCGGCTCGCAGTTGACATCGGCGGCACATTCACCGACGTGGCGCTCGAGCAGGGGAGCGGGGCTGACGTCATTCGGACGGTCACCAAGACGCTGACCACTCACGATGCTCCTGAACGAGGCGTCATCATCGGAGCGACCAAGGTGCTCGACGAGGCGCGGGTCGCCGCCGCCGATGTCACGATGATGGTCTACGGCACGACGTTGGCCACCAACCTGCTCATCGAGCGGAAAGGTTCACCCACGGCGCTGCTCACGACCGAGGGCTTTCGGGACTCCATCGAGATGCGCAACGAGAGCCGCTACGAGCAGTACGACCTCGACATCGAACTGCCAGAGCCGCTCGTGGCTCGGCGATTGCGGCTACCGATTCCCGAACGGGTAAACGTTCGCGGCGAGGTGCTGATCCCCCTCGACGAGAAGGCTGTTGCCGCCACGGTGCCGACCCTCGAGGCCGCCGGGGTGCAGAGCTTGGCTATTGGTTTCCTCCACAGCTACGTCAACTCCGATCACGAGCGACGGGCCCGTGACATCCTCGCCGGGCTGCTTCCCGACGTCGAGATCTCGATCTCGAGCGAGGTGTCGCCCGAGATGCGGGAGTACGAGCGATTGAGCACTGCATGTGCCAACGCCTATGTGCAACCGCTCATCAGCAATCACTTGGCCCGGCTCGAAAGCGAACTGGAGCGCATCGGCATCAGCTGCCCGCTGTACCTGATGTTGTCGGGCGGAGGCATCACGACCCTCGAGACCGCACGGCGGTTCCCCGTGCGATTGGTCGAGTCTGGCCCGGCTGGCGGCGCCATCTTCGCTGGCCACATTGCCCGCTCACTCGGGATCGACGACGTGGTCTCCTACGACATGGGCGGCACCACCGCCAAGCTCTGCTTGATCGACGACGGACAACCTCACACCTCACGCACCTTCGAGGTGGCCCGGATCTACCGCTTCATGAAGGGCAGCGGCTTGCCGCTGCGGATTCCGGTGATCGAGATGGTCGAGATCGGGGCTGGCGGCGGTTCGCTGGCTCACATCGACTCGCTCGGACGGATCGCCGTTGGGCCCGAGAGTGCCGGGTCTGAGCCTGGTCCGGCGAGCTACGGGCTCGGCGGTGAACGGCCGGCCGTCACCGACGCCGACGTCGTGCTCGGTCGCATCGACCCGCAGAACTTCGCCGGCGGCACGATGCAGCTCGATCGTCAGGCAGCCGAGGCTGCGTTGTCCGCTCATGTGGGCGACGCACTGGGGCTCGGTGCGAGCGACGCTGCGCTCGGCGTCTCGGAGATGGTCGACGAGAACATGTCGAACGCGGCCCGGGTCCATGCCATCGAATCCGGCGAGATCATCGAGAAGCGAACGCTCATCGCCTTCGGTGGCGCAGCTCCGCTCCACGCGTGTCGGATTGCCGAGAAGCTCAACATGCCGCGGGTCGTGATCCCACCAGGGGCCGGCGTCGGTTCGGCAATCGGCTTTCTACGAGCGCCGGTGGCCTACGAGGTCACTCGCAGCTTTCACCAACGGCTCAGCACGCTCGATGCAGCGGCCAGCAACGCGTTGCTCGAAGAGATGCGAGCCGAAGCGCTCCGCGTCGTGAGCGCCGGAGCCGGGGACGAACCGCTGGTCGAATCTCGTTACGCCTATATGCGCTACGTCGGTCAGGGTCACGAGGTCGGCGTCGAGATCCCCATCCGCATCGAACAAGTCCGACTCGACGACGAAAGTGGGGGCTCCCTTCTGGCCGCCTTCGAAGCCGAGTACAACCGGCTCTATGAGCGTTCGATCCCCGATCTCGACGTCGAGATCCTCAGCTGGGTTCTCACCGTTGGCACCGAGCCTGCCCCGGTAGAGACTGCCGACATCGATCATGACGTCAGCGTCGATGCGCCGATTCCCGACGGCTCTCGTCAGCTCATCGAATCCGCGACGGGCGAAACGGTCTCGGCGCCGGTCTTCGAGCGCGACAAGCTGAGCGCAGGCCAACGAGTCGCCGGCCCGGCAGTGATCGTGGAGACCAACACGGCAACTGTTGTGACGTCTCGCTACGACGCCCTCATCCACCACGACGGCCACATCATCCTCGACCGCCGGCCTGACGGGATACTCGGATCACTCGGAGGTTTGTCATGAGCGCCAAGAGCCCACTTGCGCAGATCCACCAGCACGTGATGTGGAATCGGCTCATCGCGATTGTCGAAGAGCAAGCGCAGACCCTCATCCGAACAGCGTTCTCCACGAGCGTGCGTGAGGCAGGCGACCTTGCGGCAGCCGTCTTTGATCAGCGGGGTCGCATGCTGGCTCAGGCCGTGACGGGCACCCCGGGCCACATCAACGCCCTTGCCTCCTGCGTGGTGCACTTCATCGAAGCCCACCCGATGGACACCATGAAGCCGGGCGATGTGTTCATCACCAACGACCCCTGGCTGGCCTCTGGTCACCAGCACGACATCACCGTTGCGACGCCGGTCTTCTACAACGACGTCGCGATCGGCATGGTGGCCAACACCTGCCACGTCGTCGACATCGGAGGCCGCGGCTTCACTCCCGATGGCCGTCAGGTCTACGAGGAGGGGCTCAACATCCCGATCCTGCACCTGTTCCGAGAGGGTGTGGCCAACGAGACGCTTTTCGAGATCGTGCGCATGAACGTCCGCGAGTCCAAGCAGGTGGTCGGCGACATCTACTCGTTCACCGCGGCCAACGACATCGCAACGAATCGGCTCGTCGAGATGATGGATGAGTTCGCGATCGACGATCTCGAGGGTCTGAGCGACTTCATCGTCGACAGTTCACGGCAAGCCACCCTCGATGCCATCAACAAGCTTCCCCATGGCACCTACGAGAACTCCCTGACGATGGACGGCTACGACGCTCCCGTGATTCTGCAGGCCGCTGTCACCGTCTCGAAGGACAACATCCACATCGACTACGAGGGCACGTCGCCGGCCTCAAGCCACGGCATCAACGTCGTGCTGAACTACACGAAGGCCTACACCACCTACGGCATCAAGGTGGCCGTCGCCCCCGACGTTCCGAACAACTACGGGTCGATCGAGCCGTTCACCTTCTCGGCTCCAGAGGGGTGCATCCTCAACGCGCCGCGCCCGTTTGCTGTCGCCGCCCGCCACATCATCGGGCATCTGCTGCCCGACACGATTCTCGGATGCGTTGACCAGATGCTCGATACCGGCATCCAGGCCGAAGGGTCGGCGTCGTTGTGGAACATCCAGCTTCGAAGCGGGCCATCGGTCTCGACCAACACCGACTTCGAAGGTGAGATCCCCGAGTTCGAGATGATGCACTTCAACTCGGGCGGAGCCGGCGCTCGGCCCACCATCGATGGGCTTTCGGCCACCGGATTTCCCAGCGGGGTCAAGGGTGTGCCGGTCGAAGCAACCGAATCGATTGCCCCGGTGATCTTCTGGCGGAAGGAACTCAGGCCCGACTCGGGTGGTGCTGGTCGCCATCGTGGCGGCCTGGGCCAAGCCATGGAACTCGGCGGCGATGGTGGCGCTCCATTCGATGTGCTCGCCATGTTCGAACGGGTGAACAACGCACCAAAGGGACGTCACGGTGGGCTCGATGGATCGACCGGCGTTGTCGAACTGGCAAAGGGCGGACCCATGCGGTCAAAGGGCCAGCAGCCGATTCCCGCGCATGATCGATTGGTGTTGAAGATGCCCGGAGGCGGAGGGTTCGGTTCGCCTCACGACCGGCCAGCTGATCTGGTAGCGAGTGATGTGGCCGATGGCTACATCACCGAGGCATCAGCACGGGATGAGTACGGCGTTGTGTTGAACGACGACGGCTCGGTCGACAGTGCAGCCACCACGGCGTTGCGAGCGCTCACGTAGCTGCTCGCATCGCTCCGTGAGGGCACCTGGTCCGCGGCACCGGGAGGCTGCAGTAGCTTTGGGTCATGGCAGATCCGGTAGTTCCTGAGCCCGACAACAAGGACTGGACGTGGACGCTCGAACGATCGTGTTCAGAGTGCGGCTACGACGCCAACACCTATGGCCGCGACGAGATCGGATCGAAGATTCGGACGACTGCGGCTACCTGGCGCAGCTTGCTGGGCGCTGGCAGCCTCGCGTCGAAGCGGCCGCCAGACGGCGATCCGTCCTCACCAATTTGGTCAGCGGTCGAATACGGCGCCCACGTGCGCGATGTCTACAAGCTGTTCGGTGATCGTTTCGACAAGATGCTCAAGAAGAAGAATCCGAAGTTTCGCGATTGGGACCAGAACAAAGCTGCGGTGAAAGGGAAGTACCACAGCCAGGAACCGGATCAAGTGGCGTATGAGTTGGCGGTTGCCGCGGGCGGGCTCGCCGACCGATTCGACAAGCTCAGCGACGACGGTTGGGCCGAAACGGGCCAGCGCAGCGACGGTGTGTCGTTCACAGTCGAAACGCTCGGCCGCTACCTCTTGCACGACGTCTTCCATCACATCAACGACGTCGAGGCCGGTTACAAGCAGCTGAAGAGTTAGACGGTCGAGTTCGGTATGGCGTCGGCGGTTCGCAGATCGACGTCACCAGCGGTGCCAGCGCAGAGTCCGTTGAGATAGGCGATCCGCTCGCGCATCAGGTCGAGGCCAGCTTCTGGCGGGCACGGCTGCGGACCTGAGAACGGACGGTCGAACACCATTTGATGCCGATCGTTCGGATCGAACTGAGGCCGGACTCGACGTGAGAACAAACGCGGACCAGCACCGACGGTCATGGCCACGACGGTCGGTGCTGGTCTGCGGAGGCGTGTTTGGAGCAGGCGAACTACTTCTTCGACCGTGCGATGAGCCAGATCGCACCTACCGCAATGACGGCCCAGAAGGGGATGGCAGACACGAGCGAAAGCACGCCAAAGGCGAAGTCGAACACGAACCCGAGCCCGAACATCAAGGCAAGAATGATGACGAGTGCGATCGGTGGCGAATCTGGCCGGTGTTCGACCGGCACGGATTGGTCGACCGGCATCAGGTACCAGAGGCCGACGTAGGCTGCGACGATGATTGGGCCCATGAGGATTGCGGCAACGGTGAAGGCGAGCCGGAGGTAGCCGGCCTCGATTCCGAACGTGTGGCCAAGGCCGGCGGCAACGCCTCCGACCGGGCCATCGTGGCGACGAAACTTGGTAGGGGTAGCGGTAGCGAAAGACGGATTCTGCATGACTTCATTGTCGAGGCGGGTCCGGCAGAGCGGTATCAGTGAACACCCTGACTGAACCCTGATCTGACCCTGAGCTCGGATCGATCGGCCGAGAGCCGTGGTTGGGAGATGCTGGGCACGGGAAGGTCTGAACCTCGGGTACGGTTTTGCGGCTCATGCTTGATCAGTCCCTGCGCCGCCGCATGCACCAGCCGCTCCATCGGTTGGCGCAAGGATTCGATCGTTTCGGTGTCCACCCCAATGCCGTGACTGGCGTTGGTTTCCTCGTCGGTGTTGGTGCCGTGGTGGCGACCGCGCAGGGGCTGTGGCTCGTTGCGCTGTTCCTGTGGCTCACCAATCGCGCCCTCGACGGCATCGACGGCCCGATTGCACGGGTGACAAGTCGGGGCTCGTCCGAACTCGGCGGCTTCCTCGATCTCATGGCCGACTTCACGATCTACGGATCAATGATCGCGGCGCTCGGCTACGCCGAGCCAGACGCTCGGATTGCAGCCCTTGTCGTGCTCGTTTCGTATTACGTCAACGGTGCAGCGCTGCTGGCCTGGGCCGGCCTGCCTCGCAATCTCAAGGCGCTGGCCGAGGGTAGAACGCTGCTTCTCTCCGGAGGGCTCGCCGAAGGCACAGAAACCATCGCAGCCACGGCGCTGTTCTTGCTGTTCCCCAGTCAGCTTCCGACGTTGCTGTGGATCTGGGCTGGCGTCGTTGGGTTGACGGTCGCTCAACGGATGTTCTTTACGGTTCGAGCGTTGACGGCCGACGCATCGCATCCAGAGCGGCATGAGGCGCAGCGATAGAGTGAGGCCATGTCGCGGTCCATTCTCGTCACTGGCGCAAACCGCGGTCTGGGCTTGCATCTCGTTCGTCACCTGATCGCGAATGGAGACGAGGTGTGGGGGTCCGCTCGCGAAGCTGACCCTCAGCACCTTCTTGCCCTCGGCCCTGCCGGTGCCGTGCAGATCGACATGGGCGACGAGTCGAGTGTGGTCGCTGGGGCGGCAGCGCTCAGCTCGCAGATTGATCATCTCGATGTGCTGATCAACTGTGCAGGCGTCGATGCTCGGGCCTTTGGAGCCGGCGCTGACGAGCGCGGACCGTTCGACCTCAGCATCGAAACCGTGCAACAGGTCATGGCCGTCAACGTTGGTGGACCCATGGTGCTCACCAAGGAGCTGCGGCCTCTGCTGTTGGCCGCAGCCGATGCGATCGTCCTCAACCTGAGTTCGCAGCTCGGTTCGATGGAAGTCGGCGCGCGGGCCGGGAACGATACGTCGTATTGCATCTCGAAGGCGGCGATGAACATGCTGACGGTGAAGACCGCGGCCACCCTCCGATCTGATGGCGTGGCTGTCGTGGCGATGCACCCCGGGTGGGTGGCCACCGACATGGGTGGGGAGCGGGCTTCGCTCAGCCCGGATGAATCTGCGTCTGCGATTGTGTCGACGCTCGGTGGTCTGTCGATCGCCGACACTGGTTCGTTCCTCAACTGGGACGGCTCGCCCCACGCATGGTGAAACGTGCGAACCAGAGCGACAGGCAGTATTTCGACGATGTCGAGGCCTGGTTTGTCCGCCAAGGCCTACCCCACGCGATCGACGATTATTCGGCGAGCACAGACGTTCTCACCCGAGCTGCCCCGTTCCTGAGCTTTGTGTTCTTGTTCGAGGCGACCGCAAGCTTTGGGGATCGGTTCAAGGGATGGGCCCAGTTTGGTGTGTTCCTCTTGGCCGTTGCATTGCTGCTCGGCGCCGTGGCGGTCCTCAACTCCATCAGAGGCCGCAAGCGCTTTGCTCTTCCGCAAGACATCGGTGTGCTCGAGGTGTTGTTGTTCATTCTGGGTCCGGCGCTGTTACCGGTGCTCTTCAGCGGCGATCGAACCTCCGGCTTTCTGCTTCTGGTCGTGATGAACATCGTCATTCTGGCCGTGACCTACTTCGTGGTGAGCTTCGGCATGATTCCGATGTTGCGTTCAGGGATCGTGCACATGGTGCGGGAGGTTGGCGGCCTCGGCCGGCTGATGATGCGCTCGCTTCCGCTGTTGTTGCTGTTTGCCACCTTCTTGTTTCTCAATGCCGAGATGTGGCAGGTTGCGCACGACTTCACTGGCCCGTTCTACGCAATCGCCGTCGGCATCGTGGCGGTGACCTCGCTTGTCTTTCTTGCCCTGCGCATTCCGGCCGAGACCTCGTCGCTGGCCGGCTTTTTGAGCTGGCAGGAGATCTGCGCCGTTGCCGGGCGTTGCGATGCTCCGATCGACGTGGATCGATCGCGTGCATTGCCCGACCCGCCCGAGATTCGGGAGCTCGCTGCTGTCGATCGTCTCAACATCGGTGTGTTGCTGTTCATGCGTCAGGCCGTGCAGGTGGTGCTCGTCGCGTTTGTCATCGGCGTGTTCTACGTCGTGTTCGGTCTGTTCACCGTGCGCCAGGAAACGATCATCAACTGGACGGCCCTCACGGCCGAGACGTTCGACGAAAGCGTCGTGTACGAAAGCAAGCTGTTTGGCTCCCAGGTTGCACTCACGTGGGAGTTGCTGGCGGTTTCTGGCTTCATCGCCGCCTTCTCTGCCCTTCAATTCGCCGTGTCGCTCATCACCGATACCACCTATCGCGAAGAGTTCTTCGCTGATGCCGCCGACGATGTCCGCAATGTCCTCGCAGTGCGGGCGCTTTATCTGGCCGATATAGAACAGGCGGGCTCGACGGCGGCCTGAGCCACAGCATGCGTTCAATCGGCTGCGGTAGCGAAGGTGGTAGTTGCGGCTCATGGGCAAGCCGGTTCTAGTGTGCTCTCGTGGAAGCGACGACGGAATCGCCCGGTGCTCTCGACGGACTGCGGGTTGTCGACCTGACGACAATTCTGATGGGGCCGCTCGCGACGCGCATGCTCGGTGATCACGGCGCTGACGTCATACGAGTCGAGGCGCCGGGTGGCGAGGCGTTCCTCAATTCACCGCCGGTGAACAGCCCGAGTATGAATGCGATTGCGCTCAACGCGCACCGCAACAAGCGCAGCATCGCGCTCGATCTAAAAAGTGCTGAGGGAGCAGCGGCGATGGCCGATCTCGTGGCAACCGCCGATGTGTTTGTCTCGAACATGCGGGCCGCCGCGCTTGCCAGGCTCGGCCTCGATGCCAAGACGCTGCGCGAGCGTCACCCCAACCTCATCCATTGCGTCGCCAACGGCTACGGATCTGATGGTCCATATGCGGATCGCGCTGCGTATGACGATGCCATTCAGGCAGTGTCAGGACTGGCGGCGTTACAGGGACGCATCACGGGCGAACCTCGGTATGCACCTGCGGTATTGGCCGACAAGGTCTGCTCGCTCCACATCGTGCAAGCGATCATGGCGGCGGTGATCCATCGCGAGCGGGGCGGCTCTGGTCAGGCCATCGAGGTGCCGATGTTCGAGACCATCGCCGCCTTCAACTTGATCGAGCATCACGGCGGCATGATTTTCGAGCCGCCACTCGGCGATGTGGGTTACTCGCGGGTGCTCAACCCGAACCGCAAGCCCTATCGATGCGCTGACGGCTGGGTGGCCCTGTTGCCATACACGCAGGCGAACTGGGAAGTCTTCTCTGAGTTCATTGGCCGCACGGAGCTCCTGGAGGCCCCTCGCTTCTCGACGCACGCCTCCCGTATTGCCAACTCCGAAGAGTTGTACGCCGTGCTCGACGAGGTCGCTCCGCAGCACACGGTTGCCGAATGGATGGAGTTCTGCATCGCCAACTCGATCCCGGCAAACCCGGTGCTCGATCTTGCCGATCTTGCTGAAGACGAGCACATCGCTGCGGTCGATCTGATGCCGGTGCTCGACCATCCGACCGAAGGTTCATACCGAGCGGTGCGAGATGCCATTCGCTATGACGCATCGCCCACGCAGTTGCGCCGCCACGCTCCTCAGCCAGGACAACACACAGCCGAGGTGCTCGCCGAACTCGGCTGGGACAACACCCGAATCGCCGCGCTGTAACCCCGCAGCCCTCCCATTTCCCGTTCTGGAGTCTCCCACCGGCCTTTCCGCCGGCTGGGGCCTCCAGTTCGGGCAGATTCGCGGTGTGCGCGTCTTCGAGCGCTCGTGCTCGACGGCTGTGAGAGTCTTGTGCCATGGCTCTGTACCACGACGCAACCGTCACTCCATCGAAGCCTGACCTCTTGGCCGCCTGGGTGCCGACCCAGTCATGGTGTCCTCATCCGGAGATGCCCGTTGAAGTGATCGGCGCCTATCGCTTTGACGACCCTGAGGGTCAGGTCGGGATGGAGACGGCATTGGTGCGCAACGCCGATGCTGTTCTCCATGTGCCGATGACCTACCGAGCCGAGCCGCTCGAAGGCAACGACGACGGGTTGATTTGCGAGATGCACCACACGGCGCTCGGAACCCGGTGGGTCTACGACGGTCTCACCGACGATCGTCTGGTCACCATGCTGGCCGCAGTGTCGATCACCGGCCAGGGCGAAGCCCTCGGCATGGTGAGTTACGACGGCGTTTGGCACATCGCACCCACAAACGTTCGATTGCGAGGCGGCGGTTGGGGTCTCAAACGAGTGTCGGTCGACGGCTTTGTTGGTGATGTTCCGGAATCAGGCAGCGATGAGTCACTCTGTCGACTCCGCAACGACGTGTTTGAGATGGTCGTTCACCGCCAGGTGGCGGCTGGGTCACAGCCTGAGCTCGGACTCACTGCGACCTGGCCCGATCAGCCCGACCCAATGGTGCTCACCGAACTCAACGCTCTCTGAGCTGACTCAACGCCGTTCTGGAGTCTCACACCGGCGAAACAGTCGGTAGGAGGCTCCAGTTCGAGATGAAAGGGCTAGTCGGGGATGACGGCGGTGGCCTTCACTTCGACGCGGGCACCCGGAATAGCCAGGGCGGTGCAGCCGATCGCTGTCCACGCCGGATAGGGCTCGCCGAGCACAGCGTCTTTGGCCTTCATGAACTTGCCGAGCGAGTCCGGCATGTCGGTGTGGAACGAGGTCATGTCAACAACATCGGCCATGGACGCTCCCGCCGCTTCGAGGTTTGTCTGGAGTGCCGAGAACGCGTTGGCGAGCTCGTCGTCTACCGCATCGGGCACGCTGCCGTCAGCCCCGGTACCGATCACTCCGGAGACGTAGACGGTGTTGCCGACACGAAACGCCGGAGCGAAGTGAAAGTTGTCGTAGTTTCCCTGGCTGCCCTCGGGGATGACGGGATGGCGGTCGCTCATGGTTTCTCCGGTCTCAGTAGGAATCGCGATGCGAGTCTCTCGGCCCGGACCACCTCCGTCAAACCCGAACTGGAGGTCGTAGCCGTCCGAAACGCCGGTGTGGCACTCCAGAACGAGGGGCGGTGGCGAACTGGAGGCCGTAGCCGTCCGAAACGCCGGTGGGGCACTCCAGAACGGTATGGGGCGGCGTTGTCGTGGGTCGGAGAACCCGTCAGCGCAGTTCGAGGCAGTCGGCGCAGACGCCCTCGAGCGCAAAATGGCCAGGTTCGAGAACAAAGCCCGACTCGCGCTCGACAGCCTTGATCATCGGTCCGAACGCGGCCTGGGGGATGTCGGCGATGGCTCCGCAGTCTTGGCACACCGCTACCAGGTCGTTGTTGCCGGCGAGTCTCACGAGCGATGGCCCGTGCCCGGCGTGCACATGATTGACAAGCCCGAGCTCCGAAAGAACCCCGATGGTGCGATACACGGTGGCCTCGTG
This sequence comes from uncultured Acidimicrobiales bacterium, assembly GCA_937976305.1. GTDB lineage: Bacteria > Actinomycetota > Acidimicrobiia > Acidimicrobiales > SZUA-35 > CALEWY01. The sequence continues at coordinate 14,596 of CALJSB010000121.1, forward strand.
GATCGATGGTTCGTTGGCCTGCGCAAGCTCGGTCAGCGTCGTGGCATCGATCGGGCCGTCGTGGCGGATGAGCGCATCGAGCACAGCAACGCGAGGCCGGGTGGCCCGACAGCCGAACTGCTGCAGCAGCGCTTCGGCATCGTGGGGGATCGGCGTCGTGTCGAGATCGGCTTTCGGTTCGCGTCGCATCAGTGAGCGTGTCCCACTGCACCTGCTCGTTGTCGAAGGCGTCCGCTGGCACCGAATGCGAGGACAAAGAGCAGCGAGGCGACCAACACGATGGTCGGACCGGAAGCGACATCGAGGTGATAGCTGGCGATCATGCCGCCGAAGCCGCACACGGCACCGATGACGGCCGCCAAGCCGAGCATCCGGCCGAAGCTGTCGGTGAGCATGCGGGCGACCACGGCGGGAATCACGAGGTTGGCTGCGATGAGCGTGACCCCCATCACGCTCATCGTGGCCAAGACCGTGGCCGACAGCAGCACCATGAGCACCGCATCAACCCATGCTGTCCTCACGCCAGTTGCTTCGGCGACCTCGGCGTCAAAGGTCGTGAAGAGCAGCGGCCGGTAAAAGACGAAGATCGCTGCCGCCGACACAATGGCAACAACGACGATGAGCCACACGTCTGTGCCGTTCACGCCGAGCACGTTTCCGAACAGCAATGCGTCGGCGTTTCGTCCGGGCGAGCCGTAGAGCTGCACGAGGGCGAGCCCGAGCGCGAACGAGGCGGTGGTGATCACGCCGATGGCGGCATCAGAACCAATGGGCCGCCGACGCACGATGGACGTCACTCCCAAGGCCGTGATCACGCCCCAGATTCCCGCACCGAGAAACAAGTTGATCCCGAGCAGGCCGGCCGCTGCGTATCCGCCGAACACGGCGTGGGCGAGACCGTGCCCGATGTAGCTCATGTTGCGCAGCACGACGTAGCAACCGATGACCCCACACAGCGAGCCGGCTATCGTCGCGACGAGTAGCCCGTTGCGAAAGAACTCGAACTCGAACGGCTTGAAGACCTCGGCCCAGGTGATGGCAAAGGTCATGCTGACTCAGCCGCCTTCACTGGTCTCGGACTGTCGACGACCACGCGCATGCCGCCGTGTTCGAGAATCTCCATGGGGGAGCCATAGGTCTGTTCGAGCACGTGGGGCACCAGCACCTCGTCGGGGTTTCCGGCGGCGACGACTCGCTGGTTCAAGCAGACGATGGTCGGAAGGTGCGCAGCGATTCCGTTGAGGTCGTGCGTGGTGAGAACAACGGTGAGACCGTCGTTGTTGAGATCGTCCAGCAGGTGCAACACGTCGTGGCGAGTCTTCACATCGAGGCCTGAGGTTGGCTCGTCGAGGAAGATCACGGATGCATTCGTGTAGAGCGCTCGAGCCAGGAACATGCGTTGTTGCTGCCCGCCAGAAAGATCACGGATGTGTCGCTGGGCCAACCCCTCGAGACCAAGCCGTTCGAGCACGTCGGTGATTGCCGCTCGCTCCTTCTTGTTGATCCACGGTGACCGCCACCCCAGCGCCCTGGCCATGCCAACACATTCAGTCACTGTCACGGGAAAGTCCCAGTCGATGTTCTCGACCTGGGGGACGAGTCCAACCGAAAGACCTGGTGTGCGGTCGACCCGACCGCGGCTGGGGTCAATTGATCCGAGGAGCGCGCGCAAGAGCGTCGACTTGCCCGAGCCCGAGGGCCCAACGATGCCGATGAGATCGCCCCGCTCGACGGTGAGGTCGACGTCGGTCAAAACCTCGGGGCCGCCGTAATCGACCGACAAGGAGGCAGCCTCGATGAGCGTCTCAGCTGCGTTGCCCTGAGGCTGGCGCAGGTCGATCGTGGGGCCGGGATTCGGCGTGGACTGGTCTTGGATCAATTCAGGTGCCGATCACTGTGGGAAGTCTGTGGTGCTCGTGTCGACCTCGACGAGGTCGAAGGCTTCGAGTGCTGACGGGTCGCCACCGAGTGACTCGGTGAGCGTGATGAAGTTGAACCGCATGAGACCAAGCCAGGAGTGTTCGAGGTCTCCCGTTTCGCCGGGCAGGTCGTCGTCACGCAAATCGTCGACATAGGTGACGTCGGTTTCGTTGGCGATCTGCTCGAGCACTGCAGACGGGAAGACTTCGGAGCCAAAGATGGCAGGCACCCCTTCGGCCTCGACCTGCTCGATGATGCCAACAACTTCGGCTGGCGTCGGTTCGCCAAAGTCGGCCGGTTGGATGGCGCCAACGACGGTCCATCCGTAGGAGTCGGCGAAGTACGCGTAGGCGTCGTGGTAGGTGACGAGCTTGCGATTCTCGTCGGGGACGGTGCTGAGCGAGGTTTCGACGGCGACGTCGAATCGCTCGACGAGGTCGACAAACTCGGCGTGATTTGCCGTGTATTCGTCGGCACCGTCTGGGTCGACCTCGATCATCGTTTCGAGGATCAGATCGGCGTAGACCGCGACGAGGGTGGGGTCGGTCCACAGATGCGGGTTGGGCTTGCCGCCGTCTTCGGGAAACGAGAAGTCGAACTTGTACTCGTCTGGTGAGATTGCGGCGTCCCCCAACTCGATCAGTGGTGCTGCCGCTGGCTTGTTCGCGAGTGCGAGCACCTTTGTCGGCTCCTCGAGCTGCAACCCGTTGATGAAGATCACATCAGCTTCGCTGAGGACCTCTGCTGCTGACGGCGACGGTTCGAACGTGTGGGAGTTGGTTCCTTCCGGCACGATGCCGCGGATGGTGGCTCGGTCGCCGATCACACTTGCGGCAATCGACGTGATCGGGGCAACGGTGGTGACCACGACGAGCTCGGTTTGCGCCTCTGCCAGCGGGGATGAGGTGTCGTCGCCATCCCCGCAGGCGGCGAGGATCAACGAGAAGGCAAGGAGGGCGCCAAGAAGGCGGCGGGAAACGGAAATGGGGCTTGTGCTCAAAAACACAGAGCCAATCTAGTTGCGAGCTGGTCGCAAAACCGAGGGGACAGCGGGGACAATGCTCGATTGCAAGGGGACACCGGCAAGTACCCGGGGACTCGGGTGACAATTCGGGAGCGACCTGCGGGCCCGTGGGGTCGTCTCGCTAGTGTCGAATGGTTCTGAAGAGTGGGTCACCGGCGGTGATCCGGGATTGGAGTCGTTCCGATGGCACAAGTGGCAGGTGCAATTGAAGAGTCTGATCTCCTGTGCGTAGCCAGCGAGGATGGGGCGCTTCTCTCTGCCGATCGCCGTCAAGCACTCGAGCTGCACGTCAGCAACGGTGGGGCTGCTCTTGTCGCATTGCGACCAGGCGACACCGAGGCCTTTGGTCTCGCCGGAGCCCGCGTGTGCGAAGCGCTGCCCGCTACCGAGTGGTTCGTCACACTCAGCGACTGCCCCGAGGCAACGCGGCTCGACGGTGAGGTCGCGATTGCGTCGCAACTGTGCTCGATCGAGCCAGTTGACGGTGCAACGGTTACCGCAACAACGAGCATTCGATTCGAACATCGGCCAACCATCGTCGTGCGTTCCATTGGTGACGGTGTCGTGGTTGGCACCGGCATCAGCGATCTCACAGCGCTCCTGGCCCACCCAACGCTTGGTGTGTTCGTTCGCCGTCTCGGACGGACGAGACAACCGGTTCGAACCACCTCACTCGGAATCGGCGTTGTCGGATATGGGCCCTTTGGTGGCATGGGGTACCTCCATGGTTTGGCCGCCACGGAGACCGACGGCTTACACCTCGTGGCCGCCGCTGACTCATCTCGAGATCGATTGATCGCCGCTCAAGGCGACTTCCCTGAACTCCACATCCACGACTCGGCAACAGCACTTGCAGCAGACGACAGTGTCGACATTGCCATCGTGGCCACGCCTCCTGCACACCACGCCGAGATTGGCCTGGAACTGCTTCGGGCAGGCAAGCATGTCGTTGTTGAAAAGCCGATGT
>CALJSB010000122.1 GCA_937976305.1 uncultured Acidimicrobiales bacterium
AACTTCACGAGCGGATCGATGATGCCGTGGACGACCAATGTGGGTGCGGTCACGGCCTTGAGCAACTCGGTTCGATCCCTCGACGCCATGATGGCTGCCGTCTGGCGAGCAACACCCTCTGGAGTGAAGCTCCGAGCGACCGCGAGTTCGGCTCGCTGCCGATGCTCGACATCGTTCCAGAGAGGTCCGGCAATCAGTCGAAACAGCTCGACAGTGTCGTCGACCGCAGTGTCAATCGTGGAAGGCTTTCGGCGGGCCATCGTCGGCATGAGCGACGCGGCAATGCCGCCCCGCTTGCGGTCGCCAGTGTTTGACATGACAGAACACAGGCTCAGCACTCGAGCGGGGTGCTTGATCGCCAGCTCTTGGGCGATCATGCCGCCCATCGACATCCCGATGACGTGGGCCTGGTCGAGACCGAGGTGATCGAGGAGGCCTGCGGCATCGTCTGCCATGTCGGTGAGCGTGTAGCCGACGCCCTTGAGTGGGCGACGGCTGACAGCAGCGAGCGCAGACTGTCGCTGCGACGGCGGAGCCCACGAAAACTGCGTCGACAGACCGATGTCGCGGTTGTCGAAGCGGATCGTTCGGAACCCGGCCTCGCGGAACATGGCGATGAAGTCGTCTGGCCAATCAACCAGCTGTCCGCCGAGCCCCATCACGAACAGAATGGGCGGGCCCGTTCCTTCGTCTTCGTACTCGATGTCGATTCCGTTGGCTGGAGCGGTTGGCACCGGAATAACGGTAGTGGGCGTTGCTCAGCTTGGCGCTGCTCGGTGAGCTGCGATGGTGGTGCCAGCACCCCACTCGTTCGCCTCGAGCACCCGCAGAATGCCAACGAGATTCCGGTCGCGGGTTCGCTCGAGTTCGCGCACGGTGTGCATCCCTGACTGCGCATCGCTCTGGGCCACGAGCTTGTCGACGAGTTCGGGGGTGAAGTCGGGAGTGTCCATGAGCTTGGTCCACGGCCATTCGAGCGTGGGTCCGAACTGTTCGATGAAATGGCGGAAGCCACCCGCTCCACCGGCGACCCGGTAGGTCTCGAACAGGCCCATCTGAGCCCAGCGGAGCCCGAAGCCGTGGGTCATGATGTCGTCGATTTCTTGGGTTGTCGCCACGCCGTCGTTCACAAGCCACAACGCTTCGCGCCAGACCGCCTCGAGCAGTCGATCACCAACAAAGGCATCGATCTCGACTCGTACGTGGATGGCCTTCATGCCAATCGAGGAGTAGATGGCCTTGGCCTGATCGATGACATCTGGAGTGGTGTGTTCGCCACCCACGACCTCGACCACCGGTAACAGATAGACCGGGTTGTAGGGGTGGCCGACCACGAGTCGCTCGGGGTGCGTCATGCCCTTCTGCATTTCGGACGGGCGGATGCCCGAGGTTGAAGACGCAATGATGACCTCGGGGCCAACGGCTGCTTCGATCTGCGCATGGACCGACGCCTTGAGATCAGGACGTTCGGGAACACTTTCTTGAACGAACTGCGCGTCGGCCACGGCCTCGGCAATTGACCCGGCCATCACATAGGAGCCCTGCTGGTCGGTTGGGAACCCGAGCTCGTCGTAGGCGGTGATGGCATTGGCCAGCACCTCGGTGAGAATCTGCTCGGCATCGGGGGAGGGGTCGCTCACCGCGACGTCCACTCCGTTGAGCAGCAGGCGGCTGGCCCAGGCCGCGCCGATGACGCCGCAGCCGACGACGGCGGCCCGTTCGATCGTGCCTCGCTGAACCGGGGCGGTCATCAGCCGTGCTTCGTGAGCTGGAGGTTGTCGCGAACCTGCGCGGGGCTGAGGACGTTGTAGTTCTGCGCGTCGAGAATCGCGACGGCTCGCTCAACCAGATCACCGTTGCTCGCAAGCACACCACGTTCGAGCCAGATGTTGTCTTCGAGCCCAACGCGCACGTTGCCGCCGGTCATCGCCGCAAGCGACACGTACTTGAGCTGGTTCTGGCCGATGCTGAACGCCGAGAACGTCCACGTGTCGGGGATGTTGTTGCGCATGGCCATGAACGTGTTGAGATCGTCGGGCGCTCCCCACGGGATCCCCATGCAGAGCTGCACCATGACGGGATCGGGAATGATGCCGCGCTCGACGAGGCTCCTTGCGTGGGCGAGGTGGCCGGTGTCGAACGCCTCGATCTCGATCCTGGTGCCGATGTTGGTCATCTGCTTGGCCATCTCTTCGAGCTGGCTCGGCGTGTTGGTCATGATGTAGTCGCCCTCGCCGAAGTTCATCGTTCCGCAGTCGAGGGTGCAGATCTCGGGTTTGAGCTCACGCACGTGGTCGACCCGTTCGGTGGCGCCAACCATGTCGGTTCCCTCGTCGTTCGGAGGGAGCGGGTTTTCGACGCCGCCAAGCACGATGTCGCCACCCATGCCGGCGGTCAGGTTGAGAACGACGTCAACGTCGCTGGACCGAACACGATCAACGACCTCGGCGTACTTCTCGATGCTGCGAGACGGACTGCCGTCGTCTTCCCGCACATGCACGTGCACGATCGCGGCACCAGCGGTAGCTGCCTCGATGCAACTGTTCGCAATCTGTTCTGGCGTGACCGGCACCTTGTCTGACTTGTGCGTGGTGGCACCGCCACCGGTGACGGCGCAGGTAATGAACACGCCATCGTGAGGCGCATCGGGGCTGAGCATCTGGTCTGACATGGTGTGACTCCTTGAGGGCTGGGCTGATTGAGAAGTTTGTGGTGAACGCTGAGGGTCAGGTGAGCGAGCGGCGACGATTGGCCACACGCATGGACGATCGCACCTCATCGTGATCGATGTAGGTGCCTCGCAGGTGACGGTGGCCGCCCGATTCGAAGGCGTCGCGGCCGTGGAGTACCCGCCGGTTGTCGAAGCCGACGAGATCGCCGGGCCGGAACGGTGAACTGATCTTGAAACGATCGCTGTCGGCCATTTGGCTGAAGCAGCGCATGGCGGCGTAGGCCCGAGGCATGTCCTCGGGAGCCATGTCGGGGAAGCCCCGCACCGGGTAGAAAGCTCGAAGTGTCAGCGGTGATCCGTCAACGCCGAGGTCGATGAACGGACCGGTCCAACGATGGTCGATGCCGGGGCCCCGATTGGCGAAGACCCAGTTGAGCGTCGTCAGGGCCTCGTAGTGCTCTGGATGTTCGGCCTCGAGTGCCGCGACAACTGCGGCGCCGTCAGCCATGGTCGAGTTGCCGCCCTGTGCCTCGTTGCGAACGCAGTGCAGAAACTGGAACCCAGGTGGTGTTTCGCGGGTGGGGAGGTCGGTGTGCGGGCCGAGTCGCAGATTCGTGTTGGCAGTGCTGTTGGTGTCGGCTGCTCCTGCGAGCTCGATGTCGGCTCTGACGTCCCAGACCGGGCCGAAGTTGGTGTCGCGGATTGCGCCCAGTCGTGAGACCAGGTCGTAGGTGAAGTTCTCGTCGAGCGGACAGTTCTCGAGGCGGACCAGACCGTAACGAACGAGATCGGTGAGCCAGTCGTGAAAGATCTCCTCGTTGTCGAGAATGGTCGATCCGTCATACGTCGAGGGAGTGGGGAGCGAGGCCGCGTCCCACGGTTCGAGTTCGGGAAGCCAGCTTTCGGTCCGGAAGTTGCCGTCAGCAACATGGCGCAACCAACCCGGGTGGTACATCGCGACGGCATCGTCAGGGGCGAACCGCACCTCGAGCGCACCGTCACCGGTCACGATTGCTTTGTCGACCCGAATCGACTCGTTGAGATCAGCCGGGTCAATCAGGTGTTCGCGAGTCGAGAGATCGACTCCGCCCGCGTCGACTGCGTTTTCTCTCAACCAGAGATCGAAGGCTCGCAGCTCGACACCATCGGCCCAGGTGATGATGGCGAACCGATCCTCAACGGTGACCGACGCGATCGCCGACCACGTGTAGTCGTAGTAGTCGGGCGTTGGGAGAGAGATGAGGCTCACGGTGTCTCCTCGGGTGCGCTTCTCACCTGTCCCGTTGAACGGGACGTCCTGATGAGTAGGATTCGGTGCGGGAGATCCTATGACTGGCCGTGAAGCAGCGTCAACAGAAACGGAGGGCCCGATCGACCGGGCGTTTCGAGTGCTGCAGATCGTCGTCGCCGCCGGTGAGCCGCTAGGTGTCCGCGAGATCGGTCGGCGGGCTGGAGTGCCACGGTCAACAGCCTCTCGGTTGGTAGGCCAGCTCGAGCGGCTCCGGATGGTCGATCGGACCAGCAACGGCGAGGTCACCCCGGGGAGTGCGCTGGCCACGCTCCAACCCGAAGCGTCGGCCATGCCGCTGCTGAGCGACCGTGTTCGCCCGCTGCTGGTAGAGATGGCGAGTCGCTTCGGCGAAGACGCAGCCTTGGCCGTCGACGACGGTGATGCTTTGCTCTACGTGGCCCAAGCGGCCAGCGACAATGCCGTCTCCGTTCACGATGTGACCGGTGAGCGTCACGAGTTCCATCTCGTCGCCCCCGGCCTTGTGGCCATGGCTCAGTGGGATGCGGCTCGGCTGAAGGCTCACCTGACCGATGGCCTCATACCAGCAAACGAGCGATCCGTGACCAAACCGGTTGCGCTGCGACGCCGACTCGAGGCAATACGTGAGGCCGGATTCTGCTGGGCCGAAGAAGAACTCGACCTCGGCGTCAACGGTCTGGCCGTGCCGGTTGAACTCGACGGACAAGCGCTCGGCTTCGTGAGCTTGTACGGACCGAGCTATCGGTTTTCGCCAACGTTGTTGCCGTCTCTGGCGTCTGAGCTGCTCGAACTCGTCGAGTTACGGCTGGGCTGAGACCCAACTACTCTCGCCCGATGGCTGATGTGCTGTGGCAACCTGACGACAAAGCATGGGACTCGAGCCGACTCGGAGCATTCGCCCGACGGTTCCGGCCTGAGGCATTTGGCAACTACAACGCACTGTGGGAGTGGTCCGTTGATGAGCCCGAAGCCTTCTGGCAGGCGGTGTGGGATGAGCTCGACATCGAGGCGTCGACACCGCACACCTCAGTGATGGACGGTGATGCAATGCCGGGCACTCGCTGGTTCCCGGGCGCCACGCTCAACTACGCGCAGCACATGTTGCGGGGCAACGGCATGGCCGTCGACGACATTGCCATCGTTGCCGAATCTCAGACTCGGGATCCGATCGAGGTCTCGCTCGCCGAACTGCGGGAACAGACCCGGCTCGCTGCTGCCGCACTGCGCGACCTCGGTGTGGGCAAGGGAGATCGAGTCGTCGCCTGCCTCCCCAACATCCCCGAGACGCTTGTTGCGTTCCTGGCGACGGCATCCATCGGTGCCATCTGGTCGTCGTGCGCACCGGAGTTCGGCACTCGTTCGATGCTCGACCGGTGGATCCAAATCGAACCGACCGTTCTGTTGACGATCGACGGGTACCGCTACGGAGACAAAGATCTGCCGGTCGGCGACAAGATCGCGGCGTTGCGTGATGAGTTGCCGACGCTGCAGCACACGGTGAGCCTGTCGTATCTCGAAGGAGCGGCGCCGATCGCCGACAGCCTCGATTGGCACGAGTGGCTGGCGCCGAATGACGCCGAGCTCACATTCGAGCCGGTGCCCTTCGATCATCCGCTCTACATCCTGTACTCGTCCGGCACGACGGGTTTGCCGAAAGCCATCGTGCACGGGCACGGCGGTGTGCTGCTCGAGCACGGCAAGGAAATGGCGCTCCACTTCGACTTTGGCCCTGACGACCGGCTGTTCTGGTTCTCGACCACGGGCTGGATGATGTGGAATCTGCTGATCTCGAGCCTGCTGACCGGCACCTCCGTCGTCTTGCTCGATGGCAACCCCGGCTATCCCGACCTCGATGTGATCTGGTCGCTGGTCGAACGAACCGACACGACCTTTGCCGGCGTCTCTGCTCCATTCATCATGTCGTGCCGTGGTGAAGGCTTGAGCCCGGCGTCCGACCACGATCTTTCTCGGCTCCGCGGCGTGGGGTCGACCGGAGCGCCGCTGCCCGCGGCTGGCTTCGAGTGGGTCCACGAACACTTCAACCGCATACCCACCATGAGCATCTCGGGAGGAACCGATGTGTGTGGAGCGTTCCTTGGTGCGTCGCCGGTAACGCCGGTGACAGCGGGCGTGATTCCGTGTCGCCAACTCGGCTGGAACGTCGAGGCGTTCGACCCGGAGGGAAATGCGGTGGTCGGCATCGAGGGCGAACTCGTGATCACACAACCTGCGCCGTCGATGCCTGTCGGGTTCTGGGGCGATGACGACGGTGCCAAGTACCGAGCGGCGTACTTCGAGACGTATCCAGGCATCTGGCATCACGGCGACTGGATCACCATCGCCGAGGACGGCTCATCGGTCATCAGCGGTCGATCTGACGCGACGCTGAACCGTGGCGGGGTGCGCCTCGGGACTGCGGACTTCTATGCCGTTGTCGAGGCAGACCCGGCCGTCGCCAACTCGTTGGTTGTCCATCTCGAGGATCCCGACGGTGGTCTTGGCGAATTGATCTTGTTCGCCGTTCCTGCTGAAGGGCACG
>CALJSB010000123.1 GCA_937976305.1 uncultured Acidimicrobiales bacterium
ACGCTCATCGCCGCCAGCACCTTGCACGATGCGACCCACGTGCAATTTCCCGGCCTCGACGGCGTGCTGCCTGGCTATGGCCGGCAAAACGCAAACGACTGGGGGCTCGGCTTCGAGGTGCGATCAAACAAGTCGCCCCACTGGACCGGCCTAGGGAACAGCCCGGCGACGTTTGGCCATTTTGGCCGGGCCGGCACGATGTTCTGGGTCGACCCCGTCGCAGGGGTCGCCGCCGTTGCGATGGCCGACCGGGATTTCGGGGCCTGGGCCAGTGCTGCTTGGCCACCCTTCAGCCAGCAAGCACTCGAAAGAGGTTAAGAACCCAGCTTCAGCGCCGATCAAATCATGTGAATCGCCATGATGGAATCGAACTCACGCTTCGTTGAAGCCCGAGCCCGCCACGCCCTGCGTGCGGCCGAATTGCCGTTTGACGGCCCCCTCACGCGCGCTTCCAGCACCCGCAACGAGGTCTTCCTCTCGACCGATTACGTCGTGCGAACGAACCGTCAGCCCAACCAGCGGTTGCGGCGCGAAGCAATGCTGTACGACCACCTCCCCAACGATCCTCGATTCCCGACTGGTGTGCACTGGGGCGGCGAGGTCGGCGCTGACTATCTCGTCGTCGAGCGTAAGCCCGGTGGCCCCCTCGCCCATGCGTGGCCGATGATGACGCCCGTGCAACGCCGCAAAGCGGTGCGCGACCTCAGCGAAATGCTGGCGCTTCTTCACACAACACTGACACCGCCGACGCTCCCCCGACTCGATGTCGCGACCCACCTCATCGACCCGCGATCTGTCACTGCGCTGGCCCCGCTGTTCGTCGAGATCGACCGCCTCAAGGTCGAACCGACCGTCGATCAAGGCCTGCTGTCCGACGTGGACATTCTCGTCAACGAACTCGCCCCGGCAATGAACGAGTTTGACCAGCGCACGCTGATCCACGGCGACCTCACGTTCGAGAACATGTTGTGGGACGGCAACGGCCTCAGCGGCCTCCTCGACTTCGAATGGTGTCGCGGCGGCTCGAACGACATGGACCTCGATGTTCTGTTCCGGTGTTGCGCCTTCCCCGAGGCTCACATCGATCCCGACTACGTGTCGATGACCAGGGCCGAGGACTACGCCGACGTCCCTCTCTGGTTTGCTGAGGATCGTCCGGACTTGTTTGCTCACCCGGCGATCCTCGACCGGCTCAAGCTGTACTGCATCTCGTTCGACATCCGCGACCTGGCTGAGAGCCTCCCGGTTGATCGACGCTCACCTGACCCGATGCACCCCATCAGCCGTCTTCACTCGATGTTGCAGACGGGCGGTCACGTCACCGAGACGATGCGCCGCATCGGCCTACGGGTCTGAGCCGCAGACGACGGGCCTGCACAACAATGGGCCCGAACAACCACTGAGCGTGCCCTCACCAGCCCTGTCCGAGGGCTAGCATTGCTCGGTGGCTCAACACCAATCGAATCCAGATGAATCCTCAACGACTGCTGCGTGGGTAGTCAACCCCGCTGGCCCGCTGCGAGGCGATGTCACGGTTCGAGGATCGAAAAACGCTGTCACGAAGCACCTCGTTGCTTCGATGCTGGCGGGCAGCCCCTCGACCGTTTCGAACTGCCCCGACATCGGCGACGTCGACATCACCATCAGCATGCTGGAAGCGGTCGGTTGTGAAGTCGAGCGCGACGACGCCACGGTCACGGTCAATCCGGGAACCCTCGACTCGAGTCGGGTTCCGATTCGGTTCAGCGGCATGAACCGAATCCCCATCCTCATGGTCGGACCGCTCCTCCACCGAGTTGGCGAAGCGTTCGTGCCACTCGTCGGGGGCGACGACATCGGCTCGCGCCCGATCGACTACCACGTCGATGCCCTCTCCAAGATGGGTGCCGAGATCAATCTCACCGAAGCAGGGCTCGAAGCGAAGGCAACGCACCTGCGGGGCGCCCACATCGAGCTGCCCTACCCGTCTGTCGGCGCCACCGAATCGGTGCTGCTCACCGCCGTGCTGGCCGAGGGTCGAACCGTTCTCGACGGTGGAGCAACCGAGCCCGAGGTCATCGAGCTTGCGCTCTTCCTGCAGCGCATGGGTGCCCGTATCGAACTTCGTCCGAACCGGCGCTACATCATCGACGGCGTCACCGAATTGAATGGCGCATCCCACAAACTCGCAGGTGACCGCATCGAAGCCTTCTCGTATCTTGTTGCCGGCCTGATCACCGGTGGCGAGATCAACGTGCACGGCTGCAAGCAGGACCGCCTCGTCACCGCCATCTCGACCCTTTCTGGCATGGGCGCCAAGTTCACGATCACCGACGACACCGTGTCAGCTCGGGCCGACAGCCTCAGCCCGGCCGCGGTCGAGACGGGCACCCATCCCGGCTTCATGACCGACTGGCAATCGCCGATGGTTGCGCTGTTCACGCAGTGCGACGGTCTCTCGGTGATGTACGAGACGGTCTACGAGAACCGCTTCACGTACGTCCCGGCACTCAACAAGATGGGCGCCGAGATCGAGACCTACTCGACGCCCCTCGGGACAATCGAGCAGCAGCAGCGTTTCGTCGGCAGCTCGACACCGTGTTCGGTGATCGTCCGAGGCAAGGCTCCGCTGCGGGGCACCGATGTGGTCGTGCCCGACATTCGTGGCGGGTTCGCCTACGTGCTGGCAGCCGCTGCAGCAGAAGGCACGACGACCATCACGGGCACCCACCACCTGGATCGCGGTTACAACCGCCCGATCGAGAACTTCAAGGCGCTCGGGCTCGATATCGAACGGATCCAGGTCCCCTCCGCATAGAAAAATCGAGAAATCTTTCTCGAAACGGAACGCAAATGCCCGCTGGGGCGTCTGCAAGTATCGAATCTCTTGCTCTTGGCTCATCGTTCACGTCGAAATTCGGCCCCGTGACCGGTGAGGCGCGCCCTCCCGAAGACGCGACTGGCCAGTCAGCCGCCGCTGACGAAGCGCAGGTGATCGACCCCGTTCCGGGACTCACCGCCACGTTCGACGACTTCTACCTCGACAATGTCGGCGGGGTCGCCCGAGCGCTTGCGCTGACGCTCGGCGACCACGAACTCGGCATGGAAGCCGCTGATGAAGCCTTCACCAGGGCGTATGCGAAGTGGGACAGCATCCGACACTTCGACAACCCAGCAGGCTGGACCTATCGCGTCGGGCTCAACTGGGGACGCTCGTGGCTTCGGCGGAAGGCTCGGGCGCTCGCCAAGCGCCAAGCCATCGGAGAGATCTACGGCGTGTCGGTGCTCGATGCCGAGGAGATCCGATCCAGCGTCGACGATCTCGAGCTTCGCAACGCACTGCTTGAGCTGAGCGACGAACAACGATCCGTTGTTGTGCTTCGCTACTTTCTCGACTGGTCGACAGAACAGACGGCCGAGGCACTCGACATCTCGACTGGGACGGTAAAGAGTCGATTGAGTCGGGGACTTGATCATCTCAGGAATGCACTCACATCAACCGAGGGTTCCAACAGAGAGACAACACCATGACCGAACCCACCGACAACAACCCTCAGCTCGACGGCGAGACGGGCGCCCCCAGCCCCATCGAGGATCGGCTGTCCGCCCACTTTCGAGGCGAAGCAGAGCTGATTCCGACGGCCGAGTCGCTCGAACGCCCTGCGTCGCTCAACGCCGTGCGGCAACGAGCCGAGCGTCGGCGTTCCCGTCGCCAAGCGGGCGTCGGCATTGCTGCCGCAGCCTGTATCGCCGTTGTCGGGTTCGGAGCGCTGCAGCTCAGCAACGACGATCAGCAGAACGACGTCGCTGCGGTCGAGACAACCACCACCATTCCCGGCGCTGACGAAGCGACCGACGACTCGACCGAGGCATCCCCCGTCGACTCTGAGCCAGAGCTGATCGATGCTCTCCTCGCCAACGGCGGACCGAAGCTCGCTTGGGAGGCAGTCGAGGGCCTGCCCGACGACGTCGTTTCGTATTCCATCGCCGCGACACCAGAAGCCTTCTTCACAATAGGCGCCCTCAACGGGCTCACCACCGTCTATCGCTCAACAGACGGCCGAGTGTGGGAACCAATCGCCGAGGACCTCGAGCTCGCCGCCTACCGGGTGCAGGCTTCCGACGGGGTGCTGCTGCTTGAGGGAGGCCCAAGCGCGCTCTCAGACGACTTCGGCGGCCCGTTCAGCCCCGAGTTCCTCGTGAGCCGAGATGGCGGACAGACGTGGTCAACGCTCGACCTGCCCGAGACCGCTGCGCTCGACGTGCCGGTTGGCGGCATCGCCATCGAACAATCGTCAACGGTGCAGGTGGCCGCTGCTGGCGAGGCTCTGGTTGCGGTCCAGTCATCGTTCTTGTTCACCGACGTTCAGCTGCTTCTGGCCGAGAACGGCATCAATTCGGCCGATTGGGAAGTGGTAGACAACGGCATCCTGTTCTTTGAGGAAGGTGTCGGCCAGGGCGACGACTTCGTTGCCTTCAGTGAACTCAGCGCCTTTGCCGATACCGATCTGACCGACGCCGAGATCGCAGACCTGCTGGGCTCCGAGCAGACTGCAACCAACGTCTTCCGATCGATCGACGACGGTCCGTTCGAGCCAGTCGATATCGGCGTCGAGCTGGACGCCGAGTTTGCGAGCATCACCTCGGTGGACGGAGCAGCCGTGCTGCAGATCTTTGGGCCACAGTCTCAAGCGTTCCGATCGACCGACGGGGTCACCTGGACTGCGATCGAGACCGAGGTTGAGATTTTCTCTCCGGGCGCGGGCGGACAGTCGCTCCTTGGCTTCAGCCCCAACGGACTTCTTGAGTCGGTTGATGGCGGACAGACCTGGGCGGCGATCGACGTGCTTCCAGAACTATCACCGATGCAGCTCCTGCGGAGCGACTTGGGCGTCACGGTCATCTCGTCGCCCGGCATGGGCGCTCCCAGTTCGATCGCGATACCCGACATCGAAGTCACGAAGGACAACCTGACCTTCAGCGTCTCGTTCGACGACGGTGCAGATGGCGACGTCCGTCTCGTCGACAACGAGACCGGCGAAGTGCTGCGCTTCATCGCAGCAGACGAACTCGATCCAGAAACGCAAAATGGGCCAGGTCTGATCTGGGACGAAGAAGCTGAGTCCGTCAGCCTGTACTCACTCGACACCGATGAGTTGCTGATCACCATCACGCTCGATGACCTGTTGGCAGCAAGCCCGGACGTTGCGACGACCGGAATCGAAGAGTTTCTGATCGGCCACAGCCTGGGTGACGACGACTTCGGTTGGATCAAGACATCCGATCTCGTCGACTCACCCGACGCATTCCCGATGCTTGCGGCGACAGACGACGTCATCATCGTCTCGTTCGAAGGTCCCAACGGAGCCGACCTGTTCGTCGCCAACCGAGTCGCCGAGTAGCTCCCGTTCTGGAGTCTCACACCGACGTTTCAGTCGGTAGGGGCCTCCAGTTCGGAAAGGGCTCTTGTTCTGGAGTCTCACACCGACGTTTCAGTCGGTAGGGGCCTCCAGTTCGGAGGACTTTCAGTCGGCTGAGGTCTCGAGTTCGAGTTCGTCGAGGTCGTGGGGGTCTTCGACGGGGACGGGACGGCGGCCAAGCAGGTAGAACCAGATACCGCCCACGAGCACCGCGAGGCCGCTGATCCAGTGATTGATGCGGATGTCCCAAATGAGTGACGCCGCGTCGGTGCGCATGCCTTCGACGATGAAACGACCAACGCCGTAGCCAATGATCCAGAGCGGCAGGATCTGCCCCTTCCGGAGGATCTTCCGGGCATCGATGCGAATCAAGAACCAGGCGAGGGCCAAGTTCCAGAGCGCCTCGTAAAGAAACACGGGGTGGAAGGTGGCGAACTCTTCGAGACCGCGAAGCCGGTGCTCTTCGGAAATCTCTAGGGCCCACGGCACGTCGGTCGGACGGCCGTAGATCTCCTGGTTGAACCAGTTGCCAACCCGCCCAATCGCTTGAGCGACTGGAATGCTCGGGATGATCGCATCGATCATGTTCTGGACGTCCCAGCCCTGGCGACGGACAAAGATGACGCCAACCAGCACACCGAGGGCGAGCCCGCCAGGGATACCGAGCCCGCCGTTCCAGATTTCGAACGCTCGGAGCCAATCACCTCGATAGCTCTTCCAGTCGGTGGCGACGTGGTAGATGCGGGTGCCGATCAGACCGGCCGGTACGGCCCATTTGGCCACTTCGATGATGTCGTCGGCATCGCCGCCTCGCTCAGCCCAGCGACGACGGCTGATCTCGACCGCGGCAAGTACGCCGAGCGCGATCATGAGGCCGTAGAACCTGAAGGTGAGTGGACCGAGTTCGATGCGGTCGCTTCCCGGCGAGGGAATCGACGCCACAACGGAGTAAAGCCGGGCAAAGATCACAGCAATGAAACTATCGAACCGGGCCCGAGCTTCCCGTGCAGCCCTCGATCTTGCCGGAGTTCCGCTCCTTCAGCGCCACCGACGATGAGCGATTAGGCCAGTTGGTCGACGCTCAGCGCAAACAGATCGTCGGCGCCGGCGCACACGGCGCTCACCAAGCCGGCGGCTTGCGGCAGGATCTGCTCACCGAAGAACTTGGCCGAGATCAACTTGGCCTCGTAGAAGTCGGCTTCGTCGCTTCCTGTGGCGAGATGTCCGGACGAAACGATGGCTGACTTTGCCATCAGGCCGCCGCACACCACCGTGCCGAGTAGCCGCAGATACGGAGCTGACCCCGCAAGAGCGGCGTTGGGATCTTTGCTGCCGTTGTCGAGCAACCACTGGGTTGCGGTTCGAGCTGCCGTGCACGCACCCCGCAACTCATCGGCAAACCCCGAAAGGCCATCGATGGCGTCGAGCTGCTTCGCCGAGGCTTCAAAGCCATCGAGTTGGTCGGTGATGACGCCACCGCCCCGCATCGCGAGCTTGCGACCGACCAAGTCGGCAGCCTGAATGCCGTTTGTGCCTTCGTAGATGGCGCCGATGCGGATGTCGCGCAGGTGTTGGGCCGCCCCGGTCTCCTCGACGTAGCCCATGCCGCCGAAGATCTGCACGGCAATTGACGTCAGCTCGTTACCGAGATCGGTGCACAAGCCCTTCGACAACGGAATGAGCAGATCGGTGAGTTCGCGAGCAGCTTCACGATCTCCCGCTTCTGGCGCAGCAGTAGCGAGATCGGTCGCAGCACCATTCGTGTAGATGAGCGTGCGCATGGCATCGATCCATGCGCGCTGTGTCATCAGCATGCGGCGCACGTCGGGATGTTCGACGATTGCGCTCTGTTCGCCCTTTGGCGCCCCGATCGCCGTGCCCTGTTTACGCTCAAGGGCGTAGTCGAGACCGTGCTGATAGGCCCGCTCACTGATGGCGAGGCCTTGCAGCCCAACCGACAGCCGAGCGTTGTTCATCATCGTGAACATGTTGCGCATGCCTGAGAACTCATCGCCGACAAGCCAACCGACGGCGCCATCGTTCTCGCCGTAGGACAATACACAGGTGGGGCTGCCGTGAATGCCGAGCTTGTGCTCGATCGACACACAGCTCACATCGTTGCGCTCCCCAAGTGTTCCGTCGTCGTTCACGAGGAACTTCGGGACGAGGAACATCGAGATCCCGCGCGTCCCGGGAGGAGCGTCAGGCGTGCGAGCCAACACCAGGTGGACAATGTTGTCGGACATGTCGTGTTCGCCGTAGGTGATCCAGATTTTCTGGCCCCGGATGAGATACGACCCATCGCCGACGGGCTCGGCCTTGGCGGCAACGGCACCCACGTCAGAACCGGCCTGCGGTTCGGAGAGGTTCATGGTGCCAGCCCACTCCCCCGTCAGCATCTTCGGCAGGTACATGGCCTGCTGTTCATCAGAGCCGTGATGGCTGATGGCCTCGATTGCGCCCTGGGTGAGCAGCGTGCAGAGCGAAAACGCCATGTTGGCGCTTGTCATCATCTCCTGGATCGCAAGACCAACCACCCACGGGAAACCGCCGCCACCAAAGTCGGGATCAAACGGAATCGAGCCGTAGCCCGAGTCCACCATTTGGCGATATGCCTTCTTGAACGAATCTGGTGTCGTGACGACACCGTCGTTCCAAACCGTGCCGATCTGGTCGCCATCGACGTTCGTGGGTGCCACGACCTCGGCCATGAAACGGCCAACCTCTTCGAGCACCAGGTGCACCGTCTCGGTGTCGAGATGCTCGAACTCGTCGCTCTCGAGCAACGAAGGAAGATCCGCAATCTCGTCGAGAACGAAGCGGATGTCACGGAGTGGAGGCCGGTAGTCGGTCACGCTCGCATCGTAGTTGTGGCTCATGGCATCGTGCGTAACTGGTGAGCTCGAAGTGTGTAGCGTCGGAGGATGCACCTCGTTGAACTCGGCCAGGGCGTCTTTGCGCTGACGAGCCCCGAACGTGGCTTCGGCCATTCGAACCTCGGGCTGGTGATCGACTCCGACGGTTTGACGATGGTCGACAGCGGGCCGACCCCAGAGATCGCCCACCGCGCCCGACGCGAGATCCTCGAACTGACCGCCGAGCTCGAACTTCCGATCAAACGAGCCGTGCTGACGTCGAGCCGCATCCCGTTTGCCGGCGGCAGCTGGGCGTTCTGGAAGGCAGCGTTCTACGGGTCGGAGGTGACAAGTGGGCAACTCGATGCCCCGCTGAACCTCGATGCCATCAGCCGGCTGCTTCCACAGTTCTCCGAGGCGTTCCACGAAGAGTTCGAAACCCGGCCGATCACCCACACGATCGCCGAGAACGTTTGGATCACCCCGGCGGCGGTGGCCATCCCGCTTGTCGGCGAATCACCGATGAACCTTGCGGTGCAGGTTCCCCAAGCCGGAGTTGTCTACGCCGGAGCGCTCGCCAGTTTCGGCACAACGCCCCTCGCCTTCGACGGCGATCCTGCTGCGTGGGCCAGCAGCCTCGATGCGCTCATCCCACTCGGCAACACCTTTGTGCCGGGCCATGGTCCGGTTGGAGGCGTTGGCGACGTCGAAACACTGCGCGACTACCTCAACGCCTGCGTTGATGTCGACGGTGACGTCAATGCGATGCCCGCCGGCCCATGGGACGACTGGGAAGACCGACGCTTCGACGCAGTCAATGTCGAGCGAGCGGCGCGCCTCGCTCGAGGCGACAACGATCCCCCGCAAGCCATGTTCGAGTTACTCGGACTCTAAGCCCAAGCACTGGGTCCGAGCACTGGGCCCGAACTGTGAGGCCCGACGAGGTACGCAAGCCCGAACCAGCGGCGATGTCAGACGAGCTGTTCTTCGACCTTGTCCATCGCGTCGTCCTCGGAGACGTCGAGAGCAAACGACAGCTCGGACACAAGCACCTTGCGAGCCTTCGAGTACATGTTCTTCTCGCCGGCTGACAGGCCCTTGGCGGCTTCTCGCAGCGCCAGGTTTCGCACAACCTCGGCCACCTGATAGACGTCGCCGGACTTGAGCTTCTCTTGGTGGTTCTTGAACCGCCGGCTCCAGTTGGCAGGCTCGCGCACGTCCTTCTTGGCCAAGAGAACAAAGAGGTCTTCGACGTCTTCAAGCGAGATCGGCGGACGCATGCCGACCTCGTCGACCTTGTCGACCGGGACGCGAACGGTGAGTTCGTCGTGAGCCGTCTTCAAGACGAAGTACTTCTTTTTCTCGCCATTGAGTTCGACCATCTCGGTCTTCTCGATGATGGCTGCCCCGTGGTGGGGGTAGACCACTCGATCACCGGCTTTGAATGACATCGAACTCCTCACAGGCCGACAACCGCCAGAACTCAGAGGCATCGGGGAACTAGAACCGGCCGACGAGACCGGTCTCTAAGGATGGCTTGCGCAGCACCACATTCCCAACCACGACGCCGACTTTCTCGGCGATCTGTAATGGGTAGTTGGCTGACCGCTCGAAGCGGCCCTGCTAGGAGATCAGGAACGACAACGGAATGGCGACCAGGCTGAGCACCATGGCTGCAACGGCGATGATCACGACCCAGAACGTGACCGGCTTACGACGTCGAAACGACGGCAGCTCCCGATCGAAGTCGTCTGGGTCCTGACGAGCCGTCACCCGTGATCCGCGGTTGTCATCTTGCCTTGTCAACGGATTCCTTCAGCTTCGTGGGTCGGTGGGTGCAGTACACATTGCACCCACCGACGCCAGTGTTCAGATCAGTCTGGGCTCAGATCAAGCTGGGACGACGTGGTTCCCCAGCACGTTGTCAGAAAGACGCTGGTTGTTCTCATCGACGAGAATCCACCAGTGATCGAGGTAACAGGGAATGGCAAAGATGCCGCTCACGAGCAGCCGAACAAAGACCATGAGCATGCCAAGGGGCGCACCCGAGGTCTTGTCGACGAGCTTGATGTTTCGCATCTTCTTGCCAATGGTCTGGCCGGTCGTGCCCTGGAGGTAGATGAAGTTGTAGATCCAGTAACCGAAGTACACCAGCAACATCAAGAGGCCGATGATGCCCCCGAGCGATTCGGAGATAGCTCCGCCGATTCCGCCGAGAATGCTGCCGACAATCACCAAACCGATGTAGATACCGAAGTCGATGAGGAACGCCACGAAGCGGTCACCATTCTCGGCCTTCACTGCGCCCATGCCGCCGGCTGCGCCACCAGCGCCAGCAACTGGCTGTGGCCCACCCTGCCAGCTTGATCCGTCCCAGTAACGCTGCGTGCCGGGCGGGTCGCCCTGGGCGTAATACCAGCCTGGGGCCTGTGATGGGGTGTCTGACATTGTCTGTCCTCCTCTAGAACAACGAAGCTTCGGCCCGGTGCGTACGCGGGCCCCTTCGTTCCGGGCGAATGTAGTCGGTGCGCGCTCTTCGTGTGCGAATTCGGGCGGGATTCACCGTTCTCGTTCGTTGAGCACACTCAAGAACGAACGACCGCTGTCTTCAGGATTTTGTCGGTGATGCGCTCGCCACCGTCGTCCCAAAGTGGCCACAAAACGTCGAGCAGCCAGTAGATCTGACAGCTGAAGATCGAAAACCCCCACGGAATGATGAATCGCAGCAAAACAGTGCCGATTCCGGGATCGCCGTTGGTCTCGAGACCAACGAGCTTGGTGCCCATCACCCGTTTGCCAAGCGACCTCGACGTGACACCTTGCAATACAAGGCTGTTCGCAATACCGGTGAAGAGCGACACGACGACCACGCCGGCACCCAAGACCTCGTTGACGCCGCCAGCGATGAGCAGGCCCACGAAGAACGGGCTCCACCAAACCAGCGCATCGACGAGCCAAGCGCCCACCCGTTGCCCGTAGCTCGCACGGTCGGTGCGGTACTTGGCTGACTCTTTGACGAGGATGCCGGGCGGCACGCCCGGACCGACTCCAAAGGCAGTGCCGGGCGGGTACTGGCCGTACTGCCGCTGGGAAGAGTGCGGAGCCCCGACCCCGACATAGCCGGGGCTCGGGTGCGCACTTCCCATCACCCTCTGTGGACCGCCGATCCACTGCACGCCATCCCAATAACGCTGACTCCCCGGCGGGTCCCCCTCCGCGTAGTACCAGCCGGGTGGTTGCGTCGTGCTGTCATTGCCGAGCGTCATCAATCCCTCACCGTGGCTCACAGTAGTGTTTGACGTGAAGGGGCGCCGTTTGGTTCGCAACTGAGCCGCTCTCCCGATACGCCCAATCCACAGAACGCCATACCCCCGCAACACAATGCTGATTGCTGCTTGTCCTTCGTTTCCACCCGACTCGGCCGATGGAGCCTCATGACTACCCTCGTAACTGGCGGCGCCGGCTACATCGGCAGCCACACCGTGGTTGCGCTCCTCGAGCGTGGCCGCGATGTCGTAGTTGTCGACGATCTCTCGAATTCCAGCGAGATCTCACTCGATCGCGTTCGGAAGCTCACGGGCCGTGACGTCACGTTCGTTCAGGCAGACGTCACCGACCGAGCCGCTCTCGACCAGGTGTTTGTCGACCATCAGATCGAGTCAGTCATCCACTTCGCTGGGTTGAAAGCGGTTGGCGAATCGGTCACCGAACCGCTTCGCTACTACCGCACCAACCTGCTCTCGTCGATGAATCTGCTCGGCGCCATGGCCGACCACGACTGCTGGGATCTCGTCTTCTCGTCGTCGGCAACCGTCTACGGCGATCCCGAGACGCTGCCGATTCCCGAGCACGCTCGGACCGGTGCCACCAATCCCTACGGCCAAACCAAGCTCATGATCGAAGACATCTGCCGCGATGTCGCAGCAAGCGATCCGCGCTGGCGCATCAGCCTGCTGCGCTACTTCAACCCGGTCGGCGCCCACCCGAGCGGCGACATCGGCGAGGATCCGAATGGGCCACCCAACAACCTCGTGCCCTACGTGATGCAGGTTGCGGTGGGTCGACGAGAAAAGGTCAGCGTGTTCGGGGACGACTACGACACGCCGGACGGCACGGGTGTACGCGACTACATCCACGTCGTCGATCTCGCGCTCGGACACCTTGCCGCCCTCGACCATCTCCCCAAGGGCTGCGACGTCTACAACCTCGGCACCGGCAACGGTGCTTCTGTTTTGCAGATCATCGAAACCGCTCGTCAGGTGAGCGGCAACGAAATCCCCTACGAGATCACAGAGCGGCGCCCCGGCGACATTGCCACGTCGCTCGCCGACCCCACGAAGGCCCAAACCGAGCTCGAGTGGCGAGCCGATCGTGGTCTCGAGTTGATGCTGAGCGACGCCTGGCGCTGGCAAGAGAAGAACCCAAACGGTTTCAACGACCCCAGCTGAGCGTCAGACAACCTCAGCTCGAGTCGGTAGTGATGCCTGGGCACCCCGCCGCGTCACGGTGACGGCAGCAACTCTGACGGCCCACGCCACCGCTTCACCCAGCTGAGCGTCGCCACACAGCGCGTCGGCGAGCCCCGCACAGAACGAATCGCCAG
>CALJSB010000124.1 GCA_937976305.1 uncultured Acidimicrobiales bacterium
GGAGGCCCAGTCGGAGTCGCCGTGGCCTCGGGCATCGAGGGTCACGCAGTAGTAGCCCTCGGCGGCGAGATCCTCGGCCGATCCCTTCCAGCTGTGGCGGGTCTGTCCGGCGCCGTGGTTGAACACGACGAGCGGCCGGCCGGGTTCGCCGTAGGAGTCGGCAGCAATGCGGCCGGCCGTGCCTTCGTAGAAGCGGTGCGGATCTGGTGCACCAGGAAGTCGCTCGCCTGCGCTCACGAGGCTCCAGATCGAGTCTTGGTGAACATGATGGCGATGGTCGACATCGCAAGCTCGCCGCGCTGGTTCTTCAGTTCTTGCTTGACCCGGATGATTCCCCGGTCGGGCTTGCTCTCCGAACGTCGCTTTTCGAGAATCGTCCATGTCAACGTCAGCTCGTCACCGGCACGCACCGGCTGATGCCAACGCAGCTCATCGATGCCGGCTGCGCCCATGCTCGACTCGCCGAGAAACTCCGTGTTCTGACGCATCAGAGCTGAGCCGGTGTGCCAGCCGCTCGCGATGATCCCGCCGTAGATGGTGTCCTTGGCCTTCTCGGCGTCGATGTGAAAGTCCTGCGGATCGAACTCTTCGGAGAAGCTGACCATGCGCTCCTCCTCCATGACGTAAGACGAGCTGCCGGTGACGACATCGCCAACGGTCCAGTCTTCAAACCATCGTTCAGACGGGTGCAGAGGAGTATTCGACACGAGGAGCGAACCTAACTCGGCGGCGGGCGTGACAACTACTCGATCTGACCGAACCCAGCCATGGGGCGAGGCGCCCTAGCCTTAGAGGATGGCAAGCCCCATTCTCGCCTCGTTCCCTCTCGGGCCTCAGTGGCCGACGATCGATCCGTTTCTCTTTGTCGCTCACCACGACGATGCCTACCCCGCCGCGACTGCCTCGCTCGGGCCCGACCCCGGTGAGCTCGCTGGCCGGCCGATTGGCAACGACTTTTCGGCCCGTGATGGCTGGAGCATGTACCACGGCTCTGAGGTCCCAGGGTTTCCCGAACACCCACATCGAGGCTTTGAGACCATCACCTACGTGCGCCAAGGCTTCGTTGACCACTCCGACTCCCTTGGGGCAACTGCCCGTTACGGCCGAGGCGACACGCAGTGGATGACGGCCGGCGCCGGCATCGTCCACGCCGAGATGTTCCCGCTACTCGATAGCGAAGGACCAAACCCGCTCGAGCTCTTTCAGATCTGGCTCAACCTGCCGGCCGCCGACAAGCTCGTGCCGCCCTATTTCACCATGCTCTGGAACCGCAACATTCCGGTGCACGACGTTCCCGACTCAGCCGGGCGGTCGACCCGAGTCACCGTGATCGCCGGGAAGCTCGGCGAGGCCCAGCCACCGTCACCACCACCCGACTCATGGGCATCGCACGACGACGGAGACGTTGCCATCTGGCACGTCGTTGCCGACCCTGGAGCCTCGTGGACATTGCCCGCGGTCGATGAACGTACGCAACGAGTGCTCTACGCCTTCTCTGGCTCGGGCTTCTCGCTCGACGGCCATGCCATCGGCCCGAAGACCGGTGCCCACATCACCGCCGACCGCGATCTTGTCTTGCAGGCAGGGCCAGAAGGCGCAGAGTGCATGATCTTGCAGGGTCGCCCGATCGGTGAGCGAGTGGTGCAGCACGGGCCGTTTGTCATGAACGACGAGGCCGAGATCCGCCAAGCGTTCACCGACTTTCAAAACACCGGTTTCGGCGGCTGGCCCTGGCCGTCACCCGACCATGCCCACGTCATGTCCGAAGACCGTTTCGCCAAACACGCAGACGGAACGTTGGAGCACCCCGTCGGCTAGATATCCGCTTGATCGAAGCGGGAACCTCACACGGGCTCGGCCCAACGACGCTCCATTCTCTAAGTTGGCGCTATGTCGAAACCTCCGGCCCGCGTGCTCGCCCGATTGTTCGGTACGTTCCACAACATCAGCTACTACGCCAAGGAACTGCGTGTCTTTCAGGAGCGTGGAATCGACGAGTTCTGGCACGGCTACATCGCGTATCGAGCGGCACCGATGGGCCGAGTCGAGGCGCCAGTCGTCACGGCAACGTTCTACAACTTCGCTCCAACTCTTGTTGAGGCTGCGGTCCCGGCCGTGTGGGACGTCGTTGCACCCGCCGAGGCAATCGAGCTTCGAGCCGCTGCAATCAGCACCGCCCTCACGAACGCCATCGCGTCGCAGGGCCAGGATCACGATGAAGCCGCGGCTGCTGTGGCCGACCTCGTGCTCGAAGCAATGCGTGACGTTCCCGAAGTCGGTCGAGCGCTGTTCGGCGCCTACAAGGCTCTGCCCACGCCCGATCCGCCGCTCGAACGGCTGTGGCACGCATCAACGTTGTGGCGAGAGTTTCGAGGCGATGGCCACAACATCGCGCTGGCGGCTGAGGACATCGACGGCATCGAATGCCACGTGCTCTTGGCCGGCAAGGGTGTCGGCAACCGAGACGTGATCGAGAAGATCCGAGGTTGGGACGCTGCCAGCTGGGACGCCGCCCAGGCGCGCCTGGCTAACCGTGGCCTCGTCGACGACGTGGGCGTGCTCACCCGAGAAGGGGTAGAGCTTCGCCGTCACATCGAAGACGAAACCGATCGGCTGGCTGCCGCCCCGCAGCAGGCACTCGAGCCAAGCGGCGTCGACGCGGTTGTGGCCAAGCTGGAGCCAATCGTTGACACGCTCCTTGCCTCAGGCGCCGTGCCAGGAAAGTGGCCCCCGCCCAAACCCATGTGAAGGATCTAGCCCGCAGCCTGTTGCTCGCGGCGCACCGCCTCGACGAATGCGGGATGAGCACCCATGATGATCACGCCGATTCTCTTGTCGTAGGTCGCGGTGACATCTCGGACCTGCCCCTCTGCGAAGGGCAGCAGGCCCCATGGATGAGCCGACTTTGGCAGCCAGTCGGCGAGCAGGAACGCTGTGATCGACAGCGGGAAGAGGAACCACGGCCATGTGCGAGACCACAACGCTTGGACTGGCACCTTCTTGGTCGCTGGTTGCCCCGATCGCACGCAGACCATCGGGAATTGTCCGGCTTGAAACCGATCAAACGAGGTCACGTACTTCACACGCACAGTATGCATAAGGGCCGTATGTGTCACGGACAGTCGGAGACATCAACGGTGCTCGCCGCTCCACGACCGGTGGTCCAGCCATTGAACGTTGTAGCACAGCGTGCTACGCTTCGGAAATGGGTCCAACCATCACACAACGGGAGCTCAGAAACGGCAGCGGTGAGATCATGCGCCGCCTCGACGAAGGTGAGTCCTTTGTCGTAACCCGCAACGGAGTCCCTGTTGGAGAACTCACTCCGCTGCGCCGGCTCAGATTCGTCAGCGCAACGTCCGTAACTGAGATCTTCCGAACGGCGCCGGCAGTCGATGCGCAAAAGTTCCGCCAGGACCTAGACGACGTGGCCAGCCAAGAGATCGCCCCTCGTGGCTGACCAACGTCCGCAGCGTGGCATTCTCGACACCTCAGTGGTGATCGATCTCAACGAGATCGAGGCAAGCGCCCTGCCAGTTGAGGTTGCGGTAACTGCACTCACCATGGCTGAACTTGCGGCAGGACCACACGCATCAACCGACGCAGACGAGCGGGCGCGCCGCCAAGACCGGCTGCAACGAACAGAGGCAGCATTCGATCCGCTGCCCTTCGATTCTGAAGCGGCTCGTGCGTACGGACGCGTCTACGCAGCAGTTGCCTCGGCCGGGCGAAAGGCCCGAGGAGCACGAGCGGTCGATCTGATGATCGCTGCTATTGCATGTTCGGCTGGCCTCCCGCTCTACACGCGAAACCCGAACGACTTTGCGGCCCTGGAAGACGTCGTCGAAATCATCTCCATCTAGCCCGAGGCAAGTACCGCTGCAGCGCCAGCAATCACGAGATGCTGCCTTGCTGACGATCTGATTCGCCGCTCTCCCGCGCCGTCGCGTTGCGCTCGATCTAGCTCGGTTGCGGCTTCTCCGGATAGTCGACCGGTTGATGAACGAGGCGAACGAGACTCTTGATCCGCTTCATGATCCCCATGCTCAACGGTAGCTCTGGTCGCAACGCGCTGCTGTCGGTCGGATGACGTCGGCGCAATGCAACCACGCTGCGAGCGTCGCAAAGCTGAAGCCCGGCCTGCTTGGCCGTCGACCGCTACGGTTCGACTGTGGGGGCAGCAGAACTCGGACCGTGGACCCTTCTCGATATTGAAGACGTTGCTGGACTCTTCGAGCTGGCCCCCTTCCGCTGGTGGCTCGCCGGCGGCCACGCGTTGGAGTTACACCTGGGCCGCACCTGGCGTAGCCATGGTGACATCGACATCGGAATCATCCGGGCCGAGGCTCCTCAGCTTCACGATCTTCTCTATGACTGGGAGATCCACCTCGCTTCTGACGGTGTGCTGACTCCGTGGGATGGCAGACCCGTCGACGGGGAGCTGGCAGACGTCGTCAACCTCTGGTGCAGGCCGGCACCGGACGCGCCCTGGGCACTCGACATTCTGATCGGAGAGGGCAACGGCAGCGAGTGGATCTACAAGCGAGACCCGTCGGTGCGCCGGGCGTGGAGCGACACGGTGCTCTACACACCCGAAGGTGTGCCCTACCTGGCCCCTGAGATTCAGCTGCTGTTCAAGAGCCGGAGTGGCCGACCGAAGGATGACAACGACGCTGCGGCGGTCATTCCGGCGCTCACAGCCGACCGGCGAACATGGTTGGCGAACCAACTGCCGGCCGATCACGAGTGGCAGACGACGATCGCGTCTTGCGAAGACCGCCCGGATCCGTTGTCGTGAGGACTGAGATGAACCGAGGACCGGCAGCTCACCTGCTTGACCGCGTTGACCCTCGCAACGGTCGACTCGCGATCACAAGCACGTTCCTGACGAACTCGATCCTCATGTACTCATGCGAACCGGATGATCTTGAACGGCTTCTCTGCCCCGGCATCAACGTCGATCTGATCGGCGGTCGAGGACACCTCGCCGTTGCTTTCGTTGATCAGCGCGACTTCCGCCCACGAGGCGCACCACAATGGGCGGGCCGAGACTTCTTCATGGTCGAATACCTCGCCTTCGTCACCTACGAATCGTCCGATGGCCGACAGATGCGGGGCCTCTACCTCCTCCAGTCCGACACCCCGAGCACACTCGCTTGCATCGGAAGCCGCATCTTCTCTCACTATCAATTCCGCAAGATCGACTTGAGGGTCTCCGAGACCAGCACGACCAAACGCTTCGCCTCGACGAAGGCCGGTATCGACGTCACCATTTCGCTCGATGCCGACAGCCGGGGCGATGCCTGGGCCGGCTTCGAGGAGTTGTCCAGACCCAGATCGTTTAACTTCCAACACCTCAAACGCTCGAACGCCACACTCGTCATCCGCGGCGTTCTCAAGGGCTGGGACCCGAGACCAACGACGGTCCTGAATGCTGACGTCGCTGCGGTTGATGGGATGGGCATCACATTCGACGGTCCGCCAAAGGCCATCGAGGTCGACAACGTCGAGTACTTGTGGCGCAACAGCAGGGTCGACGCGTGAGCGCAGGCAGACGTCGGTTCTCAGGGACGGCAAACATCGTCCGTTTCAACCGGGGCAAGTTCATCGGAGCCGCGATCGCTGTTGTTGCACTTGTAGCACTCGCTGTTGTGGCAGAAGGCCTGCGGGTGCCGTTGCTAGTGGGTGTTGGCGTGATCGTTGTCGGGGTCTTGTTGTCGCTGGGCGTCAGCTACTGGGTGTACGACGCATCGGACCTCTATGACCTCAGCTGGTCGAACTCGATACAAGACGGCGACCGCATTGCGGTCGTGCACGCAGGGTTCGACGAGGTGTCGGCCACCCTCCAGGCACGTCACAGGTCACCGGTCCACGTCGTCAGCTTCTTCAATCGGATTGAAACTGCCGAAGCCTCGATACGCCGGGCCCGAGGCCGCGGCTCCGGAACAGTTGCGGCGTCTGCACAGCCAGATCAGGGCCTGCTCACCAGCGGCCAGTTCGATTGGGTTGTCGCTTTCATGTGTCTCCACGAGCTCCGCACCGATGTCGCTCGGCAGGAGGTTTTGAGGGAGCTAAGGGATGGTCTCGCGGAGGACGGCAAGCTCGTGGTAATCGAACATCTCCGAGACCTCCCCAACGCAGTTGGGTTCAGCATCGGTGTCTTTCACTTCATGTCGCGGTCGTCGTGGCAGAGCGACTTCACCGCTGCCGGGCTCGGGATCGTGAGCGAGAAGAAGAGGACGCCGTTCGTCTCTGAGTTCGTACTCACCAAAGCACCGTAGGCCTAGGCCTAACGCCGCCTGCGACGCTGCTGCCCTCTCGACAACGGGTCACTGGCCGTCGATCCAGGCCTCGATCCCCTGCATCGTGTCGGCGAACGCAGGACCCATGTCGATGCCGTATCGGTCGGCGAGGACCAGCAGCACCCACAGACAGTCGGACAGTTCGTGGGCGAGTTCGTCCTTTGGATCGACGTCTCGCAGCGTCCGTCTGCCCTCGAGCCGGTGGACGATCGCCGAGAGGTCACCGACGTCGGTCATCAGCCCCATCACGAGATCTTCGGTCGACCACTCCCGCCCGTAGCTTTCACGCTCGAAGGTGGCGAACTTCGCCCGCACCTCAACCGCCCGTTGCTGCATTTCATCGATGTCCATCCGGCATGATCCCATGCCGGGGCGCTCGGTCAGAGCTGTCGGGCGATTGGAATCAAGAAGAAGTTGATGGCCAAGATCACGATGATGACCGAGAGGTCGAGACCGCCGGTCTGGGGCAGGGCACGACGGATGGGCCCTAACACCGGCTCGGTGATTCCGTAGATGAAACTGCGAGCCGAGTCGAGAGCCGAGTTCGTCGACGCTGGAATCCAGCTCGCCAACGCGCGGAGAATGAAGACCAACGAGGCAAGACGAAGTGCGGGGACAAGGATCGAGGACACACCTAGATCTTGTCACGGCAAACCGAAAACCCGCGTCAAGCGCAGCGATAGTCCGCAGTCGGTGGCCGGCGACCTGACACAGACCTCAGCGAGAGCCGACTCGCAACAGCCGCTCGAGCGGGCCGCGCTTGAACTTGAGCTTCCACAACGCCGCAGCAGCCAAGAACGACGTGTACACCCCAAAGGCGTAGAGCCACTCCTCGACGACGCCAGTGTCGGCGGTCGGTGGAACGAGGTTCGTGACCCATGCCTGGTAGACGTAGAACGTCAGCGACATCGAGCCAACGACGATCAGCGGACGCACAACGGCTTCCCACCGTCGGGCGACCAACAGACACAGCCCGAGGACGGCGACCGACGTGCCGAGGGCGCTGATCACCCACGCCGGCATCGCCGAGTGGCCTTCAACGTCGAGCAGTCGGCCCCAGTGAAAGCTGCCATCGCCCCGGCGCCCGCCGAAGTCGATCTGTACATCGAACCTCGACACCACCTGCGAGGCACCGATCCATGTGCCGAAGCCGACGATGCTGCCGACTGCGAGCAGCCAACCGGCCGCGCGATCCGAACGCAGGTCGAGTCGCCCGAGCACGATTCCCAACACAAAGAAAGCGCCCATGGGAAAGAGCGGATAGAAGCCGTCGAACAGCAGCGACTCTGGCCCTGCCCACGAACTCAGCGACTCGTAGGTGGTTTGCACCCGGGGTTCACCGATGGTTTGGTACGTCACCGCACCAACCGCCCCGATCAACGGCACCAGCGCAAGCAAGACAGACGAGGGCAAACGCCACAGCACGATCGCCAGCACAAAGAACAACCCGTAGGCCTGCAACACGATGGCGAGCCGATCGATGTATTCGGTGAGGACAAGCCCGAGACCGAACAACAACACGGCTCTGATCAACAGGTTGCGAGTCGGCGTGGCCGCTCGTCGCACCAAGAGGGTGACGCCGAGGCCGCCCAGCAGCATGAACAGAGGCATGGCCCGGCCACTCAACAATCCGGCTGCGGTGTAGAGCGGCCCGTCACCCTCTCGCCAGTTGACGAAGTGAACGGTCACCATCCCGGCCATCGCGACGCCTCGAGCAGCGTCGATGCCGGTGATCCGCCCTTGTCTGGGCCGGAGGCGCGAGGGCTCGCCAAGTCCCATGCGTGCCACCTCGGAACCTGGAGCAGAAATCGCGCTCACCTCCTCAGTATTGCTGCGGTGAAGTAAAGCGAGGGGCAAGGGGAAGCCTGGCGAAACGCATCGTCAAGCCGTGGCTTCGCATCCGTCTCCCAACGTGCCGACCGACCGTCACCCGCCAATCCAGACCCCGTTCTCGGCGAAAGCTAGAGTCGTGAACGCGGACATGATCTCGCCCAGATCGACGCCGACAAGACACTCCGGAGACGATCGATGAGCCCAACGGAACCGGAGGAACCAACCCCCACGTGGGACGGGCCAATGCCCGAGTGGACCAGCGAGCCTCCGCGCGTCGATGTCGTCCCCTGCGGCGTGTGCGCTGCCACCCCAACCGAGCGTTTCAACTTCTTCCAGCAGGTCGGCGTCTATCGCCTGCACGAAGCGAAGAAGACCGAGGGCTATTGGTGCCGCACGTGTGCTCTGTCGATCGGTCGACGAGTGCAGACACGAACGATCTTCACCGGCTGGGCCGGCTACGGATCGCTCGGCCCCAACATGACCAACATTGGCGAGAACCCCAGCGAGCTCAAAGCCGTCGCAAAGATGGATGAGGCCGAACCGAACGAGCGGACACTCAAACCCGGGCCGCCAGTCGTTGCACGCGTCGCCGTCGCCCTGGCGATCATCGCCATCGTGTTTGTGATTCTCTGGACCCTGCTGGCCTGACCGGCGGGTCGGCCACTACCCCGGCGATCGGCTCATCGAGGTATTGCCGACGTAGATTCAGAACACCATGAACGAAGATCCGACAGTCGCCCTCGCCCGGTTCTTGATGGTGGGCGGGCTCATCGGGGCCGTTGCGCTCGTGCTCTTTTCGTGGCCAGCAGCGCTGATGTTTCTGGTCATCGCTGGCATCGGCCGCTACGTGATGATCCGCCAGAGGCCAACCAGCCGCTGGGCTCGGGGTTGGTCAGCGTTCAAACAACGAAACCCGCCAGGCGACTTCTGATCCTCGAGGAGAAGCGCCGGCTGCCGGCACACGCATTCGACAAGATCACCCTATGTCCACTAAAGTTCACTCTATGCTGTTTCTCAAGGAAGTTTGGGCCAACATACGCGACTACTTCCGTCACGGAACACGTGCGAAGAGCGACCAGCCCAACTCGCCACAGCAAGCGCATGCTCGTGGCCTCACCGAGGCGGCACGAGACGCAGCCAACTCAGGCGGCGGCTGATCACCAAGCTGCCAGCATTGCTGGCGACACCTACTGATCAGCGGTGATAGCAGCGCCGACGATGCCGGCGTTGTTCAAGAACTCAGCCACGTGGATCTCGGCCTCAATGTCGAGCTGACCCGAGAACTTCTCGAACTTCTTACTCGCGCCCCCACCGAGAATGAAGTGGTCGGGTGCACACACCCGTGACACCCGCTGAAGGAAGTAGTTGAAGCGATCGCCCCACTCCTTCCAACCAAGGTCGGCGTCCTTGCGGGCCTTGTCGCCGCTGTAGAATTCGATCGGCTCGCCGTCTTTGCCCGGCATCCGCCCGAGCTCGATGTTGGGCACGAGCTCGCCGTTGCGGAAGAACCCTGACCCGAGCCCTGTTCCGATCGTCACCATGATGACGGTGCCGGTCAGGCCACGACCAGCACCAAGGCCCATCTCGGCAATACCGGCGACATCGGCATCGTTGTTCACCGTGAAGGGCTGACCGGTCGCTTCTCGAAAGAGCTCGTCGACGGCGGTCCCCCGCCACGACTGGTCGATGTTGCCGGCGGTTCGAGCCTGCCCATCAACAACCACGGTCGGAAAGCTGCACCCAACCGGACCGGTGTAGTCGAGCTCGGTCACCAGCTCCTTGACGACCCCAGCAATCTTCTTTGGGGTCGCAGGTTTCGGCGTCTCGATGCGCACGCGCTCGCTCAACAACTCGCCCGTTGCGGTGTCGACGATCGCTCCCTTGACGCCCGAGCCACCGACATCAATTCCAAGTGTCCCCATTGCAACAACTCCCATGTCTGACACAGCCATGCTCCGGTCAGAGCACCCGCAGCAAGAAGGTAGTTGGCAATCTCACAGCAGCGCGGCACTGGACCGATGCGATTGTGAGCGGGACCCCAAGGCTGGCTGCCATGATTGGCTGCCCATGGCACACGAAACTCATCAAACGCCCCAGACCGGACGACCCCTGCTGCGGGCAGAAGACATCGGGCTGCTCCGAGGCGCCACCGCCTTCACCGCTGACATTCGCGACCCTGCCGTCCAGAACCCGGCCTTCGTTGCCTTTGTTCGCTCTCCCGATGCTGCGGGCACGATTCGTTCGATCGATACCGCCGAGGCGCTTGCGGCACCTGGCGTTGTTGCGGC
This sequence comes from uncultured Acidimicrobiales bacterium, assembly GCA_937976305.1. Lineage (GTDB taxonomy): Bacteria > Actinomycetota > Acidimicrobiia > Acidimicrobiales > SZUA-35 > CALEWY01. Next base: position 10,424 of record CALJSB010000124.1, read on the forward strand.
CGTGACGTGTGCCGACCTCGACGCACTCGCCCCGTACGCACTCCCCTTCGGCGATCATCTCTCCCAGCCGATCCTGCCCAGCGACGAGGTGAAGTTCGCAGGCCAGGTCGTTGCTGCCGTGGTGGCCGAGTCTCGGGCAGAAGCCGTCGACGCAGCCGAGCTGGTGATGGTCGACATCGAACCAGGCGAGCCGGTGCTCGACATCGACCACGCGCTCGATGTGTCTGTCGTCGAGCAGACACGGTTCGCCACGGCCGAACGAAACGATGAGCCCTTCGCGAACGCAGACATCACGATCGAACTCACCCAGTGGAGTCCTCGCCAACTGCCGGCACCGATGGAGGGCCGCTCACTGGTTGCGGTCGAGTCCGAAGGGCGCCTGCTGGTGTGGTCGGCGGTGCAGACACCGCACGCGTTCAAGAACAATCTGGCCAAGCTCCTCGACATGCCGGCGAACGACATTCGAGTTGTGGCACCGGCGGTGGGCGGCGGCTTCGGCGGCAAGGTCGGCCGAACCGTCGAGGAGTATCTCGTTCCGTATCTGGCCAAGAAGCTTGGACGAGCGGTTCGCTGGGATGGCACGAGGTCGGAATACTTCGCGACGGCCACTCAAGGGCGAGGAGAACGCATTGAGTTGAAGCTGGCGGGAACCCGAGAGGGTGACCTCACCGCAGTGCGAGCCCACCTTGTGAAGGACGGGGGCGCCTTCCCGATGGTGGGCGTCGTGCTTCCCGAGGGGTACACGTCGAAGCTGGCCAACGGCTGTTACGACATCGCCCACGCCGAGTTCTCATCTGTTGCCGTGCTCACCAACCGACCAGCGACGTCGGCCTATCGAGGTGCTGGTCGCAGCCCCTACATCTCCGCGCTCGAGCGGGCCATCGATCGCTTTGCTCTCGAAGCTGGGCTCGATCCAGCTGAGGTGCGGCGCCGCAATTTGATCCGACCTGAACAGATGCCGTTCACGACCCCGACGGGCGCCGTGTACGACGAGGCTGACTATCCCGGCGACCTCGACCGAGCCCTCACCACCGTCGGCTACGACGAGCTTCGGGAGGAACAAGCAGCTCGCCGGGCCGGAGGTCAAACCGTGGCGCTCGGCATCGGCATCGCTAGCTACAACCACATGACCACCGGTGGCGGTGGAGAAGAGGCGGCAGTGACCGTCCTCCCCGACGGCTCAGCGGTGGTTGTCACCGGCACCACCTCACAGGGCCATGGTCACACGATCACGTGGGCCCAGATCGCAGCCGACGTGCTCAGCATTCCTGTGGAGTCGATCAGTGTCGTCGAGGGCGACACCGACGCCATCGCAACCGGCGTAGGCGCCGTCGGCTCCCGTTCACTGCAAACCGCAGGCATGGCGATCCACGTCGCCGCCAACGACCTTGTTGATGAGGCCCGGTTGCAAGCGGCCGAGCTCCTCGAAGCTGCCGCGGACGACATCGTGTTGTCCGATGCTGGCTTCCACGTTGTTGGCACGCCGGCGCGAGCCGTCTCGTGGGCTGAGGTGGTTACCCACGCCGAGTCTGACGAGATGACGTGCGGCGACTTCTACGACACCGAGGGCCGCAACACGTTCCCCTCCGGCACCCACGTTGCTGTGGTCGAAGTCGACACCGAGACCGGTGCAGTGCGTGTCAAACGTCTGGTGGCCGTTGATGATGCCGGCACGATCGTGAACCCAATGATCGTTGCCGGTCAGCTGCACGGTGGCATTGCCTCTGCGATCGGACAGGTCTTGGGCGAGGTCGTGATCCACGACGAGCGAGGCAACCAGCTCACGAGCTCGTTCATGGACTATCAGATGCCGACGGCCGACCAGCTCCCGATGTTCGACATCATCGCCTCCGAAACGCCAAGCAGCTTCAACACACTCGGCTTCAAGGGTGTCGGCGAGTCAGGCGTTGTGGGGGCCACCGGCGCCGTTCACAACGCCATCATCGATGCGATCACTCACTTGGGCGTCGATCACATCGATCTGCCGTGCACTCCCGAGCGGATCTGGTCGGCACTCCAGGCAGCCGGGAACTAGCTCGGCGACCCTGCAACTACGCCGAGCGATGACTCGAGTTCGAAGCCTTCAACAAGAACCACAGCGCCGCTGCTCCCATGAACACGGCATTGGCGCCAACGGCGACAGGGATCGACGTCGCGTCGGCCAACGATCCGCTCAGCACGGGTGAGGCAACAACGCCAATGTCGCCGAAGGTGCGGTAGAGGCCCATGGCAACGCCACGCTGATCTTCGTCGACGAGATTGGCGACGTACGCGGCAGGAGCCGGGCCCGTGATGCTCGAACCGATCGCCGCAACCACGAGGCCAACGATAAAGATCGACAGCGTGTCGGCAACAGCAACGAGCGCCATGCCCGCACTAATGGCGAGTGCTGTTGGGACGATCAGTGCCTTGGGGCCGAATCGATCAGCGGCCCAACCCGACGGCCAGATCAACACGAGGCCAATCATGCCGAGCACGGTGAACAGCGTTCCCAACTCAGCGACCTCGAGCCCGAACTCCTGATTCAGCTGCAGGGGCACGAGCGTCTGGCGCACGCCGGCTCGGATCGAGAACACGCCGATCGACACAAAGCCAACGGCGAGGAAGTCGGCCGAGCGGAGCAGGGCGAACCGAGACGGCGGCACGTTGTCAGAGCCGGACGCCTGCTCGATCGGACCGTCTGAGGTTCCTTCAGGAACCGCGCCATCGTGATGTGTCCCGAGCGTCTCGGGAAGCCGCAGGTAGCCGTAGATCGAGGTAAGAACAGCGGCAACTGCCACCACCATGAACGGCGCAGCCAACCCGTACGCGTCGGCAACGAAGCCGCCGATCGCAGGACCAAAGCCGACGCCGACGAGCAGAGCCCCTTGGTTTGTAGCGATGAAACGCCCGCGCTCGTCCGGCGACGCTATGTCAAGCAGGTAGATCTGTGCGCCGGTCATGTAGAAGCCGGACCCGAGGCCAGCCACGAAGCGAAAGAACAGAAGCACCCAGATGTTTGGGGCGAGCCCCGACCCCAACATGCCGATGGCCGTGATGGCAGGACCACCAACCAGCAGGGTGCGCCGCCCACGACGATCAGCGAAGGCACCTGCGGGAACGTTCGTGACCAAGCGGGCCAATCCGAACGCGGTGATCGTGGCGCCAACGGCCGCGGTCGACACACCGAAGCTTTGGGCGTAGAGCGGCAGGATCGGGCTGATCACGCCCTGCCCGGCCATCACGAACACAGTCGAGATACAGATTGCGATGAGGCGCTCGTACCGCCTCATGTGGTGCGTGCGATCGTCAACGTCAAGCGAGCTCGGCCAAGGTGGAGATCATGCGCTCGACCGCGGTTGACTCCGTGGCCCACGAGGTGACGAGTCGTACGACCGACGCATCGTTAGGGCGGGGCTCCCACACATAGAAGGCAAACGACTTCTGGAGGCTCTCGATCACTGAGTTCGGGAGAACAGCGAAGACCTGATTGCTCTCGGTGTCGGCTGCCAACTCGAAACCAGCAGCCGTGATGCCATCCGACAAGGCGGCGGCATGACCATTGGCGACGGCGGCCGATTGAGCAAACAAGTCGTTCGAGAACAGCGCCTCGAACTGGACCCCCAGGGCCCGCCCCTTGGCCAGCAGGGCCCCACGCTGCTTCAGATGAAACTCGAAGTCGACGGCGAGTTCGGCGTTGGGAATCACGATGGCTTCGCCAAACAGCGTCCCGGTCTTTGTTCCGCCAATCCAGAAGATGTCGGCCAGCGATGCGATGTCGCTCAGGGTCGCCCCACCGGAGCGCTCGGACACAAGGGCCACACCCAGCCGAGCCCCGTCGACCATCAACAACAGGTCGTGACGGTCGCAGGCTTCTCGCAGGGCCCGCAGCTCGCTGCGCGAGTAGACCGTGCCGAACTCGGTGGCGTTCGAGACGTAGACGAGGCGGGGCTTGGCCATGTGTGGCGCCTGAGCGTTACCGGCGACAGCGTCATCGACGGCGGCGGGCGTGATGCGGCCGTCGTCTGAGGGGACGCTGATGATCTTGTGCCCGGTGGCCTCGATGGCGCCCGTTTCTCGCAAGGCCACGTGCCCGGATGCCGCGGAAACGATCGCTTCGTGCGGTCGAAGCGTGGCGGCGCTGATGATGAGGTTGGCCAGCGTCCCGCTTGCGACGAGGAAGACGGGCATCCCGGGCCGACCACACGCTTCGGCGATCAAGCGGCGGGCCTCGGCGGTGTAGTCGTCGTTGCCGTAGGACGTCTGCTGCACGAGGTTTGATACCTGGAGAGCATCAAGAATCTCGGGGTGGCAACCCTCGCTGTAGTCGTCCAGAAAGCTGTACGTCGTCATCAACGCATGAGCCTATGCATTGGTGGCGCCGACGGCCCTGGTGGCTCCAACCAGATGGAGTGCGAGATGGAGTGATCGCCGCCAAGAATCTAGGGTCGGCTCGTGCGTCAATCCAGGTGCACGAGTCACTCGACGCAGATTGGGCAGGCAAATCACGATGGGACGATTCGACGGCAAGACAGTGATCGTGACCGGAGGCGGCGGCGGGATCGGCGCTGCGGTGTGTCATGGCTTTGCTGCTGAGGGTGCCAACGTCGTAGTGCTCGACCGAGCAGCCGATGCCGCCGGCACCGTGGCCGATGCGATCACGGCAGATGGAGCAACCGCTCTAGCCGTCAGTTGCGACATCACCGAACGCACCGCAGTCGACGCAGCGATCGAACAGGTGACCACCGAGCTCGGCACGATCGACGCATTGGTCAACAATGCGGGCTGGGACCTGTTCGTGCCGTTTCTCGACACCGAACCGGAGGACTGGTCGCGGCTCATCGACATCAACCTCGTCGGCTCCCTCAACATGCACCATGCGGTGCTTCCGGGCATGGTCGAGCGGGGAGCCGGGCGAATCGTCAACGTATCGTCTGACGCTGCTCGGGTCGGTTCTTCTGGCGAGGCCGTCTACGCCGCCTGCAAAGCCGGCATCATCGCATTCTCGAAGACGCTTGCCCGTGAGCACTCCCGCCACGGCGTGACCTTCAATGTTGTCTGCCCGGGCCCGACCGACACCGCTCTGCTCGCCACCGTCACCGATGCAGCCGCCAACCCCGAGAAGCTTCGCGAAGCGTTCCGCCGGGCCATCCCGATGGGCCGGCTCGGCCAACCCGAAGATCTCGTCGGCGCAGTGCTGTTTTTCGCCAGCGACGACGCCGCCTTTGTCACCGGCCAAGTCCTCAGCGTCTCCGGCGGCCTCACCATGGCTGGCTAGGGGTCAGGTCTGAAACGTTAACGAGCGCTCCCGGTCTTCCGGGCCTGCGGTCGAGGTACACCTCTGCTGCGGCGTCCGCTTCGCTTCCAGCCTGTCGGTCTGGATCCACTCATTGCGATCGTTGTCTTTGACGTATCCGTCGACGATGAGTCCGAGACGGTCAGGCGCGAGATGCTCCCAGAGCTTGAAGAAGTCCATCGATGCATGACCGCCACGGCATGCCTCAAAATCGATCACGCCTGCGAGCGCACCATCGCGAACCAGGATGTTGCCGGGTCGGAGGTCAAAGTGAACCAGAGAAGCCGTCGTTGCGTCTGGAATGTCGGGCAGTGATCGTTCGAGCTGCTGACGAGCAGCCCATGCGAGC
>CALJSB010000125.1 GCA_937976305.1 uncultured Acidimicrobiales bacterium
TCGTTGGCCGGCACGAGCCCTGCCGAGTTCGAGCGATTGAGCAAGCCGCCGATCTCGGAGATTCTGGTGGTACCGGTTGCGCCGTAGATGAGCGCGATGCCGTAGAGGAAGATCGCAGACGACAACGCGCCCAGGATGAAGTACTTGAAACCGGCTTCTTGTGAAGCGGCTCGTCGCAGATGCAACGCCGCGAGCACATAGACAGCGATCGACAGAATCTCGAGCCCGAGGAAGGTGACGATCAGATCATCAGCGGCAGCCAGCAAGACACCACCGGCGGCCGACAACAGCATCAACACGTACCACTCGGGGCCAGCAAGACCTTCTCGGCTCACGTAACCGTCGAACATCAGGGCCACGAGCACGACAACAGCGCAGATCACGGCGGTGACAAAGATCGTGAATGCATCAATGACGAGAGCGTCTGCGATGACCGACGAAGGGCCGTCGGCCAGCACCCGTCGGTACATGAACGGCAAGAACGACGCGGCGCCGATGCCACAGGCGGCAGTGAACCAGGCTGGGAATGCGTTGGTTCGGGTGACGCGCCACAGCGAGGTGATGGTCACCAAGAGAACGGCGCCGATCGCCAAGATGATCAGCGGCCAAATCATCGACCATTCGACGTTTGGTGTCACGACTTCTGCTTGGGCAAGCAACATCAGCCCTCGCCCCCGAGTGATTCGGCTTCTTCTTTGGCCTCAGCTTCTGCTTCGGCTTCTTCGAGCGTGTGCGTCAGATCGTCAGCAGTTGCTGGCTCTGCTGGCAACTGCTCTGGGCCCGGTTCTTCGAAGCCATCAACATTGGCTTCGACGTGAACCACGAGGCGCTCAACGGCGGGCTCGATGCGCTCGAGCATCGGCTTGGGGTAGACGCCGAGAAACACGATGAGGACAAGCAGTGGCAGGATCGCGAGGCCCTCACTGAGGCGAAGGTCGGGCATCGATGCGTTCTCTTCGGTTGGCGTTCCGTGGAACACCCGCTGATAGGCCCACAGGAGGTAGAGGGCGGCCAAGATCACGCCGGTCACGGCGATGACGGTCCACCAGCGAGCGCCCTGGAAGCCGCCGAGCAGAATGAGGAACTCGCCAACAAAGCCGTTGAGGCCCGGGAGCCCGATGCTTGACAACATCACGAGCGTGAACACGCCCGCCATGATCGGAGCCGACTTCTGCAGACCGCCGAGGGCGGCGATCTCACGCGTGTGGCGACGCTCGTAGACCCACCCGACGAGGATGAAGAGTGCGCCGGTCGAGATGCCGTGGTTGACCATCTGGAACACCGCACCCTGAATGCCCTGGGTGTTCAGGACAAACATGCCGAGTGCAATGAAGCCGAGGTGGGCTACCGAGCTATAGGCGACGAGGCGCTTGAGGTCGCGCTGCATCGTGGCGACCGCGGCGCCGTACACGATGCCGATCACGCCGAGTGTCAGGAAGATCCAAGCGAGGTCGTGGGCGGCCTGCGGGAAGAGGTAGATGCCGAAGCGGAGGTAGCCATACGTTCCGAGCTTGAGCATCACACCAGCAAGAATCACCGAGCCAGCAGTTGGGGCTTCGGTGTGGGCGTCTGGCAGCCAGGTATGCAGCGGGAAGAGCGGCACCTTCACCGCAAAGGCGAGCGCAAAGGAGCCAAACACGAGCCGCTGAGCGGTTTGGGAAAGCGCTTGGGCCTCAGCCAATTGCACGACATCGAAGGTGAGCCCACCGGTGGCGTCCTGGGACAGGAACGCAACCGACACGATGCCGACGAGCATCAAAGCCGAACCAGCCATCGTGTAGAGGAAGAACTTCAGGGCCGCGTGGATGCGATTGCCATGGCCCCAGCCACCGATGAGGAAGTACATCGGCACGAGCACGATTTCGAAGAACAGGAAGAACAACAGGAGGTCGAGAGCAATGAAGACACCCATCGACCCCGACATCAGCAGCGTCAGCCAGATGTAGTACTGCTTCGGATCGTGATGCGGTTCGGTCGCCGTGATCGCGATCGGGAAGAGGATGCCCGTCAGCACGACGAGGAACAGCGAGATGCCGTCGACTCCGAGGTTCCAGCTCAGTCCGAGCTCTTCGAGCCAGACCCGATTGACCGCAAACTGGAATCCGTCGTCGGCGATCTCGAATGCGTAGAGCATCCAGATCGACATCATGCCGGTGATCGTGGTGCCCACCAGAGCGGCAAGCTTGAGTTCGCTGTTGCGGTTGGCCGGAATCAGCATCAAGACCGCGACCGTGATCAGCGGCGTGATGATGAGGGCGGGCAGAATTGGGAAGGCGGCGGCAGCAAACATCAGGTTGCCCCCAACCAGAGAACCGTGAGCATGAACAGGCCGACGACCGCGGTGGCCATCACGACCAACAACGAATATTGCCGGACGAATCCAGGTTGCAGCTTCCGGGCGGCAGTTCCGGCGGCCTGGACCCGATGACCGACCCCTTCGACTGCCCCGTCAACAACCTTCTTGTCGAGGAAGCTCAGGACGTCGAAGAGCTTGCGGCCGGGGCCACCCATGAAGGCGGCGAGAGCGGTGTCCCACGTGACGGCGAGGGCAAGGCTCTTGTTCTCAACCTGCTTCGGATCACCCTTGCCTCGCAAGTACACACCGAAGGCGGCCACGATGGCGACCACACCAACGGCGATAGCGACGAAGGCGAGGATCCACTTGGTGCCTGCCGACGACGTGAGCTTGGCCTCGTTCAGGAACAGAGACGGCTCGAGCCAATGGGCGAGGAAGTGCAGATCCTTCGTGAACGGAAGGTTGATGCCACCCGCAACGGCAGCGAGACCCGCCAGCACAACCAGAGGCAGCGTCATGGTCCACGGTGATTCGTGGGGGTGGTACTCCTGGCGCTTGTGATAGGACTCGGGGAGTCGATCTTCGAATGCCGAGACGTCAATGGGCGAGCTCGATGCGGTGACGTATTCGGGTGGGCGCGGTGCGGTGGCTCGCTCCCGTTCGGCCTCACCGATCTTGAGGCGGGCTGCATCGATGGCTTCCTCGGCCACCTGCACGTCGGCCAACGCCTCGGTGTGTTTGTCGCGTGCCTTGACCAAGGCCGTCTCGGCTTTGGGGACACCCTTCTCCGCCTTGGTCAATGCCTTGACGAGCTTGTCGTAGCCGTCGTCGCCTTCGCTCGAACCGGCGAGGGCAGTAGTGGCATCGTCGAAGGTGACGGTCGCCTTGGCCAGTGCCTCTTCGCGCTTAGTGACATCGGCCAGTGCCTTCTCAACTGCTTCGTTCGCAGGCCCAACGGCCTCGTTGGCAGCGGCGACGCCCGCCTCAGCATCGAGCACGCCCTGAACGAAGGCACCGTTGATCTCTTCGGGCGTCGGGTCGAAGAACCGGGAGCGCCCGAAGAAGGTCATGATGACCTGGCGGGTCATATAGAACGCCGTGAGTAACGCCGTGACGAGACCGATCGCCCACAGGCCAATGTTGGCTTCCCAGGCGTAGATGAGAATCTCGTCCTTGCTCCAGAACCCGCTGAACGGTGGCACACCAGAGATGGCCAGCCAACCGACGATGAACGTCATCGACGTGATCGGCATGAGCTTGGCCACACCGCCCATGCGACGCATGTCTTGTTCGTCGTCGTGGCCGTGAATGACCGAGCCCGAGCCGAGGAACAAGAGGGCCTTGAAGAAGGCGTGAGTGATCATATGGAACAGGGCGGCCACGTAGGCGCCAACGCCGACGGCGAGGAAGAGATAGCCGAGCTGCGAAACTGTCGAGTAGGCCAGCACCCTCTTGATGTCGTTCTGGGAGATGGCGGCGAGCGCAGCAACCAGCGCGGTGATGGCACCGATCCACGCAATCGTTGTTGTGGCCCAGGGGTCGGCAGCAGCGAGCACCGGGTTGAGCCGAGTGAGGAGGTACACGCCGGAGGTCACCATCGTCGCAGCGTGGATGAGCGCCGAAACCGGAGTGGGGCCAGCCATCGCGTCGGGCAGCCAGACGAACAGAGGAATCTGTGCTGACTTACCAGCGGCGGCCAGCATGAAGAGCAACACAGCAGCAGATGCCACGCCGGCGCTGAGGGCGCCTGCTTGGGTCTCGGTGATGATGTCGGCGTAGCGGATCGAGCCGATGGCGTTGAACATCAAGAACATACCGAGCATGTAGCCGAAGTCGCCGATGCGGTTCGTGACGAATGCCTTCTTGCCGGCCGACGCGTTCTCGTCCTTTCCGAACCAGAACGAGATCAGGAAGTACGAACAGGCACCGACGCCTTCCCAACCGAGGAAGGTCATGAGCAAGTTGTCGCCGAGCACCAAGATCAGCATCGAGGCGGCAAACAAGTTGAGGTAGAGGAAGAACTTCGAGAAGTTCGGGTCGCCGTGCATATAGCCGACCGAATACAGGTGGATGAGCGTGCCGACACCGGTGATGAACAGACACATCGTGATCGACAGCGGATCGACGAGGAAGCCCACGTCGACCGAGAATGTTCCGGAAGGCACCCACGTGAAAATCGTCTGGATGAAGAAGCGGTGCGCTTCGTCTTCAGCAACGAGACCCGCGAACACCACGAGGGTGGCCAGGAAGCTGAGGGCCATCATGCCGGTCGCAAGCCAACCCGCAAGTGGTTCGCCGAGGCGACGTCCGAGCAGGACCAAGAGCATGAATCCGGCGAGCGGTAGCGCCGGGATGAGCCAGGCGGCTTCGAGCATCCCCGTCAGCCCTTCAGCTCGGCAAGATCGTCAACGGTCGCCGAAGGACGACGTCGCATCACCGCGACCACAATCGAAAGACCAACGACCACCTCAGCGGCGGCCACGACCAGCACAAAAAACACCGCAGTTTGGCCGGCGAGGTCCTGGAGGGCGGTCGAGAAGGCGACGAAGCTGATGTTGACGGCGTTGAGCATGAGCTCGACGCACATGAACATCACAAGCGGGTTGCGACGCACGAGCAGACCGGTCGCCCCGATCGCAAACAGCAGCGCGCTGACGATGAGGTACCACGATTCGGTGACGATCATCGGCTGGAGGTTCCTGGTTCGTCGACGACGAGGTCTTCGGCGCCACGGTTTCGCACGAGCACAACAGCACCGACGGTGGCGATGGTGAGCAGCAGACCAGTGGCTTCGAAGGCCAGGATGTTACGGGTGAACAGGTCGTGACCCAACTGCACGACGTCCTGCTCTTCGGTGAGCGGAACGACTTGACCTGATGAACCACTGATTGCGGCCGGCCCGAAGTCGCCAGCGTCGTCGCCCGTCCGGCCGGAGAGGAAGATGCCGGCCATGAGCATGGCAAAGATCAAGACGCCAGAAACAAGGGCCGAGACCCGCTGCCCTTCGAACGGTTCTTCAGTGATGTCTTCTTCTCGGTCGACGCCGAGGAGCATGATCACGAACAAGAACAGCACCACGATGGCACCGCCGTAGACGACCACCTGTACGAGCGCGAGAAAGTGCGCCTCCTGGCTGACAAACAGCACCGCAACCCCGAAAAACGAAGCGATCAACGACAGCGCAGCGTGCACGGGATTACGAAAGAGAATGACGCCGAGTGCGCCACCCAAAACGATGGCTGCGGAGATCACAAAGACGATCAGCTCCATCATCAGTGATGGCCTCCGTGATCATCGTGGTCATCGCCGTGGCTGTCTTCGACCGGCTCAGGATCTTCGTGGGCCTGACCGGCTTCGGGAGCCCGAACGCCGTAGCCGAGTTCGCCCGACCAGGCGACGCGGTTCTCATAATCGGCGCGGCCACCGGGAGCCGTGGCTCGCATCCAACCCGAGGTGAACTGATCTTCGCCCGGTCGCCAGTCTTCCCACGGCAGAAACTGCGGCCGGCCATCTTCGCCAACCAGGAGCTCGTCCTTGGTGTAGATGGCATCGTCACGGTTCGTGAAGCTGAATTCGAAGAGCTTGGTTTCGGTGATCGCTTCGGTCGGACACGCCTCGACGCAGAGATCGCAGTGGATACAACGCAGATAGTTGATCTCGTAGATGAACCCGAAGCGCTCACCCGGAGACTTTGGGTCTTCTGGCGGGTTCTCGGCCCCGCGAACGTAGATGCACTTGGCGGGGCACACACCGGCGCAGAGCTCGCAGCCGATGCACTTCTCCATGCCGTCTTCGTAGCGGTTCAGCACATGACGACCATGCGCTCGAGGTGGCTTGGGCCGCTTCTGATCGGTTTCGGCTGGCGCCTCGCCGTCCTTGGCCTTGCCTGCCCGATACTGCTTCGTGGTGACGCCCTCGCCCCACTTGCGGAACGTGACACCGAATCCTTCGAGATAACCCATCAGTGACTCGCTCCTGAGGTCGAAGAATCAGCGTGTCCGTCAAGCTGCTGGGGCGGCACGGCAATGAGTTGGAAACCGGCTTCTTCAAGCCGTTCCTCGCGAGCGTTGTCCATGGCGGCCCGCAGGAGGAGCCACCCCACGGCACCGAGTGCCAGCGAGGCAACAAGCACAATGGCCACGTTTGCATTGGTGTTTTCGACAATGCCGAGGTCGCCGTTCTGGGCAATGCGGATGCCGCCGAGAATCAGGAGCCAGAGCAACGAAACGGGGATCAGCGCCTTCCAACCCAGGTCCATCAGTTGGTCATAGCGCAACCGGGGCAACGTGGCTCGGAACCACACGAAGATGAACAAGAAGATCAACAGCTTTCCAAAGAACAAAAGGAAGCCGGCGAACCAACCGAGCGTCGGCATCACGTCGATCAGCGGCAGATCAAACAACGGTGCCGGCCCACCGAGGAACAACGTCACGATGAGGCCGCCCATGGTCACCGTGTTCATGAACTCGGCGAGGAAGAACAGAGCGAAACGAATCGAGCTGTACTCGGTGTGGTACCCACCGACGATCTCCTGCTCAGCCTCGACGAGGTCGAAGGGGGGCCGGTTGAGCTCAGCGGTTCCGGCGATGAGGAACACGATGAACGGAACGAACCCGGTGGCCACGATGTTGAGTTGGCGCAGCGAACCCGACTGGGACTGCACGATCTCGTTGGTGCTCAAGGCGCCGGAAACAAGAATGACCGCAGCGATCGACAGACCAAGCGCAGCTTCATACGAAATCGCCTGAGCCGATGCTCGAACCGAACCGAGGAGCGGGTACTTCGAGCCCGATGACCAGCCGGCGAGCATGATGCCGTAGATGCCAAGCGAGCTCATCGCAAGAAAGAAGAGAATGCCAACGGGGATGTCGGCGCCCTGCCACAGAAACTCGCGGCCAGCAATCGTCGACGTGCCAGCCGTGCCACTCTCGGAGACATTCGAGAAGTCGCCAGCGATCGGCACGAGCGTGAACATGAGGAACGCCGGGATCAACGAAAGGTACGGGGCCAACTGGAAAACCTTGCGGTCGGCCCGCTCGGGAATCAGATCCTCTTTGAAGAACAACTTGATGCCGTCGGCGAGCGTCTGGAACAAACCGAACGGACCGGCAATGTTTGGTCCGATGCGGTTCTGCAGCCGACTGACGACCTTGCGTTCGAACCAGACCATCAACATGGTTGCGACGAGACACAGGACAAAGGAGATCACGACGATCACCAAGACCAGAATCACATCGCCGAAATCGACGCCGTCACGAAGGAATGGATGACCCATCAGCCTGCATTCACCCTCACGTCGACGACCGCAGTCGAGGCGGACAAGAAGGTGCCGACGTCAAAGCCCGAGGCCCGGAACGGGATGTGGGCGACGCCTCGGGGCAGATCGCGAGAGGCCGATACGTTGAGTTCGGCCGTTTCGCCGCCGGGTCCGGACAGCGTCACCGTCGAACCCTGGTCGACGCCGAGGGCATCGAAATCGGCAGGAGCCAGCGAGAGGGTCGCATCTGCGGCAAGGTGCGCCAAAGACGGCGATTGCTGCACCATCGTGCCGAGATCCCAGAGCTTGCGGTCGACCACCAATCGGAGACCGTACCCGTCTACTGCAGGGACGGCCACAGAAGTCGCTGCCGCAATCTCAGCAAGGCTTGGTCCGGTGGCTCCGGACGAGCCGAGGAGAGGGCCGTCGCCGCCACGATCCATGTTGTTCCAGTCGACGTCAGCAAACGCCGGGACCGCAGCGGAAAGCTGGGCTCGAACGTCGTCGAGGCTCGCAACATCGATGTCTTGATCAAGCGCAACCGCTAGCTCGGCGGCGATCATCCAGTCGGCTCGACCCTGACCTGGAGCGGTGACCTTGGCCCGAAGCGGACTGATGCGGCGCTCCAGATTCACGAAGCTCCCGTCGACCTCGCCGAAGGTGGCAGCAGGCAAGATGACGTCGGCTCGCGCCGACGATGCTGTCTTGAACGTGTCGACAGCAACAAGGTTCTCGACCATGTCGAACGCAGAGCTGACAAGTGCTCGATCGGGATGATCAGCGAGTGGGTCGGCGCCGAGCAGCACCAGGGTCTCGATCTCGCCAGCAGCGGCGTCACGAAGGATCTCGGTGGTCGAGCGACCGCGTGCAAGACCTGTCTCGATGGCACCGTTGATGTTTCCACGACGAAGTGCCGGCAAGAACTTTGCCGTCGGCACGAGCTCGTGCAGGGCAGCGGCAGCTCGGGTGATCAAGCCGGCATCTTCGGCGAGGTTCGTCCGGCCGACGACAACGGTGACGGGTCGCCCGGAACCGAGCAGCTCAGCGACCTTGGCCAAGTCGGCAGGGTCGACGCCACCAACCGCTTCGTTGAGCGTTCCAGCGGCAAGCGCACCTGCGACGTCGTCGATCGAGCCCGGCAACGGGTGCAGCTTGGCCTTTGCATAGCGAGCAAGCCCAGTAGCCCGGGCCGACAGCTCAATGAGGGCCGCGCCATCTTCGACTGCGGCGTGCCGCAGACGGAGGTAAAGGGTCGGTAGCTCCTCTTTGAGATCACCACAGAGCAGCACGACGACGCCGCCAGGAGCGGCAGCATCGGCAATCGTCGCTCGGGGCAGGCTGCGCACGAGATCGAGGTCGAGACCATCACCAATCTGTGGATCGACGTCGTTCACGCCGAGGCCGGTGAGCAGTGACGACCACATGAACTGGCCTTCGACCGGCAGTCGAGCGCCGCCGATCACGCCAATGCGATCGGGTTCGACCGCAAAGGCCTCGGCCGCAAACGCCGCAGCGTCGGACCAACGAGCCGTTGCGAACTCACCAGACTCAGAACGCACCAACGGATCGGTCAGTCGATCCTCAGAGCGGTTTGCCTCGTAGGTGAAGCGTTCCTTGTCGGAGAGCCAGCTCCAGTTGACGGCGTCGGAATCAACACCGAGCACCCGAACGAGTTCGTCACGAGATGACTGGAGCACAACTCGGGCGCCGGTTGAGTCGACAACCGCGGTTGATTCATTTTCGGCGAGGTCCCACGGACGAGCCTTGAACCGGTACGGCTCTGCGGTGAGCGCTCCGACCGGGCAGATCTGCACGGTGTTGCCGCTGAAGTACGACGAGAACGGCTCGTCGGGGAAGGTGTTGACCTGCGTCTCGTTGCCGCGATCGATGAAGTGGATCAGCGGATCGCCGGCCACCTCTGACGCGAAGCGAGTGCAGCGATCGCACAGAATGCAGCGCTCTCGATCGAGGTAGACGAGATCACTGATCGGAATGGGCTTTTCGTAGTGCCGCTTCTCTTCGACGAAGCGACTCTCGCCCGGGCCATAGGCCACGGTCTGATCTTGCAGCGGGCACTCACCGCCCTTGTCACACACCGGACAGTCGAGCGGATGATTCACCAGCAGCAACTCGAGGATGCCCTCTTGAGCTCGCTGGGTGCGCTCGCTCTCGGTGTCGACCGTCATGCCTTCAGACACCGAGATCATGCACGACGGTTGCAGGCCAGGACCTCGGCCGGTGTCGACATCGACGAGGCACATCCGACACATGCCCACGGGGTTCATTCGGGGGTGGTAGCAAAAGCGAGGGATGTAGACGCCGTGACGCTCAGCGGCATCGATGAGGAGCTCACCAGGGTTGGCCTCGACGGCGGCTCCGTTGATCGTGATCGAGACGGTCGGGGAAGCTTCCGTATCGTTTGGTGGCGTCATTGGGCGCCAACTCCCTTGAGCTCGACAGGTACGGCACCAACGCCGGTGGCAACGGGATCATCGTCGCTCACTTCGCGAACTCGATCGCGGAACTCTTCGGGAAAGAGCGTGAGTGCGGAGTGTGCAGGGGCGAAGGCGGACGGCCCGACAAAGCAGATGGTGGTCATCTGATACGGGAAGCGCTGAGCTTCGAGGCCGAGGCGTTCCGATGCGGCGTGGGGGAAGTCCCCCGGGCAGATGGTTTCGCCCACCTCGATCAACATCTCGAGATCACGGGTCGTGCCGTGGCCATCAACGATGCGGCCAAGGATCCGCTCGAGCCAGGTGCCACCCTCACGACAGGGCACACACTTGCCACACGATTCATGCGCATAGAACCGGGTGAGACTATGGGCGGCTTTTGGAATGTCGGTGGTGTCGTCCATCACCATGATGGCGCCGGAACCAAGCATCGAACCGGCCGGGCCGACTTGGCTTGCTTCGAACGGCAGATCGAGTTGGTCAGGCAAGAACCAGGGAGCAGACCCACCGCCGGGCACGAAGGCCTTGAGCGTTCGCCCTTCGCGCATGCCACCGCAGTACTCATCATCAAAGAGCAGCTGGCGGAAGGTCGTGGTTCCGTTGATGATCTCGTAGACGCCGGGCCGCTTCACGTGGCCCGACACGGCAACCATGCGGGTGCCGGGTGAGCTCTCGGTACCGATGGCGCGGTAGGCCTCGGCTCCGTTGGTGGCGATCCACGGGAGGTTGGCGAGTGTCTCGACGTTGTTGACGATCGTCGGCTTGCCATACAGACCGATGGCGGCCGGGAAATATGGTGGCTTCAGGCGAGGCATGCCGCGGTTGCCCTCGAGGCTTTCGATGAGCGCGGTCTCTTCTCCCACCACGTACGCGCCGGCACCCCAGTGCAGGACGATGTCGAGGCTGAAGTCGGTGCCCAAGATGTTGCGGCCGACATAGCCCGCTTCGTAGGCCTCGTTCAATGCAGTTGCGATGCGTTCCTGGGCGACGGCCATCTCGCCGCGCACATACAGGAAGCACTGGCTCAGCCCCACGGCGTATGACGCGATGAGGCAGCCTTCGATCAGCTGATGCGGATCAAGCTCCATGAGGAGCCGGTCTTTGTAGGTGCCGGGTTCGGACTCGTCACCGTTGACAACGAGATACCTCGGCCACACGTCTTTGGGCATGAAGCCCCACTTGACGCCAGCCGGGAAGCCGGCTCCGCCGCGGCCGAGAACGGTGGCCTCGGTGATCTGAGAGTGCACTTCATCTGGCCGCTTCTTCAGCGCAGCTCGAATACCTTCGTAGCCGCCCGTTGCCAGGTAGCCGACGAGGGTGTGGCTGTCGTCGACACCGAAACGGGACGTGACGATGCGAGGAGTGTCGTTGGCGACAAAGCCCGCCGCTCGTTCGATCTCTACTCCGCCAAGCGTCATGCTGTCTCCTCAGGTTCATCGACGGGGAGCCACACCGGTGCTCCGTCGACCTCGTCGGGCGCAACTGCCCCAACGGCCCGGCCTGCGGGAATGTGCTGTCGAGTTTCCGACAGCGTCCCATGCGGCGGGATGACCGCTGAGCCGTTCTTCTTCGAGTCGGCAACGAGGCGATCGACCAACGCGTCGAAGTCGCCGTGGGTGACTCGGTATTCGTGTCGGTAATTGACCTGCAGGCACGGCGCCTCGGTGCAAGCCGCCTGACACTCCGCCTTCTCGAGCGTGAACAGACCGTCGTCGGTGGTAGCACCGACTTTGATACCAAGACGCTCTTCGGCGTGGTGGATCAGCTCGTCAGCGCCGAGCAGCTGGCACGACATCGTGCCGCACACGTTGATGACGTAACGGCCAACGGGCTCGAGCTTGAACATCTCGTAGAACGAACACGTTCCGAGCACCTCAGCCGAGGTGATGTCGAGGAGCTCAGCAAGATGGGTCATGCCTTCGCTCGTGACGTAGCCGTTCTGCTCCTGCACGAGATGCAGGAGCGGAATGAGCGCAGACTTTTTGATCGGGTAACGGGCGATGACCTCTTTGGCCAACAGCTCGTTGTTTGCGTTGAGGCGACTCACCGGTCGACCTCACCCATGATCGGGTCGACGCTCGAGATCACCGCAACGGCGTCGGCGATGAGGCCGTTCGACATCATGTGCGGCAGCGTCTGCAGGTTGATGAAACTCGGGCCGCGGATGTGCATGCGGTAGGGCTTTGGTCCCCCGTCGCTCACGATGTAGCAGCCCAACTCTCCACGCGGAGACTCAACCGCCGCATAGACCTCACCCTCGGGAACCTTGAATCCTTCGGTGAAGATCTTGAAGTGATGGATGAGCGCCTCCATCGATTCGTCGATGCGGGCTCGGGGTGGCGGGGTCACCTTCGTGTCGGTGGCTCGGTAATCACCCTTGGGCATCTTGTCGAGGATCTGGTGGACGATACGCATCGACTCGCGGATCTCGTTGAGGCGGATGGCGTACTTGTCGAACGCGTCGCCATACGTGCCGACCACGACGTCAAACTCGACCTCGTCGTAGGCGAGATACGGCATGTCGCGACGGAGATCCCAGGGCACACCGGTCGAACGCAGCACCGGCCCGGTCGCTGAAAGAGCAATGGCCTCGTCGGCTCCCATGACCCCAACACCCTGCAACCGCTCACGCCAAATGGGCTGGCCGGTCATGAGGATGTCGTACTCCGCGAGACGGGGCGGAAGGATGTCGAGGAGACGGCCGACGGAGTCGCGCCATCCGTCCGGCAGATCGGCAGCCACACCACCGGGGCGGATGTAGTTGTGGTTCATCCGGAGACCGGTGACGAGCTCGAAGAAGCGCAGTACCTCTTCTCGTTCGCGCCAGCCGTAAATCATCATCGACACCGCCCCGAGGTCCATGCCGTTGGTGGCCATGAACAACAGGTGGGACGAGATGCGATTCATCTCGGACATGAGCATGCGGATCCATGTCGCACGCTCGGGGATCTCAAGACCGATCAACTTTTCGACGGCAAGCGAGAAGGCCAACTCGTTGAAGAACGGAGCGGCGTAGTCCATGCGGGTGACATTGGTCGGACCCTGCAGGTAGGTGAGCGCCTCGCCGGTCTTCTCCATGCCGGTGTGGAGGTAGCCGACGACGGGCTTGGAACGAACGACGCTCTCGCCGTCCATCTCGAGCATGAGCCGCAGCACGCCGTGGGTGCTCGGGTGCGATGGTCCCATGTTCATCAACATGGTCTGATCGTTCTCGTCGTCGAGTGGTGCGTCGGCTCTCTCGGCCATCTGCACTTCGGACATCCGCATCACTGCGTCGTTTCGCGGCAAGAGACCGACCTGGCCCGGATGGACCTCAGTGGCGGCCTCTGTTGCCATGTTGTGCTCGATGGTGGGCACTTCGACAACGGGTGCTTCGGGTTCGGCGTCGGTGACGGCCATCAGTTCGTTCCTTTGAACTGGACAGGAATGGCGCCGGTGGCAAAGTCCTTGCGGAGAGGGTGACCCTCCCACGACTCCGGCATGAGAATTCGCGACAGGTCAGGGTGACCGTCGAAGCTGATGCCGAACATGTCGAACACTTCACGTTCGAGGTAGTCGGCACCTGGGTAGAGCGTGGTGAGAGAAGCGATCGTCGGATCGCCCTCGGGGATCTGCACCCGAGCTCGAATGCGTTCGCGCCGCTCGTGGTTGATAAAGCTGGCTACGAGTTCAAAACGCTCAGGCAAGATGCCTTCGGGCACGTCACGACGACCCTGGAAGGTGAGGAAGTCGACGGCGGTGACGTCGATACACATGCGGAAGCCATCGCCGAGAATCGCAGATGCCACGAGCAGCCACTCGTCTCGAGCGGGGTGGATGACCAACTGTCCATCCGCTGATTCGACGAGGGGGCAGCCGAAAGCGACTGGTCCTGTTGGAGCCGCGACCGACTCTTCGTCGGCTGTTGTGTCAGTTACGTCGTCGTCAGTCATTTCCGCCCAAGGCTGATCAGGTGCGATTCGCCTTGTCCATCGCGCTGTTCGACGACGATGCCGGCGCCGGTTCCGGCCTTCCGGTTCATCAGTTCGCCGGACTCGATCTTTTCGTGCAGCGTGTGGATCGCATGCAGCAGGGTTTCCGGCCCGGGCGGACAGCCCGGTGCGTAGATGTCGACCGGCACGATTTGGTCGACGCCCTGCACGATCGCGTAGTTGTTGAACATGCCGCCGCTCGAGGCGCAGACCCCCATGGAGATGACCCACTTGGGTTCCATCATCTGGTCATAGATCTGGCGCAGGACCGGCGACATTTTCTGGCTGACTCGACCAGCCACGATCATCACGTCGGCTTGACGAGGAGAGGCCCGAAAGACCTCCATGCCGAGACGAGCGAGGTCGTAGTGCGAGCCGCCGGTCGCCATCATCTCAATGGCACAGCAGGCAAGACCGAACGTGGCCGGCCAACTCGACCGGGCTCGGGACCAATTGACCAGATCCTCGAGTTTGCCGGTGACGAAGTTGTGCTCGATGGCTCCGAGCCCGTTTTCTTGCAGATTGTCGAGCATCAGGCAGCACTCGCAGTCTCATCGAGCTCATCGGACGCTGAGGCGGCTGCGGTTTTCGCAGGAGCATGCTCGTAGCGACCTTCGAGTCCGACCTTGCGAATCGTTGATGTCGCCGTACGGCTCGCATCGACCATTTCGGACTGACGCTGATTGATCTGCAGTGGGCCCCAATCGAGCGCACCCTTCGAGATCAGGTACACAAACGACTCAAACACCATCGCCGAGAAGATCAGGACGGCGATGAGTCCGAAGAGACCGACATCGCCATGGACCATCGCCCACGGGTAGAGAAAGACGATCTCGATGTCGAAAACGATGAAGAGCATGGCGACGAGGTAGAAGCGCACCGGGAATCGCTGCGGGGGCTCGCGGCCGGGAATGATGCCGCACTCATAGGGTGCGCTTTTCTGCTCGGTTGACCGGCGAGGGGCAAGCAGGGCGGACCCGACGAAGCTCAGGAAGGCGAACAACGCTGCCAACACAAGGAGCGCCGCGAGCGGCAGGTACTGAGCCATCTGTGTTGCCTTTCCGGATTGCGAGTGTTGAAACGGGCTGCGTCAGGCGACGGCAGCGCGGATCTCCGTCTCACGCTGCTCCCGCACGTGGAGAGACCAGCAGAGGATGAAGAACAGAATGCCATTGAAGATCGTGAACAGTGCGGGTGTCACGCGGGTTCCGCCAAAGAGGGCCGGAAGAGGCCCACCACGATCTCGCTCCATCACGACGCTGATCACGGACTTCTCGGGGTCAGCCACTGCGACAGGCGGTGCCTCACCGGGCAACGTCGGCTGGTCGAGAGCACCCTGGAACTGGACGATGATCAGCTCTTGCGGGTGCCAGAAATGAATGAACGTGGTGTCGAACTTGTGAATCACTCGATCGAACACGTTGGGATCGTCTTTGAGTAGCGGCTTGCCGCCAACGTTGTAGGCGCCGTACGCAAGCGGGACGTACTCGGAGGTGTCAGCGAAGACTTCACCCTCGACCACGAACACGTCGGCCGAGGCAACTGCTTCACCGCGACGCGGATCGGAACTGGCCAGGTAGCGCCAGTTGGCGAACTCGTCGGCGTTTGCCTTGGCGTACGCAACGGCTGCGTTCTGGGCCTCGGTGGGGTCGTCGAGTTGATCCGCACCGCTGGCAGATGCGATGTCGACTGACTCGAGATCGAAACCGAGCGACGAAGCTCGTTCAGTTTCGGCAAAGGCCAATCCGTCGTTTTCGACCGACGGGTTGTCGCCGTTGATTTCGATGAGAGCCCAACCCTCGGCCTCACCGGTCCAACCGATCGCGTAGATCGTCCAGATGATGCCCATGGACATCATCCATCCGAAGAACGCCGCAGCCGAGATCATGCCGCCGGTGCGCGACCCAGAGTTTGTGGCGACGAGCAGGTAGGTGCCGCCGATGAGGACCACCACACCAACAAGCACCGAAAGGAGCCCGCGGAAGAAGGGATCGAATCCGACACCGTCAATGAAGCCGAGGATCATGCTCATCCCTCACTCCCCTCGCCGTCAGCACTCTCGTCGTCACTGTCAGATGCAGCGTCGTCCGAAGCGGTCGGCGTGGCGCCGCCATTACCGAGGCTTCGCTCGTAGTCGACAACTGCCTGGATGAACTCAGCAGGCAGGATTCCGCCAAAGCCTGGCATCTGGCCGGCAGCACTAATGCCGCCTCGGCCGTAGCCGGATCCGGCGTCAGCACCACCAAAGATGAAGTTGTACTGGGCGTAGCTCGTGCGGTCGGGCATGTCGATCACGTTGCAATCGAGTCCGACACGACCATCGTTGAAGATCAGGTCGCTCTCGTCGAGCGTTGACAAGTCAAGTGGCTCAGGGTTGACGAATCCGTCTGTGCTGTCGTCGGTTTCGGGAATGCCATCTTCGACATAGGCATAGGCTTCCGACGAGACACCCTCGGGCTCCCAGAGACTCGAGATGACGTCGCAGCTCGCGAGGTCGCCGTGGGTGTCGCCACCGGACAGAATCTCGAAGCGCTCACCGTTGCCGTCGACCGGGTTGCCCGAGTCGTCGAGGCGAACCTCTTCGCCGTCCATGGACAGGTAGAAGAAGCCCTCATCATCAGAGAGGCCGCCCTCAGGAGCCCACGTGCCGTCTGGGAGCTTCCAGGAATCGTCAGGGAAGCGTTCGTGAAGACCGCCGCACAGGCTGAAACCGATACCGGACGGATCGCCACCACCGCAGCCGGCGACGCCGACGGCGAGAGGATCGGTACCTGGAGCCCAGGGAACGGTTGGGCCGAGCGACCACCCAGAGGTATGACAACGCCCACAGCTGAGAGCACCAGCCTGGAAGCCGGAGAAGTAGCCGAGGTTGAATACGGCCTCACCAACGGTGGCGAACTCACCATCGTCGAGTGAGCGCTGAATCTCGTCCCGAACTTCGACGGCCAGGGCATCGGCGTCTGCCTGAGCAACCGCCGGATCGGCCGACTCATTGATCACGATCGGGTCGAGGGACTGGACCTCCAACGTCTGGAGGTACTCCATGGCGTTCTGCACCTGCTGTTCGGTCAGCGGTCCACCGCCGGGGGTTCCCCACGCCGCCATCGGTGAACCGGGGCGGCCAAAGTTGAGGACGTAGCGAACTTCATCTTCTGAATAGCGGTGGAAGACGTTGTTCAGCGCGGGGGCGGTCCAGTTCGCGTTGGCGATGAACTGTCCGTCGCCGTCCTGAAGGACGAACGATGCGACACCGCCGACGCCGCCAGCAGCGTGGCAGTTCACGCACTGCGCGGTCTCGACATACACACCTTCACCTCGAGATTCGAAGTTCAGCTGGTATGCATCGACGGCACCCTCTTGCCGACCCGGCTCAGCGAGCCAGTAGAACGGCAGCGCCACCGAGGTGATGCCGAGGATGACGAGGGCAAAGCTCAGTGAACGATCGAGCTTGACGCCCTCGAGCTCCTCGTCGGAAAGGTATTCCTTCTTGTTGGCCGCAAGCTCGATTTCAGAACCGAGCTCATCACGGGATGAGAAAATGTTGCGAACAAACAGCGCAACAAAGGCCAGGAGGACGATCGCAGCGACGGTGAGACCGATCGCGCGAAAGTCGGCGGCGAACATGATCGAAGGTTGCATTAGTGACTTGCTGCTCCGATGCAATTCGGACCTTCGGCCTCTTGGCCAGTGGTGTTGATACCGATCGGTGGTCCCTGGATCACGGTGCCAGTATCGACGATGAGTTCGTTGGCCGCGTTGACCTCCATCGGGAAACGGTCCATGCCTCGAGGAGCCGGACCCCCCTTCTTCTCACCAACACGGTTGTACTGCGAGCCGTGACACGGGCACTCAAACCACTGCGAGGTGACGCACTCAGGAACACGACAGCCGAGGTGAGGACAGGTCTGGAACAACGCAACGACACCAGCGGTCAAGCCCTGCTCGACCTGGTCGTAGAAGCCGTAACCAGCTGATGCCTTCTCGACGGCGTTGGCGGGGTACTCCGTGACCCACATGCGACCCTCGGGAACATAGAAGAACCCGCTGCCGGCCTTGATGGCGTCTTCGATGTCGGGGATGCGGCCGACGTTGATTCGTGAGCCGAAACCGCTGGCTCCCTGTGGCCACAAGAAGGCCAAGCAGGCAGCGCCGAAACCGCTGAGACCGAGACCGAACATGGCAACGATGCCGCGGTTGAGGAACTGACGGCGAGCAACACCGAGGGTCTCGGGGTCGGGCGGAACGTAGGCGACCGGCGTCGCCGGCCCCGCCTTGACGAGTTCGCCCGAGCGCTCGGCCCGTGCCACAGCTTCGACCTCAGACCCGGTGGCACCGGCGACGGTTGACGATTCCTCGTCAGCGCCAACGGACACGAGTTCGGTCGACGAAGCAGCGGCCTCGTCGATGTCGACCGCGCCGCGATCGCGCTTCACGGTTTCACCCGCGAGCTCGCCGAAGGCACCTTGTGTGTCTCGACGTCGCAGCGATGAGCTGATGACGCCGAGGCTCAGAAGGGCCAGAACGACGACCCCGATGATGATGAGTGTGGTTGTCATGATTGCTCCTGTCTCAGAGCTCGAAGAAGAGACCGTCTGCCCATGGGAAGACGAAGTTGAATCCAGGTCCTCGGAAGAACGACCCGATGATGGTGAGTACGGCCCAGAACATCAAGAAGACCGTGAACAAGGTGACGGCGATCTTGCGATCTTCCGGCTTGTTGCTCGGGTTCTTGTCGATGTAGGGGGCCATGGTGAGAATGATGAGACCGATGCCGGGGATGGTCACACCAGCGACCATGGGGTGGAACATCGTGAGCAGTTCCTGCAGGCCGAGGAAGTACCACGGTGCCTTGGAGGGGTTCGGCGTCTCGTTGACGTTTGCCAGTTCGAGGAGCGGCGCGTTCACGAAGATCGAGAAGATCAGCGTGAAGGCGGTGCAGAACAGGGCGGCTCCGAATTCAACGACGATCAGGTGAGGCCAGGTGTGCACCTTGTCGAGCGGCTTCATCTTGATGTCTTGGATCGAACCAGACTTCACGACGGTGAGGAGGCGTTGGGTGTGTCCGGCCGGACCGGTCATCACTGGCGCATCGGCAACGGCGGTTGCCGCAGCGACGGCGGTGCCGACGCCAGCAGCCGCAGGGGCGACAGCAGTTGTTGCCCCGCCCTTCTGCTTCGCAGACTTCGAACGCTCGAGCAAGTGAGCAGGAATCTTCGAGCCACCCTCGCTCGCTGAGTCGGCACTCGCGGCAGCCTCGCCCCCACCATCGGCGGGTGCGTCAGAGGACTCAGCTTTCTTGCGAGCTTCGGCCGCTCGCTTGCGAAGATGTTCTGGGATCTCAGTCATGACGAAAGTCTCCTAGAGAGATAACCCTTAGAGGGGCCCGGAAATGCCGCCGTCTTTACGGACCCGCCAGAAGTGGATGGCCATAAAGATGACGGTAACGAACGGCAAGAGCAACACGTGAAGGACGTACCAGCGCAACAACGTGTCTGTGCCGATGACCTTTCCTCCGAGCAAGACGAAACGGACCTGTTCACCGAAGACCGGTGTGAAGCCCATCATGTTGGTGCCCACGGTGACAGCCCACAGCGCAAGCTGGTCCCAGGGAAGCAGGTAGCCGGTGAACGACAGCAGCAGTGTGAACTGCAAAAGGAACGTACCGATGACCCAGTTGAACTCTCTGGGGGCCTTGTACGCACCGTGGTAGAAGACTCGGGCCATGTGCAAGAACACCGAGAGCACCATCAAGTGGGCGCCCCATCGATGCATGTTGCGGACCAACAACCCAAAGGTCACTGAGGTCTGAAGCGTGTAGATGTCGTCCCAGGCAGCAGCGGCGGTGGGCCGGTAGAAGAACATCAAGAAGATGCCGGTGATGGTCAACAGGATGAAGAGGAAGAAGCTGAGCCCGCCCAAGCACAGGGTGTAGCTGACCTTGACAGCGTGGCGCTTCACCTTGACGGGGTGCAGGTGATAGAGCACCGAGTTCATGATCACGTAGGAGCGGTTACGAGGGCTGTCGGTGTAGCCCTTGCGGAAGACTGAACCGGGACGGAAGATCGAGTTCCACACCTGGCCGCCCTGCACATTGTCGGTCAGCGCGGCAGCCTTGGCTTGGGCCTTCTCTGCCAGTGTCGGCTTGTCTTGAATTGACTTTGCCATGAGGTTCCTGTCGGAGGGGGTTCCTGTCGGAGGATTCGAGTACGGGGTGAGAGCTGAGGCTCAGGCGAGGCGCATGCCGTAGCCGTAGCCGTGGGAGGGAGTTCGTTGATGGGCATCGCCGGTGGCGGCCGGGTCGCCGACCTTGCCGAGGATGATCACGCCAGTGGGGCAGCGGTCGACGCACAGCGCGCAGCGGGTGCAGACGTCGTCGTCGATCGTGAAGATGAAGGCATCGATGGGGTCATCGCCGGGTCGGGCAACGCCGAAGGACTCAGCAATCGCTTCGGTGGGCTGCATGTGAATGCACTTCCACGGGCAGATGTCGACACAGCCTTCGCAGGCAATGCACTCGGACTGGTCGATGTGGATGAACTGCTTGGGCTTGACTGCCTTTGCGAGGTAGTCAGCGTCGACCTCGACGAGCACGTAGTCGTCGCGGAATTCTGGGAGGGGTGGATTGGCATCGGTCGTTGTCATGTCATCAGCCCCTTCTCACCAGTGGACGTCCGTAGGTAGAAGTTTCGACCTCGGTTGATGCCGTTGCCTTCGGCGACTGCCAAACCTTCCAGAGGTTGGACATGGCGCCGAGGTAGACGATGTAGATCACGGCCGCGATGGAGTCGGAGATCACTCGGAGGGTGATGTCGACGGGGAACCAGCCGCCCTGGCTCTGCGGAGTAATGAGGCCCCACGCATCCCAGAGGCGATCCGCTCGGAAGCTCCACTCGTTCTCGGCCAGGGTGAGCCACTGGTGCGGCACGATGCCGAACACGACAAAGAGCAGGAAGAAGATGTAGGTGGAGAAGAGCATCGCCTCTCCCCACGTCATCTTGTGATCGTCAGCGATTCGCCCTCGGTACCACAAAATGCCAAATGCCATAAGGATCGAGGCGAGTATCGAAACGACGAGAGCGACCACAGGGGACTCCTGTTGCAAGCCGGGCGTGTACTTCAGGACTGCAGCGTGAGCTGCACACCATCAGCGTAGGCGGACGGCCAGCCGCCAGGGTGAACGGGCGACTTTGTGAACGTATGCACAATCTACTCGGCCTCCTAGCCCACAACGCAAACCGTGTCATGGAATCTCCATACGGTCATTCGACACAAGCTCGATGAGCACCGGCAACAGATCGGCACTGGGGGCGAGGGTGAAATGGCGAGTGGGGACCCGTGAATCGGCTCCGGGAGGAACAGGAACGAGCGGGGAGTTTGTACCACGCGCGGCGAGGGAAAAGCACCCTCGGGCGACAACGAAAACGCACGCGCAGACTTTCTCACCGCCCGAGCATGGTTGCAGCCCTCCGAAGCGCCTACAGTAAGTCGCCGTCTGGCCGATACGGACTCTTCCGACATCGACCAGCTGTTGATCGCACACCACCTTTCGACCCACCCCTTGTCGACCGAGGATCTCCGTGACCGAAATCCCCGCACATCTTCTGAAGCGCAGCCGTGCCGCAAAGGGCAAAGGCGATGACGACTCCGCCCCGAGCGAGTCGACCGCTGTCACCCCAGCCGCCGAGGCCGACGCCGCACCTGCTGCTTCTGGTCCCCCGGCGATCGCTGCGGCCGCTGCGGCCATTCCCGCCGACAAGCCGGCGCCAGAGGCGCCACCGGAGCCCCACTACATCACTGCCGCCAAGAAGCGGAAGAAGATCCCGGCGTGGGCTCTGCCACTCGTGGCTGCCGTTCCGCTCTGGGCTATTTCATTCGCTGGCACCATGCAGCAACCCGTCGTCGAAGATCCTCTCTTCATTGCGGCCGAAGACACATACCTGGTTTCCGGCGGCTGCTCTGGCTGTCACGGTGCCGGTGGTGGCGGTGGCATCGGCTACGCCCTCTCCGACGGCTCGCTGATCGAAACCTTCCCGGACCCTGTCGACCAAATGGTGCACATCGCACGAGGCTCCGCCGCCATCCAGGGCGAGGAGTACGGTGCCGAGCGCTCCGACGGCCGCCGACAGTCCGGTTCGACTGGCGCACAGATGCCAGCGTTCGAAACCACGCTCGACATGAATCACCTCGAGCTCGTGGTGTTCCACGAGCGGGCAGTGTTGTCCGGTGAGGACACCTCGTCCCCTGAGTATCAGGAGTGGATGAACCACATTCGCGAGGAATACGAAGCGGGCGTTTCGGAGCCCATCGATCTCGAGTTCCTTCTTCGTTGCGCCGACCCTGAGTTGACGCCAGGCGCGACCGGCGAAGGCAGCGATGATGAGGATCATCCTTGCCCCGGCCCTCGTCCGGCCGAAGAAGAAGTCGCAGCCGGCTGACGCCCGTTTGGGCATTCTTCCCGTCAACGTGCGAAGTGATCGCTGATCGACCACGCTGACAACGTGGTTTCCGCTGCGACGCGTCCCGCCGTCGACAACTCATGACTCGTTCCCGATGGGTTGGTGCTGCGCTCGTTGCGTGCTGCCTCGGAAGCACCGTTGCAAGCCCACTCGCTCACGCTCAGCCAGAGCCCGACGAAGCGTTCGACCAGAGTTTTCCAGCGCCGCTGGTGATCGACACCACGGACGGCACGAGCATCTTTGACGACCCGCTCCTCGCCGATGCCCTTGCCACCGTCGAACGTGAGCAATCTCAGCAGCGGCTCGACGTGGCATCTCGAGCAACCACGAGCGACGGCCACCTCCAGGTCGTGTACCTGACATCACCGCCCGACGAGGTTCGCATCGTCATCGAAGCCGCTGCGACCGCCTGGGATGGCGTGCTCACCACGAACCCGAACGGCCCGATCGTGATCGAGGTCGACTGGCGCTTCTTGCCCGCAAACATTTTGGGCATCGCAGCACCGACCACGTTCGAGCGATCGTCCGACCTGCCGACCGACGCGCTCTACCCCGCCGCCCTGGCCAACACATTGCTTGGGACTGACCGCACACCAGACCAGGCCGAGATCCAAATCACGCTTGCTGCGAATCTCTACGGACTCAGCAACGGCTGGCACGTCGATCCGTCCGTTTCAATCAACCCGACACTGCGCTCGAACCGGCCCGTACCGCTCGACAAGCTCGATCTCTATACCGTCGCCATCCACGAGATCGCCCACGGTCTGGGCTTCGCCGGGTCGGCGCGCAGCGGACAGCTTGGTGACGAACTCGTGGCCTACGACCTGCTCGCCGAGGTCAATGGCGTTCCGCTCATCGAAACCAACGTGCGCGAGTCGCTCACGTCACAAAATCTCTCGATCGACATCGCCGGCGGCCGAACCGAGCAGCTCTTCGCTCCACCGAACTTCGTCAATGCCGTGAGTTACAACCACTTCGACGAACTCGACGACCCCTCTGAACCCGGCGGTTTGATGACACCGATCTTTGCCCGGGGCGAAGAGAACCGAACCATCGATGCGGCGACGCTCGGCGTCATGTCAGGCCTGGGGTGGGACGTCGTACCACCACTGGTCACCCCGCGGATCGTTCGAGTCGAGTCGGTCGGCGACAACTTGGAGATCACGTTCACCAACAACATCGGGCGAACCGGCCAGCCGCCAATCGCCCATCGCATCACGGCTCGTGCCGCCGACCAAACACTGCTCGCTGACATTCAGGAACCGTGGGACGTAGACCAAACCGTCATTCGCGGACTCGCCGACGGACGAGACATCACCATCACGGTCGAGCCCCTCGGACTCACGGGGCCGGGTCCGACAGCATCGGTGACTCTCACCGATCGTCCGTCACGCCTTCGCGTCACCGGCGTGGGAGCGACTCGCTCGCTGGCCTGGTCTGCCCCTACTGCGCCAAGCGCCGGCGAGATCACCTACCGAGTCGAGCGACGAACGATCAACGGCCCGTGGCGGACGCTGACCGACGCGGCCGAACCGTTCTTCACAGATGCTGGGCTCACGACCGGCAACTACCAGTACCGAGTCACAACGCTTGTCGATGGCGCCGCAGGCTCGTCGGCGGTCACGCCGATCGAGGGAGTGACCACCGAAACCGTGCGAGCGATGAGCCTCGACGGCCAGGTTGCTCGCCTGTATTTGGCGTTCTTCGGGCGACCAGCCGACACTCCCGGCCTTGCCTTTTGGCTCGAGCAGCGAGCCAGTGGTGCGACGATCGACGACATCGCAGCGGCATTTGCCGACTCAGATGAGTTCAGGGCGCTGGCTGGTGACCCAGACGACGCGGCCTTCGTGGACAAGGTGTACCTCAACGTGCTCGGCCGGTCGCCAGACGCAGCCGGGCGAGACTTTTGGGTCGGCCGACTTGCGAGCGGCATGTCCAGAGGCGAGCTCGTGGTGGCATTCTCAGATGCGCCGGAGTTCGTGTCGCTCACAGACACCGTTCCGCCGACATCAGGATCAGCCGGTGCCGTCACCCGGTTGTACTGGGCGTTCCTGCAGCGGGCGCCCGAGGGGGCAGGACTCAACTACTGGTCGGGCGAAGTCGACGCTGGCCGAGCCGACCTCAGCACGGTGTCTGACTCGTTTGCGAACTCAGCAGAGTTCGCTGCCACCTACGGAACGTTGAGCAACCAGGAGTTCTTGGACTTGGTGTACGACAACGTCCTCGGTCGGCGAGCAGACGACCGCGGCTTCAACTACTGGCTCAGCCAGCTCGAAGCGGGTGCGTCTCGAGGCGACCTCATGTTGGCCTTTGCCAATTCGCCCGAGTTCATCCTCCGAACCGGAACGCTGCCCTAGTCGAGCTCGTCCCTTCGCTCGACGTGCGGGCGATTGCATTGGGTCTGCTTCGCAGACCGCTACTCGCGATTGGCTTCCACGCTCGGGCTCGCCTCATCGCTCGACGTGCGGGCGATTGCATTGGGTCTGCTTCGCAGACCGCTACTCGCGATTGGCTTCCACGCTCGGCGCTTGTCGCCGCCGCTCACTTCGTTCGCTTACCGAGTTGCTCGCTGGCGCTCACAACTCGTCTTGTTAACGTTTCAGACCTGACCCCTAGGACGGTTCGCCCGAAGGGCAGTTACAGCGTCGTGGCGACTTGGGCGGCGGCGGTGATGGTCTGGTCGATGTCGGCTGCGGTGTGGCTGAGGCTAGGGAAGATCGCTTCGTATGGCCCCGGTGCGAGTGCGATGCCTCGCTCGAGCATTCCGTGGAAGAAGGCCGGGTAGAGACCTTGATCGGCCGAGGCCTTTGCTTGGTCGTAGTTCTGCACGGGTTCGGCCCCGAAGAAGATCCCAACCAGTGGTCCGACCTGCGGAACCTGCACTGGCACACCTGCCGAGTTCATCGCATCGGCAAGTCCGGTGGCCAGCGTTGCGGCGGTGGCCGAGAGTTCGTCGTAGCGGTCAGCATCGAGCTGATCGAGCACGGCGAGTCCGGCTGCGGTGGCCAACGGGTTCCCCGACAATGTGCCGCCCTGATACACCGGTCCGAGAGGTGCCACATGGTCCATCACCTCACGGCTGCCGCCGAACATGCCAACCGGCAGACCTCCGCCGATCACCTTGCCGAAGGCCCACACGTCGGGCTGGACGCCGCTCCACGCGGTGGCGCCACCCTGGCCGAGACGGAAGCCGGTGATGACTTCATCGAACAGCAGCAGAGCGCCCACTCGATCGCACTCTGCCCGACATGCTTGGAGGAAGGACGGCGCTGGCTCGACGAGACCCATGTTGGCGGCCACTGGTTCGATAGCGAGCACAGCAGTGTCTTCGTCGAGGGTTGGCACGACGTTGTACGGCGCGACGACGGTGTCGGCAACAGCAGCTTCTGGAACACCAGCCGAACCAACGAGACCCTGGTTGGCGACGCCAGACCCACCGGCGGCGAGCAGTGAATCGGTGTGGCCGTGGTAGCAGCCAGCGAACTTCACAACCTTGCTTCGGCCCGTGGCCCCACGAGCCAAACGGATCGCCGACATTGCGGCCTCGGTGCCAGACGAGGTCATGCGAACCATTTCGAGCCCCGGCACCCACGAGCACACCTTCTCGGCGAGTTCGACTTCGGTGCGGGTCGGCGCACCAAAGGTGGTGCCACGTGATGCGGCGTCGCCGACAGCGGCCAGGACTTCGGGGTTGGCGTGGCCGAGAATCGATGCTCCGTAGCTCTGGACGTAGTCGATGTATTCGGTGCCGTCCTCGTCCCAGACCCGAGATCCATCGGCTCGGGCAACGAAGTAGGGCGTCCCTCCAACGGACAGAAATGCCCGAACCGGTGAGTTCACACCGCCGGGCAGGACGGCCTTGGCTCGGTCAAACAGATCCTCGTTGATCGTCACCCTCGAAGTGTGCCCGACTGACGATCGAAAGTGGCCTACACCCCGTCAACCAGCCAAACCCGGTTGGCCATCGTCACCAGCTCGTCAGCCAAACCCTGTGCGGTGGCAACCGGTAGATCGGGAATGACGGTGGCTGATCCGAGATTTGCCGTGTCGATCACCACCGACGCCAACCCCAACCGACGTTGAAAGAGCGTGCTGCGCAGGAACACGCCCTGCACCTTTGAGACCCACACAACCCGCAACGTTTCATCGAAGCGCCCTCGCCGGACAGCCAGAACTGGTCCGCTGAGCAGCCAGCCATCGACTGACCATGACCGCCGGGCCAAGGCCACGGCCCCAGCGACAACGATGGGCACGAGCACGAGCGGCCACCACCAGGCGACGTCGATCGGGAGATCGGCATCGGCGGCTTGCGTTGACGCGGCACCGATCGTGAGACCGGCAACGGGAATCAGCCCGACAACAGCCGTTCGGATCGCTCGGCGCCGAATCGAGACCCGACTGACCGACTGCAGCAACGTCTCATCGACCGGATGGGCCACGATCGCAGCGGCCGCATCATCGTCTCCCTCTGCGTCTGGGTCAACGAGGTCGGGCAAATAGTCGATCCACGAACGATGGGCGATGAGCGGCGCGCAGAGATCGAATCGAGTGCTTCTCGATTCGGTCACGTCAGCAGTAGCGACGGCCAGCGTTTCACGACCGAGTTGGCTTCGAATCCACGGGCGCCGCACTTCAACCAATTGAATGCGACGCTTCTGCGCCCACTTCTCCTGGGTTGAGAAGAGCCCGTGCGACACCCGGACCCGTCGTGGTTCGACTTCGAAGACAAAACCAAAGAGATCGAGCACGGCAATCACCGGGACAACGAGGCCGATCATCCAGAAGATCGGGAGCGCACTGTCGAAGAAGCCAATCATCACGACCGCCACCACCACCGACACGGCAGCGACCGCAACAGTCTTCGACGAGAACGCAAAGAGCAGGTGGTCCCTGGTCGAGAGCTGGTAGCGAACGGTCCGCGGCGTCTGAGCTATGACCGCCGCATCATCTGCGCTCATGTCTGTCGGCGCTCCGATGCCAGGGATCGGAGCAGAAGGTGCAGAGCCAACGGCGGCAGGATCAGCGGGACCCGTCAGCGGTGGGCCAACTGGGTGTGGGCCGCCCTTCTCCGGGCCACCTACCTCCTGCTGGCCAGCAGCTCCTGGTTGGACGTGTGCGGTGAGCTCCGCCAACAAGGTTCGAGCGGTC
Organism: uncultured Acidimicrobiales bacterium; assembly: GCA_937976305.1. Lineage (GTDB taxonomy): Bacteria > Actinomycetota > Acidimicrobiia > Acidimicrobiales > SZUA-35 > CALEWY01. The sequence continues at coordinate 27,582 of CALJSB010000125.1, forward strand.
TCTTTGGACAGCACGGCGAGTTCGATCTCGCCTTCGGACCCGGCCGAGGAGATCGTCAGCGTCTGCATCGAGAACACACGAGCAACGAGATCGGCACCAATGGAGACGTTCTGGATGCGGGGCCGTGGCAGCACGGTGCGTTGCCGAACCACGACGCCACGCCGGTAGAGCACGGCATCGTCGGTGACGGCGTAGGTAGTGAAGAGGTAACGCACAAACCCCAGCGCAACGACACCGGCGGGGAGCAGCGTCTCGAGGCCCCCCAGTGGCCCAGCGTTCATGCTGGGGGCAAAGCCGGACACGGCGATGGCACCCACGAAGTTCCACGCCAGACCGAGGAGTTCACGAATGACGGTGACCGGATGCAGCCGCTGCCAGTTGAGGTCGTCGTTCATGACCGACCGTCGATGAGCTCCTGGCGGATGGCGTCGGCGTCGGCATCCATGAGATGCGGGATCGACACGTTCGGCGTGTTCGCTCCAGCCGTGTGCACCGTGAGGGTCACGAGCCCCAGCCAACGTTGCAGAGGGCCTCGCTCGGTCGACACATGCTGCACACGACTGCGGGGTAGCACCGCAGATCTCGTGGTGATCACACCGTGCTCAACTCGTAGCCGGTCGGGCGAGAGCGAGTAGCGCCACGCTCGATAGCTCCGACCGGTCCACCACAGGCCAGCAACCAGACCCAGAATCCCGATGACAACCGCTGGCACCAAGGGCGGCCACGGCAGCTCGACGTCGGCTCCGTAGCGAAGGCCCATGTCGCCGAGCGCAACGGCCACAAAGACAACAGCGATCGAGGCCCCCATCGACAATCTGAGCAACTGCAGTGCCGGCCGCGGCAGTGCTTGGAACGCGGCGGGCATCGCAATCGGTGACGGCTCGGGCGGAGCAGTCGGGAGCACTGTCGGCTCAGGAGTTGAGGAGTCGGCTGGCATCGGTGGCGAGATAGGTGAGTGTCATGTCGGCACCGGCTCTTTTGATGGCGGTGAGCGTCTCAATCGTGGCCAGATCTCCGTCGATCCATCCGTTTGCTGCGGCGGCTTTCAGCATCGCGTACTCACCACTCACATGGTAAGCGGCTACTGGGAGGCGGGTCTCGGCTCGCACCTGACTCACGACGTCGAGATAGAGCGTGGCCGGTTTGACCATCACCATGTCGGCACCCTCGATGATGTCGAGGTGCACCTCTTCGAGTGCCTCACGACTGTTTCGAAAGTCCTGCTGGTAACCCTTGCGATCGCCACCATCGGCGATGGTGACATCGACGGCGTCTCGGAACGGGCCGTACATCGAACTGGCGTACTTGGCGGCGTAGGCCAAGATTGAGACATCAGTGAATCCGTCGCCGTCGAGAGCGGACCGAATCGCTGCCACCTGTCCGTCCATCATTCCTGACGGTGCGACGACGTCGGCTCCCGCTGTGGCCTGAGCGATCGCAATCTGCTGGTAGAGCTCGATCGTAGGATCGTTGTCGACCTCGCCCCGATCGTTGAGCACGCCGCAATGGCCATGCGAGGTGTACTCATCGACGCAGAGGTCACCCATCAACACGATCTCATCACCGAAGCGGTCACGAAGATCAGCCAACGCCAGCTGCACAATGCCAGCTGGGTCCCAGGCTCCTGAGCCCCGTTCGTCCTTTTCCAAGGGCACGCCAAACAGCACGACGGCGTTGACGCCAACGGCAACCGCATCAGCGACAGCATCGACCAACGACGCCCTGCTGTGTTGATCGACGCCGGGAAGCGATGCGATCGGCACCGGCTCGTCGATGCCCTCCCGCACGAAGAGCGGAAGGATGAAGTCGTTCGGCGTCAGCGTGGTTTCTGCCACCAACCGACGCATCGCTGGGGTGCGACGAAGCCGCCGTAGCCGTCGCTCGGGGAAACTCATTCCCTCAGGCTAGGAGCCCAGAACTCAGCTCTCACCGAGTTCTGGGCAACAACCTGTTTCGATCAGACGTGCGTACTCTCTCAGGACGCCGGAACTTCGATGAACTGACGTCGACGACGGGTGCCGAGCAGCATGAGCCCACCGATCGTGATCAGCAGGGCCGAAGCAAAGATCGGGCTGCCGATGGTCGAACCAGTGAAGGCAAGCGAAGGCGGCGCCGGCACCAAGCCAGCGTCGATCCCGCGAACGTCTTCACCAGCACCAACCGGAATCGGACCAGACAAACCAGTGCCGTCGACGTCGTCGTCGCCACCAGCACCTGGCGTCAAGATCGTGCCGTCAGGAGCCGTCACCTTGATCCGGTAGTTGCCAGGCGGCAGATCAGGGAACACATACGCACCATTGACGTCCGTCGTGGCCGTGATCGGATTGCCGTTGGCATCAAGTACGGGGTCACCGTTTTCATCAAACAGCTCAACCAACACCCCAGCATGCACGGTTTCGTTCGGATCCTGAATGCCATCACCATCAGCATCGTCCCAGATCACACCGCCGAGCGACCCAATGGGTGGCGTACCGGTGTAGTGAGAATCATCGGCATCATCGACGGGAGCCAGCGGAGCACCGTCTGGACCGATCGCCGGCCCATAGGCAGCCGGATCAGTCGGCCACGTCGACGGATCAGCCGGATCAACTGATGGATCCAAGTCCGGATCAGAGAAGTCCGGAAGAGCCGGAGCACCAGCCACCGTCGCCGTATTCGAATACGGGCCAGGTGCCGCGGTGCCGGCGCCTTCGCAGGTCACCGAATCGCCGACAGCCATGAACGGAATCACATTCGTGCCGTCGAGCACGCCGTCACCATCAATGTCGCAATCAACAACAACGGCTGGATCGGAGTCCATGACGGCTGCGTCTAACAGCGCAGTCGCACCGGTGTTGGTCACCACGTAGGTCCACGTCACCGGATCACCGGCTGCGATGTTCTCGCCAGGGGCCTCATCAGACTGAACACCGTTGGTGTCCTTCTCGATGTCGACACCAGGCTCGACACCGGTGTAGTGCGAGGGGTCCTCATCATCGACGGTGACGGGCTCACCAGTCACCGGGTCGACGTACTCGGCGTAGTCGGCCGGATCGGTTGGCCAGGTGCTCGGATCGGTCGGGTCACAGACGCAATCACCGGTCGGCAGCGTCATGTTGCCCGATACCGAGGCGTTGTTCGAGTACGGGCCAGGACCAGCAACGCCGGTTGACTCACACGTCACCGACCCACCAGGCACGAGCAACGGAATCACGTTCGTTCCATCAAGAGCACCGTCACCATCGATATCACAATCGACAACGACTGATGCTCCTGTGCTGTCAATATCGGTCACGGTTGCATCAGCAAGCGCAACCGTTCCGGTGTTGGCGACGACGTAGGTCCACGTCACGGCTGCTCCAGCAACAATCGGGTTGCCAGGGGCCTCATCAGACTGGGCACCGTTGGTGTCCTTCTCGATGTCGATCGCCGGTTCGGGATCAATACCGATGTAGTGCGATGGATCCTCGTCCTCTGGATCTTCCAGGGCCGGGGCGCCGGTCACGGGGTTGAGAGGCTCGCTGTAAGCAGCCGCATCGGTTGGCCAGGTGCTCGGATCCGACGGATCAACCGCTGGATCAGAGAAGTCAGGCAGCACCGGGTTGCCGGACACCGTCGAGTTGTTCGAGTACTGACCGGCCTGGGCCACGCCAGTCGACTCACAGGTGACGATGTCACCTGGGAGCAGCAGCGGAATCACGTTGGTGCCATCGAGGGCGCCATCACCATCGATGTCACAATCGACAACAACGGCCGGATCCGAATCGGCAACCACGGCGTCAGCCAGGGCGACGTCGCCGGTGTTCTCCACGACGTAGGTCCAGGTCACTGGGTCACCAGCAACAATCGTGGCGCCCGTCGGCTCGTCGGACTGCAAGCCGTTTGTGTCCTTCTCGATGTCGATTGCTGGGTCGCAGAACCCGGCCATCACTGACACGTCGTTGGAACGGATCGGCAGGAGGAGGCCGCTGGTGCGGGCGCCGAAGTTGTTGGTCCAGATGTCGCCACAGGTGGCGCCAACGGTCTCGAGATGAACCTCGAGCAGCTCGGTGGCGCCCTTGTCGAGGGTGCCGAGATCGAAGTGAACGGCGGTCACCTCGGTGGCATCGGCCGGGCACGGATTGGTGCCGGCAGCTGGTGCGAGACCAGCAGCGACGGCAGTGCCGCCCGCTGCGGCGTCACACCAGGTGGTTGCCGAATCGGCGACGGCTGGGTCACGGCTGATCGTGGTTGGGTCATCAGCTGAGTAGAGGATCGTGGCTCCCGCTGGTGCGACGGCACCGAGGAAGTTGAGATCGCCCGTGAAGGCTGATGGCGGGGTGCGGCCATCACCAGTCAGAGCCACACCGGTCACCGGGTGACCGGCAGCAGCTGGCTCGGTGGCATCGGCAAGGTGAGGCAACACGTCGATCACTCGGTAGTTGTCGAGATCGACGTTGCCCTCATTCTCGACATCGAGCGTGAAGACCATGGCGCCATCAACCGCAATCACGGTGCAGTCACCAAGGTCGTGGATCGTGCCAGGGGCTTCGAAACACGTCGTGATGTGATCACTCACGGCCTTCTCGATGCCCGATTCTTCAAACGGTGCACCCGTGAACGCCTGGGCCCGCGACGACGCAGGCGTCACCGGCAACCCCTCCGACGAGTCGACACCACTGATGGTTGCGGTGTTCGTCAACGTGGCATTTGCGCCAGCGTCTTGGATCAACACCTCGAAGGCAAACCTGCCCTCGCCGAGGCTTCCCCAACCACCGTTCTGGTTGCCATACGTGCAGGTAATGGTCTGACCGGCGACCGAACAGGTTCCCTGCGACGGCTGCGACGTGAACCCAACAAACGACATTGTCGCTGGCAGGGTGTCGGTCACCGTGACGTTGTGGATGGCGTCAAGAGATGAACCGACAACACGAGGGTTGATCTCAAACTCGACGGTCTGACCATTGGCCACAATGTCCGACGGACCATCGGTGTTCACCTTCGAGATCGCCAGGGCAGGCTCGACGATGTACACAACGTCCGCGTGCGCAAGTCGCGATTGGCCGTTGAACGTGAACTCGACGGCCCCAAGGTCGTAGTCGTTCTTCGTATCGGGGGCCGTGATGTCCAACGTGTCGACACCGTCATCGGCGAACGGCAGGTTGCACCAACCCAACGGCAGGGTGACATCATCGGTTGCGCCGAATCGTGGACGGTTGGTGCATGACGTCGTTGGAGGTTGTCCGGTGCCGTCCCAGTCGCCCCACGCCCGAGAGGCGTAGACAAACAGCTCTTGGTCAGCGACTTGGATCGCCGGATCGTCCTTGACCCGCACCTGGAAGTTCAGGTGCATCCGAGCGCCATACGACCAGGTGCCGTTCCCAGCGAAGAAATCAGAATTCCACGGAACGTCGCCTGCGGTGCGCAGCCGGAAGTGAGTGACGTTGCCATACACGGGTGTGCCGTCAGGAAGCGTGTCAGTCTGCAAGTCTGCAAGACCAGGCCCGGAAGCATCGACCCAGGTGCCTTCATCACCGTTACACGTCACATCGTGCAGCGCAACGTTGTTGCCAGGATCAGTCAGTTCAGCAACCTCGAGAACCCAATCCAGCTCAGGCGAACTCGTTTGCACCGTCGGACCAGAGATTCCCGTTATGAGTGTCTGGGAGCTACCGGTCTCGCTTGAGATCACTTGGGCAATCGGAGTCGCCGGAGTCCCCGTCGCTCCACCCACCGTCGGCTGGGCAAAGAAGTGAGCCTGCTGCTGCGGGTTGTGCGACGGGGCGCTGTTGGTGAACGAGATCGGGAACGACGCTGGCATGCCGATCACTTCCTGATGCGTCGTATCAACCGCGACACAAGAGTGAATCGGAGCAAACCAGTCAACACCAGTGTCGTTTGAGGTGATCGTCGCCACCGAGTTGAACACAGTGAGGATGTTGCCGCGCGGCGTCTGACCATCGCCGTCCCAACGGGTCGAGTTCTCGTTGACGCCGTTCGAACCGTTGGTCACGACACGGCCAGTGCCCCCCAACGTGTCGGCTCGGTAGTCGAAGATCGCCCACGTGTTACCAGCCGCATCGGTCTGCTCGACCTCTTGATACGGGCCGTTCTTGTAGGTCACGAGGTGACGAACCGAACGACCCGGGCTACCCGGCGGCGTGTTGACGATTGCGTACGGGGAGCCGTTCGAAATCCCTGCGAGGCCGCTCCCAGATTCAGACACCTCATCGACCGGACCGTTGGTGCCGTGCACCTGGATCGGGTCGACCTCCGAGCTGCCAGCTGCCACCGCGGCGTCACTACCAGTGATGGCGTTGACGATCTCCACCGGCGTGTTGAACGGCGGATTGGGAATCCAGAACGCCACCTGAGCCGACACCAGCGTCGTGTTGTTCGTCGACAAGTCAGCGTTCTGCGAGGCAATGTTCGTTGTGTCCTGCCCGGTGATGTCGAACTTCACCAGCGGATAGCCGGTGGCCGAGGTCCCGAGATCAGTACAGGTGATCGTTCCGGTGTTGGTCTGGCCCGCAGGGGTAGCTGCACCGCCAGCGGTCATGCCAAACGGATACCCACCATCACCGTCGTAGCCACCACAGGCAACACGAGGAAGACCGGTCGCGGCAAGCATCTCGGCTGGGGTGGCCAAGCGAGCTCCAGCCGGGGCCTCGAAGAAGTGATCCCAGAACTCCAGATCGATGCTGTCGTTCAGCGGCTCAGAACCCTTCAAACCGCCCGCAGGCTCCAACCGAAGATTCCACACAATCAACGCACCCGGCGCACCACTCACGTCGGGCACATCGAAGTACTCCTCGTTCGGCTCGTACGCGATTACCTCACCAGAATCAGCATCAACAAGAGGCTTGCCTTTGATCCAGTCGCCGCCCGGTGCAGCCGAAACGGTGGTTTCGATCGGGTTCGACACTACAGGAGGAGCTTGGTCGGTCTCAACCGACGCCTCAACGGCAAGCACGGTGCCGTCGAGGTGTCCACTCACGAAGGCGCGGGGGTGGATCGCACCGTTGGAGCCTTCGTGCTCAGCGTCGGTGTTACAGATCAGCTCACGGCCGTCCAAACCGGTGATCGAAGAGGTTCCGTCGTCCAAACAACCGGACGGGACACCCGACACCGTTGTGGCGTCTGGCATCCACTCCATGCCCTCAGGCAGCGTCATCGCGATGGTCGTCGTCGTGCCGTCGACCTCGTTGACGTTCCAATCGATCCGGTACTGAATCTGGTCGTAGGTCCGGATCACGTTGTTGTTGGCGTTCAAGTCGAGGCCAGGCGTGTGCCCACCCGCACCATCGTCGAGCGGGTCAGCGGCCGAGAAGGCAGCCGTGCCGTCGAAGTCGACAGACAACACAATCTCGTTCTGCTGCTGAGCAGACACCGCAACCGGTGCCAGTAACGGCCCAACCAGACCCAAGCAAGCCGCGGCAATGCCGAGCCGTTTCGATCGCAATGGAGAACGCTTATGAGACAGCAGTTTGGTATTCACCGGATGGCTCCTCGGCGGTTAGCTTCGACGTGTGGGTGAACAAGTCGGTGCCAGCCCCACGATTTCCATGGGCTCAGCAGCTGAAAATCGCACGCAGGCAACGCACTAGGTCTACCGACCCCCCACGATCGGAATCAACGATCCTGCCACTGTCATGCCAAATGAATCGACGCTCTTGTCGCTGCACCTAGTCGAATTCCTACTCGTAAGCATGAAGTTGACGACTTGCTCCCAGAGGTCGTCATGCCACGATGCCCGCCGTTGTCATCCCAAAGGCAAGGGATTGGAAGAACGGTCGGCAAGACTTTGGGTTCGTTTGGCCCCCCTCAATATTGGGTGGAACCTGATCGGCCAAGCAGTGCGAGGCTCGATCAACCGTTCGCCAGCGCGTCGATGGCCGACACCAATCCACCATCATCGTGAGGCTCAGCGACCGACAACACCGTCAACCCTGCAGCACTCGCTGCATCGGCGGTGCGCGGTCCGATCGCCACCACACCCGGGGTCGGCGTTGGCGATGATTGCTGCTTACGTGCCGAGCCCACGATCGTCGCCAATTCACGGGCGATTGATGGCGACGTCACCACGATGTAGTCAGCTCGAGCCACGGTACGAACGTCGGCCGGGCCGTA
>CALJSB010000126.1 GCA_937976305.1 uncultured Acidimicrobiales bacterium
GTGGCGAAGGACGCTGCATGGGCTGGCGACATCAGCGGGCTGGGCGCTGAAGCGATTGTCGAGCTCGCTCGACGCATGGCCTCGAGTCGCACGATGCTCTCGGTGAGCTGGTCGATGACCCGCCAAGACCACGGCGAGCAGCCGTTCTGGGCTGCGATCGCCCTCGCCTCGATGCTGGGTCAGATCGGATTGCCTGGGCAGGGCATTGCCTTCGGCTACAGCGCCATGAACTCGGTCGGTAACCGCTACGCCCGAATGCCCGTCATCGCCATGCCCCAGGGCGCCAATGCCCTTGATCGGTTCATTCCGGTGGCGCGAATCAGCGACATGCTGCTCAACCCCGGCCAGGAGTTCGACTACAACGGCGGCCGCTACACCTACCCAGACGCCCGCATTGTGTGGTGGGCTGGCGGCAATCCGTTTCACCATCACCAAGATCTGAACCGGATGCTCGAAGCGTGGCGCAAGCCCGACACGATCATCGTCAACGAGTGGTGCTGGAATGCTCAATCGAAGCATGCCGATGTGGTGCTACCGGTGAACACCACGCTCGAGCGAGAAGACATCGCCATGGCCGGGCTCGACCCCTTCATCGTGAAGATGGAGAAAGTCATCGAGCCGATTGGTGAGAGCCGATCAGACCACGAGATTTTCCGAGGCCTCGCCGCCGAGCTCGGGGTCGAGATGGTCTTTACCGAAGGTCGGACCGAACGCGAGTGGCTCGAATGGATCTACGCCGAAACGCGTCGGGCGTGTGCGGGCAACGACCTCGAGCTGCCAACGCTGAGCGAGCTGGAACGCGATGGTTGGTTCGAAGTCAAAGCTCCACAGCAACAGGCGACCCGCTTCGAACGTTTTCGGGCCGACCCCGATGGCGCAGCACTCAAGACGCCAAGCGGGCGAATCGAGATCTTCTCGGAGACCATCGACTCCTTCGGCTACGACGACTGCGTCGGACATCCGGCTTGGTACGAGCCCTACGAATGGCTCGGCCAAAGCGATGGCGGCGGGGCGGGTGTCGGCGATGCCCTCCACCTCGTGTCGAACCAGCCGACCCGCAAGCTCCACGGCCAACTCGACCACGGCAGCGTGAGTCGAGCCGGCAAAATCGACGGGCGCGAACCTCTCGCGATGCATCCTGACGATGCGTCTGCACGATCGCTCGCCCCCGGCGATCTCGTTCGTATCTTCAACGAGCGTGGTGCGTGTCTGGCATCGGTCGTCGTCGACGACGTGGTTCGGCCAGGTGTGGTGCAGATGTCGACCGGCGCTTGGTTCGATGCGGCCGAGTCTGAGGAGGGTCTGTGTAAACACGGCAATCCCAACGCCGTGACTCGCGACAAAGGGACGTCGCGCCTCGCGCAGGGGCCGACTGCCCACACCTGCTTGGTTCGGGTCGAGCGCTTCGACGGTGAGCCGCCGCCCGTCACCGCCTTTGTGCCGCCAGTGATCGAGCGTCAGACCACCAGCGAGATGTAGATCAGCTGCGGGGCACGTCTTTCCACGCCGCACCCTTGAATGGGTCCGGTTCTCGCGGAAGGCCAAGCACCCGCTCACCAACGATGTTTCGCTGAATCTCGGAGGTGCCACCCTCGATCGAGTTGGCCCGAGTTCGCAGAAACTGCTCGGACCAGTCAGCGGCACCCGCGTCGTCAGAGAGCCAGGCCACACCTGCTGCCCCGAGCGCGTGCATGGCTGTTTCTTGCAGACGCTGATTCGTGAACGCCTTCGCGATCTTTGAGATCGAGCCCTCTGGTCCGGCCGCCAAACCGGCGGCCCGTCGGTCGCGTGATCGCTGGGCCGTGAGTCGGAGGACCTCGCCTTCGATATGGCGGCTGGCCAGATCCTGTCGGCCGACAGGATGAGTAGCGACGCCGGTCTGCACTGCTTTCGCGCGCACCTCGTGCAGTGGCTTGCCGCCGAGAATCTCGTCGCTCGCCTTCCGCTTCTTCTTGCGCGGCCCCGACAGGGCGAACCGTTCGGCGCCGAGCGTTGTCATCGCTGCGCTCCAGCCTTCGCCGACCTCACCAATGCGGTTGACGTCGGGGACTCGAACGTCGGTGAGAAAGATCTCGTTGAACTCGACTTGGCCCGCCATGTTGATGAGGGGCCGGACCTCGACCCCGTCGGCCCGCATGTCGAGACCGAAGTAGGTGATGCCTTTGTGCTTGGGTTGGTCGGGATCGGTTCTGGCAATCAACATCGCCATCTCGGACTCGTGGCCAAACGTGGTCCACACCTTCTGGCCGTTCACGACCCACTCGTCGCCATCACGGAATGCCGTGGTGGCGAGTGAGGCCATGTCTGAGCCAGCACCCGGCTCGGAAAACAACTGACACCAACGCTCAACACCCGACACGAGCGGCGGCAACAGACGAGCCTTGGTTTCGTCGCTGGCCCACTGATCGATGGTTGGTGCCGCCAACGGCAAGCCCGAACCCCGCGGTACGTGCGGCACTTCCCAGTGCTGGAGCAACGTGAGCGCGTGCCGTGCCTCTTCTCGGGTGAGGCCACGACCTCCGTGACCTGGTGCGAAGTGCGGGGCAACCCACCCGGCTTCCCCGAGTGCTCGAACAACCGCCGGGTTGTCGAGTTGGTCTCGGAGGGCCAGCACCTCGGCCTCATCGCCGCGTGCCACAGCCTCGGCCCAGCCGCTCGGCAGGATCTCAGCAAGGAGATCAACCAGTTTGTCGCGCCCTGGAAAGTCGACTTTTGTCACGTCGTGCTCAATCCGCTCAAGACGACTTCATCCGCTCGGCCATGTCTTCTGGCATGCCGAAGGGCAGCTCCCGTTCGTGCAAGAGCGCATCGGTGCGGCTCAGGTCGGCCTGGGCGGCGATGAGCTTCTTGACGATGCGGTTCGTACCTCGAGAGTTCATGAGGATCTCGCCCGCCAACACGGCGACTGCTTCGCCGAGCAACTCGTCCGGAACCGCTCGATCGACGAGTCCGATCTCTGCCGCCTCGGTGCCCGAGATGCGCCGAGCCGTGAACATGAGCTCTTTGGCCGCCGGACGTCCGATGCGTTCTGGAAGCCGGACCGACATTCCCCACACGGGCACGAGGCCCCACTGGCCGTGGGTGTCGCCGAGCTTGGTTGACTCGGCAGCGAACAGGAAGTCACACGCCAACGCGAGTTCAAGCCCGCCCGCGAAACAGTGGCCATGGATCTGGGCGATCGTCGGTTGGGGCAGCTGCTCCAGCGCATCAACGGTCTCGGACGCGTAGTGCTTCGACGGCGCCCGTTCGCCTGCGGCGATCGACTCGAGATCGTTGCCGGCACAGAACGAGCGGCCCGCTCCTTCGAGCACTACACACCCGATCGACTCGTCTTCGGCGAGCGAATCGATGTGTTCTCGCAACTGCACAAACGAGGCCGGGGTCAGCGCGTTGAGTTTGTCTGGCCGATTCAGCGTGAGCGTTGCGATGCCGTCGAGGTCGGTTCGGAGTACCAGTGGTTCATCAGCCATCGCGCAACGCTAGTCAGAAGTCGGTTTTGACACCGCCTTCGGCCACTCGTCGATCGAAGAACTCGGTGAGCTCTGCCTCACGTGCCTCGTCGAGCGGGGGAGCAACGAACTCTTCGAGCAGTTTGTCGACGAGTCCGGCCGCTCTTTGATCGGCGGTCGGTGAACCGGCCTCTTCCCAACTCTCGAAGTTTCGCCAGTCAGAGATCATTGGGGCGAAGAAGGCCGACCGGTAGCGATCCTGGGTGTGTTGCGTGCCGAAGAAGTGACCTCCAGGACCCACCTCGGCAATGGCATCCAGAGCCAAGGTTGTGTCGTCGACCACGAGTGGCTTGAGGAAGGTTGAGACCATCTGCAGCAGGTCGGCATCGATCACCATCTTCTCGAACGATGCCCGGAGGCCGCCCTCCATCCAGCCAGCGCCGTGAAACACGATGTTGGCGCCACCCATGACGGCGCCCCACAACGAGAACACCGACTCGTACCCGGCTTGAGCATCGATGGCGTTTGCGGCGTTTACGTTCGACGACCGATAGGGAAAGCCGTAACGACGGGCCAGTTGCCCACCCAGCATCGCCGCCTGCATGAACTCCGGGGTGCCAAAAGCGGGCGACCCCGACTTCATGTCGACGTTTGACGTGAAGCCGCCGTAGGCAACTGGTGCACCTGGTCGAACGATCTGAGCGAGCGTGATGCCAGCCAGCGCCTCTGCGTTTTGTTGGGCAACGGCACCGGCGATGGTGACGGGCGCCATCGCTCCGGCCAGCGTGAACGGAGTGATGACCGAAAACTGGTTTCGAGCTGCGTACTCGATGATGCCTTGGCACATCGGTGTGTCGAGCCTGAGTGGCGAGGAGGTGTTGATGATCGTGAAGATCGACGGTTCGCGCTCGAGCTGTTGGTCGTCGATGCCGCGAGCGATCCTGACCATCTCGAGACAATCGCGGTTTCGTTCAGCCCCGAGGCTGTAGGCGTTGACCGCCTTGTCGCTGAGCGTCAGGAGATCTCGGGTGCAATGGAGGTGGCGCACCGACGGATGAATGTCGGCCGGTTCCACCGGATAGCCGCCGTGGATCTGGATCGCGTTGAGGTGCTGCGAGAGTCGAACAAGGTTCTGGAAGTCCGTGGTGTTTCCGGTGCGTCGGCCGCCAGCCAAGTCCGAGACGTTCGGCGGGCTCGCCACCGAGCTGAACACGACGTTGTCGCCGCCGATGGTGACGTTGTGCGCCGGATTGCGAGCGTGCAACACGAATTCCGAAGGGGCGGTCGCGATGGCCTCGAGCACCATGTCAGGATCGAATCGGACTCGTTCGGTGTCAGGTTCGCCGACGGCACCTGCTGCGGTCAGGCGTTGTCTGGCATCAGGGTCGAGAACGTCGATGCCGGTGTCGCGCAGAATCTCGAGCGACGCAATGTGGATCGATTCGAGCTGGTCGTCTGACACAACCCGAACCGGTTCGAACGGGCGGCGATGGTGGGCGAATGGTGGTTGCTCGATGCCTGATTGCTGCGAAACAGCAGTGCGAGACCGGCCCCCTCGCCGCTTTCGCCCTCGTGACTCCTCGGTTGACATTCGGCGAAGCTAGCAAAGCCAAGGGCGGGGCTGTTCGGTCCGTTCTACGTAACGGAAGAACCAGACCTTTTGTCGGATATGTTCGTGCCCGATGGCACGAATCTCGCTCGATCGAAACAGTCCACTTCCGTTGTGGGCCCAGCTCGAAGCCGACTTGCGTCGCCGGCTCGACGCCGGGGAGTTCGACAGCTCGTTCCCCACCGATCTGGCGCTGACCCGTCAGTACGGCGTGAGCCGTCACACCGTCCGCGAAGCGATCCGTCATCTCAACAAGACCGGCATCCTGACCCGCGAGCGCGGCCGGGGCACCGTGGTGAACAAGCCTGAGTTCGAGCAGCCGATGGGCACGCTCTACAGCTTGTTCAACTCGGTTGAATCGACCGGCGTCGAGCAGAACAGCGAAGTGCTGAGACTCGAGGTGGTCACTGACGCGGTCGCTGCGAGTCATCTTGAGGTCCCGGAAGACACCGATCTCGTCTTGCTGAAACGACTTCGCCTCGCTGGTGGTGCGCCGCTTGCCGTTGATCGGGCCTGGTTGGTGCACGAGCACACGGCGGGCCTGCTCGATGTCGACTGGACCCACACCGCCCTCTACACCGAACTCGATCGGCTTGGTTCTCTTGCGCCCGATCAAGGGTGGGAGAAACTCAAGCCCGTGATCCCGACGCCAACGGATCGCGAGCTTCTCGGCCTCAAGCGCACCGAGGCGGCCTTTTCGCTCGAGCGGCTCGGATGCAAAGGGTCGTCGCCGGTTGAGTGGCGAACCACGACCATTCGTGGCGATCGGTTCCAGTTCGTTTCGGACTGGTCTGCGGGTGAGGGCGTGCATCTCCGCCCCCGGGCTCAAGACTGAGCGATCTTCGCGTAACTGCGCTGCCTTATTGCCGCAGCTCGATTCGCGCTCCCTGGCCATTCGGTCAGGTTGGGATTGGTCCTTCGACTGAAGACGTCAAGCGGCAAGCGTCGTAGTTTCGTACCTATGACGACCGACGAGGCTGTTGATCAAGACCCGAGCGATGCCCGCAAGGCATTCATGCCGCCCCGGTGGATCGTCACCACGGCATGGCGGGTGCATCGAGGGCTCTATCGCTGGTCGGGCGGTCGCTTCGGGCTCCGAGATGCTCAGTCTGACAGCTACGGACTGGCCCAGCTCACCACCACCGGGCGCAAAAGCGGCGAGCCTCGGAGCGTGATGATCGGCTTCTATGTGGACGGTGATGACTACGTCACCATGGCTATGAACGGGTGGGCCGAGGCCGACCCAGCATGGTGGCTGAACCTGCAAGCCAACCCCGCGGCGAGTCTGGTTTTGCCCGACGGTGAAATCGATGTGGTCGGTAGGTCCGTGGTCGGAGCCGAGCGAGATCGACTGTGGGCTCGTTGGCGGGGGTACGACAAGAAGCTCGATGGTTGGGCGGCGCGGCGACCGGGCGAGACCGCAGTGGTGGTGCTGACTCCGGTCGCCAGCTGACCCGTCGCCCTTTCATCGGGCGTAGGTCACCCTGACGAACGGACCGCTTTCGCCTACTCTCGCCCCATGGAGGGAACCATGGGAATGCGTAGTGCTGGCCGCCCATGCTCGGCGGCCGGGTTGTTTCGGGTGGCGCTTGTTGGTGTTGTTGGGCTCGCCAGCTGTTCGGTGCCCGATATCGGGGCGACGGCCGGCGGCACGGAGGACGAAGGAGCCGAGGCCTACCTGCTCGAAGAGGGCGAAGAGAACGGCGCCTCGGCCACGACGACCGCGGCCGAGCCAACGACCCCCTTCGTGCCGATTGTCGAGACGCTCGACCAGAGGATGGCCGAGCTGAGTGCGCCGATCGGGGCGCAGTATTCGGCGGCCAACAACTTCGAAACGTTCTCGATGCCATCAGATGTGCCGATCTTCGGAGGCAACGTCACCGGCACGTTCACGGGTGCGGTCATGGACGACCAGGGTGTGATTCGCGAATCGCGCATCGTCGGAACCGATGACGTCATCAACATCGAGACCCTGCAGGCCTTCAACGAGACGGTCAATGGCGACGAGGCATCCGGTTGGGCCCCGGAGGTGCTCAACGAAGATCCGGCAGTGCTCACCAATGTGCTCTTGGCCGAAGATGGATCCGGGGCGTTGTTCATCAATCGCTCGTTCCTCGAACCACTGCCTCAGCAGGCCAGCTTCCAGCACGAACACATCTTCGGGGTTGACACCATGACCCTTCCGGAGTGGTTGTCGGCCCTGCCGTTTCCTGGTGGCGGTGTGATGGTGAGCTATCGCGAAGGCATCGGCCGAGTAGTCGATCGCGATCAGAGCGGCCAGAACGGCTACATCGAGGCCCAGGTTCACTTTCCAGCCGAGTCGCAAGCACTCATCGAAGAGCTCTATGGCGGCGAGGCCCTGGCGACTGCAGGCTTCCAACGGGCCGATCCCGGCTTCGCCATCGGGACTGAGCTGTTGATCGCCCAGGGCCCATGGTCAGGGTCGGTGCTTGCGGTGCCTCAGGCACACCTTGGGGTCGAGGGGTTCGTCGTGCGGATCTCGCTCTTCCAGCCTGCGGGTTGACGGTCCACTCGGCCGTAGTGGTGAGCCGCTTGCGCCGACTTGTTCACCTTCTGTTTACTTTGCATCCCTGAGTCGTTTGCCTGACCGCAATTACCGTGAGGTGTATGGCATCGCAAGGGGCGCCCTCGAGCCCTTCTACGAGCGACCGATTTCAATGCATGGCAAAGCTCCTTGGGCTTCTTGCCGCCTTTGCGGTGATCTCCGTTGTGGTTCAGTCCTTCGACGATGACGGGGCGTCTGCGAACGCCGGCGGCACCGTGGTAGCAAGCGACGACGGCGACAGCGACGCCGCTGGCGATGCTGATTCCGGGCCGGCGGATCTCTCTGAGGCGACCGGTGAGTTCCTCGTATCGGGCTCGTCGACCGTGTTTCCGATCGTGCAGCGGCAAGCCGAGCAGTTCGAAGGCCTCGCCCCCGGCATCGCGATCGCCGTTGAAGGCCCTGGGTCGGGTGACGGAGCGAAGAAGTTCTGCGCTGGCGAAGTCCCCATCGCCAACGCGTCGCGAACCTTCAAGGACGAAGAGATCGCCATTTGCGAAGAGGCCGGCATCGAGTTCATCGAACTCAAGCGAGGGATCGACGGCATCAGCGTGATCACCTCGACCGAAAACGATCTCATCTCGTGCGTCTCGTTCAACGACATGTACGCGCTGCTCAGCGAAGACGCCACGCAGACCGATTCCTGGGCTGATGCCAACGCGTTGACAGGGGAGTGGGGCGGTCAAGAGTTCCCCGACGTGCCCCTGAGCGTGTTCGGTCCTGGCGAGGAATCCGGCACCTTCGACAGCTTCGCCGAGATCGTCATGGAGTCTGTTGCAGGGGGCGACACCGGCCTCGATCCTGAGAGTCGTGAGTTCACCGAAGGCATTCGGCCCGACTACACCTCGAGCCCCGACGACAACGTCGTCATGGAAGGCATCGAGTCGAGCCAGTACTCGCTTGGCTGGGTTGGGTTCGCCTACGCCGAAGAGTCAGCGGAAGCTGGTCGAGCAAAGCTCCTCGCCGTCGCCACCGAAGACGGTGGTGACTGCGTGTCGCCAACTGCCGAGACGATTGCTTCTGCCGAGTTCCCCATCGCTCGGTTCCTCTACACCTACGTGAACGTCGACGCTGCAGCGAACCAGCCAGGCGTTGCGGAGTTTGTCGACTACATGATGAGCGACACCGGGCTCGAGTCAGTGAGCGCCGTCGGCTACGTCGACCTTCCGGATGAAGATCAGGCCCAGGTTCAGGCGGTGTGGGCTGACCGACTCGTCGGACGGCAAGACGAAGGATGACGACGCTCCCCACCGACGCTAGCGCGGGCGCCAACGCGTCGGGGTCGACCTGGCAGCCCATCCTCCCATCAGTGGCCTCGCGAGGCGTTGCCGCTGGTGTCGAAGTGATCCTCTATCTCGTTGTCACGATCATCGTCGCGATCGTCGAGTACTTCGTCGCCGGACCATTCACCGACTTCGGACCGTCGAACTGGTGGATTGCCTTCGTTGTTATGGCGGCCTGGACCGGTTGGACGTGGGCCGGATCGCAGAACCTCGTCGGTTCCTACGTTGATCACTTCATCGCCGATCGCGAGGGCGGGCCTGCGTGTTTCAGCTGCATTGCTGTGAGACAACTCACACGGTTTGGCGTGCTGTTCGGGATCCCGTTTCTGATCCTGAACAGCAACGTTGCACTCAGTGCTGCGCTGATGGTTGCGACGGGATTGATCATCTGGTTCTCGCCAGGGCGTCGAGCCCCCTGGGACTACGTCGCGGGAACCGTTGTGACCAACGCCTTCGCTGGCGAGGCATCGGTCGAGCTTCCTCCGCTCAATTCACCCAAGGATCTGCAGCTCACCGGAAGTCGGGTTGCTGAGAATCGACGTGCTCGGTTGCTTCTTCAGTTCGCCGGATTGTCGTCGGTGATCATCAGCGGTTTGATCGTTCGGAACATCTTCACCGAGGCCTGGCAGTTCGTTGCGGCCCAGGAGTTCAGCTGGTCGTTGTTGAGAGACATCGGCTGGTTCCCCCGACGCAACAAGTTCGATCTTTCGACCCTCTTCGTTGGCACGCTCTGGATCACCGGAATCGCAATGATCGTCGCCGGCCCGGTCGGCCTCGGCGTGGCGATCTATCTGTCGGAGTACGCAAGCACCCGAGTACGCAACGTCGTGAAGCCAGCCATCGAGACGCTTGCCAGCATCCCATCGGTGGTGCTCGGCTTCTTTGCCATCTCGTTCATTTCGCCTCGTGTTCTTCAGAGCGTTGGTGGGTCGTTCGGAATCGACTTCGGCATCTTCAGTTTGATCAGCGCCGGCATCGCGGTCGGCATTCTCACGGTGCCGATCGTGGCCTCGATCTCTGAAGACGCCATGCGGGCCGTGCCTCGCGAGTTGCGCGAGGCGAGCTACGGACTCGGCGCTCGACCCGTGACCACGGCCCTCAAGGTGGTGTTCCCCGCAGCGCTCTCGGGTATCTCGGCCGCCTTCATCGTCGGTATCTCTCGCGCCATTGGCGAAACGATGGTGGTGTTCATTGCGGCCGGTGGCTCCGGCGGTGCCATCTTTGAAGCCGACCCCACCAAGCCGGGCCAGACCATCACCGCGGCCATGGCCTCGCTCGGTGCTGGAACCGACAGTGTCGCTGGTTCTGGCATCGCCTTTCAGAGCCTCTACTTTCTCGGAGCTCTGCTCTTCATCATCACGCTCTTACTCAACGTCATGAGCGACGCCATCGTTCGCCGATTCCGGCAGGAGTACTGATGTCGGTCAAACCACAAGAACACGTTCGACCGACGCTGGGATCACTCCGGCGCAGCCGCACCGCTGATGTCAAAGGTCAGGTGTTCTTTGGTCTGCTCTTGATCGCTGTGGTCCTTGCAGTCGCCATGGTGCTGGCCGTTCTCTTCAGCGTGATCGTGGACGGTACCGAGATTCTGGGTTCTCGTCTGTGGAGTTTCCTCACGAATCCCTCGTCGAGCGATGCCTCAAGAGCCGGGGTTGCCCAAGGAATCCGCGGCAGCCTGCTCATCGCCGGCATCGTCTCCCTCGTGGCGTTCCCTGTCGGGATCGGAGCGGCGATCTATCTCGAGGAGTATGCAGACGACGGCGTCGTCACGCGAACCATCGAGGTTGCGGTCCGCAACCTCGCTGGCGTGCCATCGATCGTTTACGGCCTGCTCGGTCTTGCTGTCTTTGTCCAGCAACTACGAGGCATCACCGGCGGAAGCTCGGTGATCTCCGGCGGACTGACGCTGTCTCTTCTCGTGCTCCCCATTGTGATCATCACCGCGAGCGAAGCCATCAGGGCCGTTCCGTCGTCGTTGAGCGACGGTGCGTACGGCCTTGGCGCGACGCAGTGGGAAGTGATCAGGACCCTCGTGCTCCCGAGCGCACTCCCCGGCATCCTCACCGGCTCGGTGTTGTCGATCGCCCGAGCACTGGGCGAAGCCGCTCCGCTCCTCGTTGTTGGCGCCGCCGCCTTCTACACAACCGGGTTCCAAGGGGCGCTCGAACAGATGCAGGGTGCCTTCACCGCCCTGCCGATGAATGTCGCCAACTTCGCCAAGCTCCCAGCAGACCAATGGGCGGGACACGCCGCGGCCGCAAGCGTTGTGATCCTCGTGGTGGTCTTCTTGATCAACCTCTTCGCCATCATTGCGAGGGCTCGGATCACCAAGAAGCTCGGACGATGAACGACACAGGAACGGAGAGCGACGCAGTGGCGCAAAATCAGACGGTGGACGCCGGGGCCGACAACTCCGCGAAGAATTCGGGCCAACGACTAGCGTTGAACAACGTGGAAGCAGCAGAAGGCACAGCGGCAGAGGCCGCTGCCCATCAGGTCTTCGCCGCCCGCGACCTCACCGTCTACTACGGCGACTTCCGTGCCGTCGGAGACGTCAACCTCGACATCGGCGAGCGTGAGATCACGGCGTTCATCGGCCCGTCAGGCTGCGGCAAGTCGACCATCCTGCGGTGCTTCAACCGGATGAATGATCTGATTGACACTGCTCGTGTCGAAGGCTCACTGCTCTATCACGACATCGACCTCTACGACGCCGAAGTCGACCCGGTCGCGGTCCGCCGTCGCATCGGCATGGTGTTTCAGAAGCCGAACCCCTTCCCCAAGTCGATCTACGACAACGTGGCGTACGGGCCAAAGATCAACGGTGTTCGCAGCAACATGGACGAACTCGTTGAGTCATCACTCAAAGGTGCCGGACTCTGGGACGAGGTGAAGGACCGCCTCCAGAAATCGGCGCTCGGACTCTCGGGCGGACAGCAACAACGTCTGTGCATCGCCCGCGCGATTGCCGTGAGCCCAGATGTGCTGCTGATGGACGAGCCGTGCTCCGCCCTCGATCCGATTGCCACCGGCACGATCGAAGAACTCATGCGTGAGATGAAGCAGGACTACACGATCGTCATCGTCACGCACAACATGCAGCAGGCAGCCCGCGTGAGCGATCGCACCGCCTTCTTCACCGCTGAGGCAGACGAAGCGACCGGCCAGCGACGGGGCAAGCTCGTCGAATATGACGAAACCAGCGTGATCTTCAGCAACCCGGACGACGAGCGCACCGAGGCCTACATCACCGGCCGCTTTGGTTAGGACGATTCGATGACGACCAACCCGACCAGGACAAACCTCAACGAACGCCTCGACAGCATCCGGCGCGACTTGCTGACGATGAACCAGATGGTGAGCGACCGCATCGACGAGGTCACCACTGCGCTGCTCGAACGAGACGTCGGCAAGGCCGATCAACTCATCACCGATGACGACAACATCGACCTGATTGCCCAGGGCGTCGAAGACACCTGCATCGACACGTTGATTCGAGAGCAGCCAGTGGCCGGCGATCTGCGGGCGATCATCGCTGCGCTGCACATGAACAGCGACATCGAGCGCAATGGCGACCTCACTACCAACATTGCCAAGGCCGTCGGCCGCATGCAGGGGTCAAAGCCCGAAGATCGCATTCGCGATCTGATCTTGCGTATGGCCGAGCAGGCCAAGATCCTCACCATCGAATCTGGCAAGGCGTACGAGCACCTCGACGAAGAGTTGGCCGCAAAGATCGACAGCATGGATGACGTCCTGGATGACCTCCACCGGACCTACATCCAAACGGTCATCAACAGCGCCCGACACGGTGAACTCGAGGCGCACGAGACCCTCCAGCTGGCCATGATCGGCCGGTTCTATGAGCGCATTGGCGACCACGCCGAGAACGTCGGCGAACGCATCCGCTACATCGTCACTGGGTGGACGCCCGAGAACGCAGGAGCGGAGCGAGCCAGAGCCAGAGCAGCGGCCGAAGGAACTTCGATCGAGCGCTCCGACCTCGACGCGCCGAACACCGGACGAGGTTTGGCCATCATCGACTCCATCGCCGAAGAGCGTCGGATTGATGCGACGCGGCGCGACTTTGTCGCCAACGTGAGCCACGAGCTGAAGACACCGATCGGTGCCATCTCGCTGCTGGCAGAAACGCTTGCCGATGCGGGCCCAGACGACGACCGCGACCGGCTCACTCGCCATCTCAATCGCGAAGTGAAGCGGGTCGAGAGCATCATCGACGACTTGCTCGAACTCACCCGCCTCGAAGAGTTCGAACCCGAACGAGAGCTTCTGTCTGTCGATGAACTCGTCCACCAAGCCGTCGACGTCGCCCGCGGTCTTGCCGACGCTCGTGGCATCGAACTCGCCATTGTCGGCGTACCGAGCGGCACCCACGTCAACGGGGAGCGCCGCCAGATCACCCGAGCAATGGTGAACCTGATCGACAACGCCATTCGCTACTCCGAATCGGAATCGCAGGTGACTGTCTCGGTCGATGAGATCACCGATGCCGTCGACGTCTCGGTTGCCGACTCGGGCGTTGGCATCGCTCGCCCTGAGCTCGAGCGGATCTTCGAGCGGTTCTACCGAGTTGACCCGGCACGGAGCCGCGAAACCGGCGGAACCGGCCTTGGTTTGTCAATCGTTCGTCACGTTGCCGACAACCACGATGGCAAGGTCGTTGTTGAGTCGAAGGTCGGATCTGGCACGACCTTTACGATCCAATTCCCGACGACGCAGCCGGGCGAGAACGACGCACCGCCAGCCTCGGACGCGTAAATGGCGAAGCCAACGACAGTTCTTGTTGTTGACGACGAACCAGCGTTTCGTGATGCCCTCGAACAAGCGCTTCGACGCGAGGGTTTCCTGATTCACACCGCCGAAGATGGTGAGCGGGCGATCGAGCAGTTTGACGCGTTGCATCCCGACATCGTGCTGCTCGATGTCATGCTGCCCCGCATGTCTGGCATCGACGTGTGCCGTCACATCCGTACGTCTCATGACACCCCCGTCATCATGGTGTCGGCCAAGTCCGAGGAGATCGACGCGGTCGTTGCGCTCGAAGTAGGAGCTGACGACTACATCACAAAGCCATACCGGCTCCGAGAATTGATCGCTCGTATGCGCACGGTGATGCGTCGGTCGTCGCCATCGCCGTCTGCGGATGAGGAGCCGATGCTGCAAGTGGGGTCCGTTGTGCTTGATCGCGAGCGCCACGAGGTGACCGTTGATGGACAGCCGATCGATCTGCCGCTGAAGGAGTTTCAGCTGCTCAACGAACTCATGGCTCAAGCCGGCTTTGTCGTGACCCGAGACGACCTCATCAACCGAGTGTGGGGATACGACTACATCGGCGACACGAAGACCCTCGACGTTCACATCAAACGACTCCGGGGCAAGGTCGAGGCAGATCCTGCCGAACCCACGTTGATCACCACGATCCGCGGGTTGGGTTACAAGATGTCAGCCTGAGGGGTGCTGGGTTCGTAACCTTTTGTTTACCCAAGGGCCAGCGGGACCGCATCTTCAGTTGACCCGGCCGAAAAGTGGCTTTCATAGGGTCACGTCATGTCCATATCGAAGATGAAGTCATCGAATGTTCTTGCGCTCCTTTTTGCGCTCCTGATGGTTGCCGCGTCGTGCGGCTCAAGCGGCGACGATGCCGCTGGCGGTGATTCCAGCGACGCTGGTGGTTCCACTGGCGACGGACTCGTCGGTGAGTTCGTTGTGTCGGGCTCATCCACCGTGTTCCCGATTGTTCAGAAGCAAGCCGAGGAGTTCGCAGCTGCCGAACCCGGCATGGCCATTGCGGTTGAAGGTCCTGGCTCGGGAGACGGCGCCAGGAAGTTCTGCGCCGGCGAAGTCCCGATCGCCAACGCCTCACGAACCCTCAAGGCTGAAGAGATCGCCATCTGCGAAGAGGCTGGTATTGAGTTCATCGAACTGCGGCGTGGCATCGACGGCATCAGCGTCATCACCTCGCCAGACAATGACGCCATCAGCTGCGTGTCGTTCAACGACTTGTATGCACTGCTCAGCGATGAGGCCATTGGCTTCGGCTCGTGGGCGGACGCCAATGCGCTCACGAGCACATGGGGCGGTCAAGAGTTCCCAGACGCCCAACTCGACGTGTTCGGCCCAGGCGAAGAGTCCGGCACGTTCGACAGCTTCAACGAAATCGTGATCGAGTCGGTCGCTGGCGGCGACACCGGGTTGGACACAGGCAGCCGCGAGTTCGTCGAGATCATTCGGCCTGACTACACCTCGAGTCCTGACGACAACGTGATCGTCGAAGGTATTTCGAGTAGCCAGTTCTCGATCGGTTGGGTCGGATTCGCCTTTGCTCAAGAAGCTGCAAACGCCGGTAACGCCAAGCTGCTCGCCGTGTCTGAACAGGATGACGGTGAGTGCGTGACCCCGACGGCGGAGACGATTGCATCAGCGGAGTTCCCGATCGCTCGGTTCCTCTACACCTACGTCAACGCCGATGCTGCCGCAAACCAGCCGGGCGTCGCCGAGTTTGTCGACTACATGCTCTCGGAGGAGGGCTATGAGTCGGTGAGCGCTGTCGGTTACATCGACATGCCCACCGAGGACATCGAGAAGGCCAACCAGTTGTGGGCCGACCGCACGACAGGCCAGACCTGGGAGGAGTAACCCCCACCTCGAGAACGGGGCAAAACGCGAAGGGAAGGCGCCGTTGGCGCCTTCCCGTTCGGGGTGATGTGTTTGGAGTTGAAGTCAGACGGTGGTGTCTGGCTTCGAGGGGGATCAGCCGATGGCTGAGTCGACCTGGCTGAACTT
>CALJSB010000127.1 GCA_937976305.1 uncultured Acidimicrobiales bacterium
CGGGTGCTGGGCCGAGCAGCGAAAGACCGAGCCTCGGCCATGGTCAACGCCTGGCGCAACGCACCGATTCAAGGAGGCGTGGCCGACATCATGCTCTGCGCCTATGGCGACCTCCACGAGCGGTTGCGATCGCTGCCCAGCGCTCGCCCTGTCCAAACGGTCCACGATTCAGTGGTGATCGAATGCGACCGAGCCGACGCCGAAGCCGTCACCGCCGAAGTGCGAGCAGCACTCGAGGCAGCGTCCCTGCGTTTTTGCCCGGACGTCGCGCCAAAGGCCGACATCGACGTTCGAGCAACGCTTGCCGAGGCCGACGTTCTCCCCGCGTACGCCACCTAGGTGGTCGGCTCAAGCCGATCTTGGCTGTTCCCTGAGGGGAACGTGGCAACAACAGCGACAGCGGCCAAGAGGAAGCACACGCCGATCCATGTCCACGCCCATCGGTAGGCCGAGAGGTCGAACTGGTCGACACCCGTCGCCAGCAACGTGATCGTCACCGAGATACCCAGGGCGTAGGCAGCCTGGCGAATCGTGTTGACGGTGGCACCGGCGACGCCGAATTTCGCTTGGGGAATGTCCGACAGACCTGCGCTCGACCAGGTCGCAACCGTCAAGCCGATGCCTACGCCGGTAATGAGGCTGATGGGGACGAATCGGGTCCACACGGTTGGTGTCTCGTCGAGCAGAAGCACGTACGAGAGAGAGCCAATCGCACACATCACGCACCCGACGCCGAGCACCCAGCGGTGGCCAATGCGATCGGCCACCGATCCCGTCAACGGGCTCACGACCGCGGCAAGAAGTGGGCCGGGCATGAAGGCGAGGCCAACAACCACAAGATCTTGTTCCCACAGATCTTGCAGCACAATCGAGTTGACGAGGGCGCCCGAGGTGAACGCGAAGCCGTAGAAGACCACACCCAGGGCCGTGCTCGAAAACGAGCGGAATCGAAACAACTCCAGGTCGAGCAGCGGTTCGGGATGCGAGCGCGATCGACGGATCAGCAGTGGCAGCAACACGAAGCCTGCACCGATCAACGCCACGATTCGTGGGTCGCCCAGTCCCCAGCTCTCGCTCTGCACGATTCCGAACATCATCAACCCGACGGCCAATGTGCCAATCACGACGCCGACACCGTCGATCCGGCCCTTGGCATTGGGATCCTTTGACTCCCGGAGGAAGCGAGGCGCGATCACCATCACGATGATGGACACGGGGACATTGATCAGGAAGATCGCTCGCCAATTGAACGCCTCGATCAACACCGAACCGAGTGCAGGGCCGACCACTGCTCCGAGGGCCCCGGTCGCTCCGGCGAACCCGATCGCCGTGCTGCGTCGAGCCGGCGGGAACTCGGGCAACATCACCGCAAACGACGAAGACGCCACCACAGCGCCACCGAGCCCTTGGACGAGACGGGCCCCAATGAGAAATTCGACGTTAGTGGCCACACCGCACAGCAGCGAGCCAACCATGAAGACGAAAACACCGGGCAGAAAGACCTTCAAGCGGCCAACGCTGTCCGCGAATCGACCGGCGGCCAACAGCAAGGCTCCGACCATGATGTTGTACCCCGAGATGATCCAACCCAGGGTCGACCGGGTGGTGTTGAGGTCGTCCTGGATCGACGGAAAGGCGACGTTGACGGCCGAGATGTCGACGACCACGAGGAACGTGACAAGCGTTGTGACACTCAGCGCGAGCCAAGCTCGACGCGGTATCGCTGTGTCCTCACCCACGAGAACCCTTACACACTGTGCTCGATGAGTTGGCTGAGCACCTCGAACGTGTCGTGGTGGGTGAGGTCTGGCGTACTGATGATGGCAGTGTCTACCCCAACACCGGCCATTGCCTCGAATCGACTGCGGTGGTCTTCAATCGTGCCCGCATTGACCGACGCCGCAAACTTGTCGGGGCCCTGCCGAGCCGGTCGAAGCCGGTCGACACGTTCCCGTAGGTCGTCTCGATCTGCGCCGATCAACACCGTGCCGAGATGCGTTACCTCGACCTCAGATGGATCCCGGCCGAGCTCGGCACAATGCCGGTGCAGCACATCGACCTTGTGGGCAACGGTCGCAACGTCGCCAAAGACATTGCAGCCGTCGCCGTAGCGAGCGGCGAGCCGCAGCGTGACCTGCTCACCAGAGCCACCGACAATGATCGGGATGTGCTCTTGAATGGGTCGCGGGTAGCCAACCGCCTCCGGCACGTACACCACCGCGCCATCGAAGCTGGGCCCGCCCGGGCCCCAGAACAAGGGAAGTGCTTGCAGGGCATCAGCGAGAAGGGCCAGACGGTCGGGAGCTGCGGGAAACTGCCACCCGTAAGCGAGATGCTCACGCTCGTGGTTCCCGGCTCCGATTCCGGCAATCGCACGGCCCCCGCTGAGCACATCGAGCGTTGCGATCGACTTGGCCAAGTGTCCGAGGTTGCGGAAGGTGACAGCACTCACCATGACGCCGAGCCGAATGCGTTCGGTCGCCGCGGCCACATACCCGAGTGTGGTGTAGCTCTCGGGCATTGGGTCCCAATCCGACCCGAGCTGGGGTATCTGGATCATGTGATCCATCACCCACAGGCTGTCAAACCCGGCTTCCTCGGCTTGGACCGCCACCCGAGCCAAGGTTGGCCCGATGTCGGCGGCATCCTCCGTCCAGTCAAAGCTCGGAATGTGCAACCCAAATCGCATCCGTCGCTTCGACTCGGCAACCTGTGGCTTCTCGGCGTCCCCAACGACCAACTTCGGGGTCACCGTTCTGATCGGCTCGGGCTCGATGACGAGATCCCACGCTTCGTCGGACAGGTCAATCTGCCGCGCTGCCTTGGCCATCGAGTCGATCACCCTCGCCGGAACCGGATCGGGCCGTTCTCGATTGCGGCGCTTGCATTCAGCCGCTGAGGTGGTGAACCGCACAGCGACAGCCGTCAGCGAGTGCGCAGCTGCGATCTCGAGATACTTGGCACGCCATGCCGCATCGAGACCGGTTGTGTCGACGACCGTGGTGAGTTTGCGCGTCGCTCGTTGCTCGACGATTCGCAACAGCAGCTCCATTGCATCGTCGGTTGCGGCCATGTCGAGCGGGTGTTCGCCAACAACGCCACGCAGCTGATCTGAGCTGATGATCTGATCAGGGCGAACGTTGTCGGCCGCCCACGTGCTTTTGCCCGAGCCCGGCGGCCCGATCAACACGATCAGACTCGAGCTCGGGATCGGGCGGGTCGTCACCGGTTGATCAGTCGTTTCGTAGTGGGGCGGTCGTTATCGAGGATCCACCGCTGGTGGCAAAGAGCCCCGCCTCATCGAACATGTTGCACGAGGCGATCGAGATCCCGTCTGCCGCCTCTTGTTGGGCCACTTCGAGCCCGATCCATGGTCCGACCGGATAGCGGGCGAGGGCCATCGTGTAGTCGGCGTTGATGTAGTGAATACCGTCGTCGCCTGCGTTCGCGAGTGGACAGGCGATGTCGCCCGAGACTGCGGCGCGGACGAGCGGCGAAAGCGGCTCGTCGTCGACCAGTGGCACCTCGTCGTTGGTCCACACGCGAGTTTGTTCAGCAGACGCAAACGAGCCGTCGACCCAACGGAACAGCCAACCGTTTTCATCGGTCTGATCGGCGTCGGACGCGTCTGCATCGGCAGGGTTGAGCTCCGTCGAAGCCGGGTCGGGCCACTGCGAACGCTCCGGCTGCCAGATCGTGCCGGGCGGTTCGCTGCTTGTGGCAAGCACGACTCCAGTCACCCGAGCCACCACGTGCCCATCCGAAGCAATGAATGCGTCGATCACTTCGATGCGCCGTCCTTGGCGGACGCGCTCGGTGGTGACGGTGAGCGGGGTCATACCCGCGGGCCGGAAGAGGTCAACCGTGAGGCGAGCGACCCGGCGATCAGTCCCGTCCGGGGAGAGATCCAGATCTGCCTCGATAGCCCGAGCGGCCAACCCGCCGATTAAGCGCCCGTGCAGCATGTCGGTCGACCATGGCGCATGAGAACTCGCAGCCGGAACGAATGAGCCGTCCGAGAGATGGAAGCGTGCATTCGTCATGGTGATCTTTCGTCCTGGCCAGCACCAGTCTTCTGCGCTGCGAGTGCGGTCGTCTGCCGGAGTTCGAGTTCGGGCAGAAAGAGCACGGCGATGGCGAACACGATCAGGACCGGGATCGCTACCCACAGGACGTTGTTGACCGACACGGCGACGGCTTGTTCAACCGCAGCTCGTAACTCCGGGGCGAGCTCGCGGATCTGCTCCGGGGTCGACAGCAATTGAGAGGTGTCGACATCGCCACCAACGGCATCTAGTTCTCGGCTCAGACCGCTGGTGAGGATCGCTCCGAACGCTCCGACCCCCAAGGTTTGCCCAAGCGTTCGAAAGAAGTTGATGGCGGCGGTTCCGGCACCGAGATCGGGAAGGGCAAGGGAGTTTTGTGTGGCCGTGGTCATCGTCGGGAAGGCGATGCCCATGGCGAAGCCAAGGACTGCCAGCCATGGGATCGCCGCAAACGCCGAGCTTCCAGCGTCCAAGGTCGTGAACGCGACCATCGCTATCAGGGCCAAGACCGGCGTGACCTGGACCAGTCGGCGATATCGGCCCGAGCCTGTCGTGATACGTCCTGCGACATACGAACCGACCGTCACCGTGATGCTCATTGACGCCAAGATCAACCCAGCCCGCGTCGGCGACTCGCCAAGCGACACCTGAAAGAAGAGCGGGAAGAACGCAAGCACGCCCATCGCCGACACGCCAAACACGACGTTGCCCAAGATCATGATGCGAAAGGTCGGATTGCTGAACAAGCGCATCGGCAGCAACGGCTCCGATGCCCGCAACTCCCACAGCACGAACGACACCGCGCCAATGACTGAGCCGCCCAGCAAGGCAATGATCTGCCACGACGCCCACGGATACGTTTCTCCGCCCAACGCCAGCCCGAGGATGAGCGCAGTCACCGAAGCAACCAACACGGTGGCGCCAACGAGATCGAGATCGTGACGCCGGGGCGGCAGCCGGAACGTGAGCTGGCGATGAATGATGAACCCGGCGATCACGCCAAGGGGCACGTTGATGAAGAAGATCCAACGCCACGACGCAACTTCGACAAAGAGGCCTCCGATCACGGGCCCCGCAACTGACGAAAACGAGAAGTTCATCGTGTAGTAGGCCATGTACTTGCCGCGCTCTCGGGGCGAGAAGATGTCGCCGATCACAATGAAGCCCATCGCCATCAGGCCACCGGCACCGATGCCCTGGATGGCTCGAGCACCGATGAGTTGCCACATCGTTTGCGAGATACCGGCAAGAACAGAAGCGACGACAAAGATCGAAAGGGCGGCTTGGGTGAGCGCCCTCCGACCGTAGAGATCGCTGAGCTTGCCGTAGAGCGGGGTGGCAGCAACCGATCCCATGAGGAACGCAGTGAGCACCCACGGGAGTTGATCGATACCGCCGAGATCACCCGCGATGGTCGGCAACGCGGTCGAGACCGCTGTGCCATCGAGCGACGCCAGAAACGTCGACACCAACATTCCGAAGAAGATGAGGTGCGTTCGCCGCCGGCTGAGATCGACGTCACCGCTCATTTGCGAGGAAAGCGCCGCTTGAAGGGTTTGACCTCGAAGCCGATGTCGAGTTCGTCTGCGGAATCGGCAACGCAAAACTGGGCCACTCGTCGTCCGTGCGCTGAGAGCTTGTCGTAGTCAATCCGTGAGATGCCGGGCACAACGGGCTCACGGAACCACGGGGCGTAAAACTCGAGGTTTGGGATGGCCCTGATCTCATCGGACAGGTTCGGCGTACCGCCATGCCAGGCCCGTACGTCTCGAACCTGGACCGATCCGGCAGGAGCCGGGGTAACCGTGCTGAGTCGCATCCACTCGGGCTCTTCTTCGAGCGACGGAATCGCCGCTCGCGAGTGCTGCGATCCAGGAATCTGCCGAGTCGGGCCATTCAGCTGGTGTTGATCGAATGGCAGAAAGTTGAGACAGACGTAGGGGCACGGAAGATCGCGTGTGGTGAGGTGGCCCCGAGGATCGCGGAAGGCGCTGAACGGGGTTTCTTCTGCGCTTCGCCAGTCGCCCATGTCGGTGTGCAGCGGTTGGTAATCGACCGCTCCCGGCAGACAAAAGTCGCCGCTGCCCGACCGCAACATGTAGTCGGGCGACTCGAAGATCGCCGACACGATCTGTTCGACGATGGGCAGCTCGAGCAGCATCTGCCACTCGGGTCGGTGCAGCATGCTCCGTGTGTTGCTCGACCCCCCGAACGAATAGCGATGCGAGCCGCGATTGCCACCACGCTCGGTGTCGAGCCCAACGATCTCTGCGACGGTGTCGACAACACCCGCCTGCAACATGGAGAGCTGGTCCGGAGTCATGACATCGCTGATCATCACAAACCCGTCACGGCGAAAGATCATCACCGCTCGCTCGATGTCGGCTGGGTCGAGAACCTCGAGGCCGTTCAGCCCCGAGTGGGCAAGCAGATGGCCTCGCAGATCCTGCAGCTCTTGCGAATCACGATCGATGCCGTGCCATCCGAGATCTGCGCCAAGGCCGTTCAGATCGGCGCCGTTCAACTTGGTGCGATTCTGCTCGCTGCTCACCATGCGTAAGCCTCAGGTGCGGGGCCAGGGCCGGGGAAGATCTCATCGATCACCGAGAGCATGCCAGCATCAAGCTCGACGGAGGTCGCTCGCACGGCAGCATCGAACTGCTCCATGGTGCGAGGGCCAGCAAGTGGCGCAGTCACGCCGGGCTGATGGCAGAGCCACGCCAGGGCAACCACGCCAGGGTCTTCGCCGAAATCGGCACACAGAGCTTCCCAATCGGCGAGCTGTGTGGCCATACCGCGAGCCCGAGCTTGCACCGCTTGAGATGCCCGGCGTCCGTCTTGCGGTCTTTCTTGGCCTCCCGGTCCGCCGCCAGCGAGAAGTCCTCCGGCAAGTGGGCTCCACGGCAACACGCCAACGCCGTAGCTTTCGCAGGCGGGGAGCACCTCGAGCTCAACGGTGCGTTCGGTGAGGTTGTAGAGGCTCTGCTCCGAAACGAGCCCGAGAAAGTGGCGGCTCTTCGCCGCTTCGTTGGCCTGAGCGATCGACCAACCCGGGAAGTTGCTCGACCCCACGTAGATCACTTTGCCTTGGGCCACCAGGGTCTCCATGGCCTGCCAGATCTCGTCCCAGGGCGCCGAGCGATCAAGGTGATGCATCTGATACAGATCGATGTGATCGACCTGGAGGCGCCGCAGGCTGGCCTCGCACCCGGCAATGATGTGTCGGGCCGAGAGGCCACGGTCGTTTGGGCGGCCTGACATCGGCTCGTGCACCTTCGTGGCCAGCACAACCTCATCGCGACGGCCTCGATCCGACAGCCAGCGTCCGAGCAGCGATTCGGTGGTTCCGACGCCGAGATCGCCGCCGTACTGGTCGGCGGTGTCGATGAGGTTGACGCCAACATCGAGGGCGCGATCGAGGATGGCGAAGGAGTCAGCCTCGGAGGTGTTTGGACCGAAGTTCATCGTCCCAAGCCCGACCTGGCTGACCTTCAATGCAGTTCGTCCGAGCCGTCGATAGTCGATGACGACCTACAGATCAGCGGTCTTGGGGTAGTAGTCGGCCGCCGGGGTCGACCCCGCCTCTTCGGTGAAGTTGCCGGCGAAGGGCCACTCGGCTTCCTCACCGGGCAGCGGGCCTTGATTGAAGCGGCCCAGCTCTCCCCCACCAGCCTTTTCGTTGCCGACCAGCGACCAGGCCTGACGCTTGTACGTCCAGTTGCCGGGCTGCAGTTGGTGGGCCTGATTGAAGTGCGGGATGGCAGCTTCTTGGTTGCCAGCTCGCCAAAGATGATTGGCGAGTTCGAAGTGAGCGGCCCCGGCACTCTCGTCTGGCGAACGGCCCTGTGACCGTTCGACCACCTGGTCGGGCGTCAGGGCGTAGACACTGTCGGCACCCTTCTCGGCCCAATCGCGGATGGCATCCGGGTAGCTGTCGCGGTCCTGTCCGCCCCTGAGCTTCGCCGCCAGTTCGGGGTCGTCAGCTTCAATTTCTTTGGCCTTGGCTTCGACCGTGGCGTCTCGCTCATCGAGGTAGCTCCGGAGCCAGTCGGGATAGTCGTCGCCGGGTGGCCAACCGGGCTCCGGCGGCCGGACGATGATGCCGTCCTCGTCGATCCACAACACGTTTGGAATGTTGACGACGCCGAACAGGGCGTCCAACTGGTGCGTTGGGTCGAGCAATGACGGGTGTGTCGGATTCGCTGCCTCGATGAAGGGCCGAGACGCTTCGGGATCGCTGAGTTCGAGTGAGACCGTGACGATCTCGACGCCCTTTGGGGCCAGTTCTTCTCGTAGTGCCTGCCACCCGGGCAGGTCGTAGCGACAGCCTCAATAGGGCGCCCACGAAACGATGACCACCTTCTTGCCTCGTAACGACGAGAGTCGAAACTCGTTGCCGTCGAGGTCGGGAAGCACCAGTTCGGGTGCAGTCGCGGTGACCAGTGCCCGACCGTTCAAGCTCTCCGGACCGAGCGCAGCAAGACCGCTTACGCCGTCTTCTACCACCGCCATGCCAAGTCGATCGGCAGCGTGTTGGGCCGAGTATCCGTCGGGCAGAGGCACGCAGACTTCGCCTTTGCAGGCGCCCTCGGGTTTGATCTCCCAACCCGTTCCGGCGTGGAACGCCTCGGGTGAGATGTCCAGCGTTTCGGTGATCATCGAGCCAGCGTTTCACCTCTGGCTCATCGGATCAATGTGAGCAGGTTGCCTCGAACCGTCGATCGGTGTCGACCGCGACTCGATGCATCACGCGCCGATGATCTGGATAATCAGCCACGGCGTAATGCTGAGAGGCCCGATTGTCCCAAATGGCGATCGTGCCCGGCTGCCATCTGAGACGAACCTGATGATCTGGCCGGTTGATGGCATGGAGGATGTAGTTCACGATCCGCTGTGACTCGGCCGCACCGGTGCCCATGATCCAGCGGCTGTTCGATTCGCTCACGTTGATGTAGGGACGACCGGTCACCGGGTGATGCGACACGATGGGCCACACCGCAGAGCCGGCTTCCACCAGCATGTCGGTGATGCCTTGATTGCCACCGTTGGCATACGCGCCGTTTCGGAACTGGCCGGGGTCGTGGCAGATGACCATTCCTTCGAGGTCTTTCAAGAAGCCAGGGTCGAGCGAGTCGTGCACCGAGTACATGCTGGCCCATAGCGTGTCGCCCCCGACGGGCGGGATGATCTGCGCTTGCAGGACCGACGCGAACGGTGGCTTCTCGCGAAAGGTCATGTCGCTGTGCCATTCGGTGGCGTCTGGACGGTCACCGGGCTGCCAATCGAGCACCGCGACATCGGGGTTCGCCTGGTGGGTGTTGTAGCTGTGGTGACGGGGAGCCAAGTCACCGAAGAGTTTGGCGAAGACGACATGCTGGGCGGGCTCGAGATTCTGATCTCTGATGAACAGCACCTGGTTCTCGATGAGCGCGTCGTACAACCAGTCGCCGACCTCAGCGAGGGCATCTGCGTCGCCGGATGCAATGAGCGCGCCGGCATCGAGCCCGTGTACTTCTGCGCCCAAGGCCGGCGACCACCGCTCGACGCTCATCTCACCACTGCTCATGGCCGCGAAGGTAGCGGAGCATGTCGTGCCAACGAAAGAGCTCATCCACCCCACGAAAACCCGAACTGGAGGCCGGAGAGCACCGTTTCGTGCCCAGCTGCCTCCAGAACGAGAACCGGCCTCTGAACTGGAGGCCGCAGGGCACCGTTTTGTGGCCTACTGCCTCCAGAACGGTGGGGAGTTATGGGCGTTAGGTGAGGGAGTTTCGGAGTTCGAAGCGCTTGATTTTGCCGGTGGCGGTCTTTGGGAGCTCGTCGACCACGATGATTTGGCGAGGGCGTTTGAACGCAGCCATTCGCTCACGACAGTGGTCGACCAAGAGTTCTTCGGTTGGTTGAGCACCCGTGGTCGGTAGCACGAAGGCCACAACCGTCTCGAGACCAGCGTCGTCACGAGCACCAACGACCGCAGCTTCCATCACGTCGGCGTGCTCAATCAGCGCACTCTCGACTTCGGCGGGCGACACCCAAATGCCGCCGGCCTTGATCATGTCGTTGTTACGACCGAGGAAGGTCCAGCGATCGGCGGCCGACCGCACGTAGACATCGCCCGTCCGCACCCATCCATCGACGAAGGCAGCCGCCGTCGCTTCCTCGCGCTGCCAGTAACCGACCGCTGCCGACGGGCCCTGCACGTGGAGGTAGCCCGGCGTATCGGGCTCGGTCACAACCTCGCCCTCGTCGTTGCGGAGCTCAGCGACGTAGCCGGGGACGACCTGCCCGCTCGCTCCTGGCGTCTGTTCGGTGAGCGTGTTCGAGATGAAGATGTGCAGGAGCTCGGTCGAGCCGATGCCATCGAGCACCGGCTGGCCAGACAGTTCGGCGAACCGGGTCTGGATGTTTGCCGGAAGCGACTCGCCGGCCGTGACCGTGGCCCGCAAGCTCGAGAACGTCTCGGGCGCCAGCCCGGCATCGAGCAAGGCCGCACAGAAACCCGGACTCGAGAAGAAGAGCGTTGGTTCTTCGTCGGCAATCAGCTGAGCAACTGACGCAGGAGCGGGCGGATCCGGATTGAGGATGGCCGTGCCAGCGACGGCGAGCGGGAACGTCAGCGAGTTGCCGAGGCCGTAGGCGAAGAACAGTTTTGCCACCGACAGAAAGCGATCGTTCTCGGTGATCTCGAGCACGCCCTGGGCGTAGGTTTCGACCGTGGCCGGCACGCTGCCGTGCACGTGCATGACCCCCTTGGGCACACCGGTGGTACCGCTCGAGTACAGCCAGAAGGCAGGCGAGTCTGCCGTGGTCTCCGCTACGGGCAAACGGTCCCGATCACCAGACCCAGCACGCTCATTGCTGCCCGCTGGCCAACCGTGCACGGTCACGTCGGCCCTGCCCACATCGACCGCTGCCTGATCGACACCCAACACGACAACGTTGGTGACCTCTGGCGCGGCGGCGCAGATGTCGGCCAAGGTCGACGCGAACACCGACGAGATCACAACGGTCTGCGCTCCCGAGTCGGCCACGATGGCACCAAGAGCAGGGCCGAGAAGCATCGTCGACAGCGGGATCGGCACAATGCCCGAACGGAGTGCTCCGAGGAACCAGGCCGGAAAGCCGAGATCGTCCCGAACCACCATGGCCACCCGGTCGCCTTGCGCCACCCCGAGGTCGGCAAGCCGGTGTTGGGCCTCGGAAACGAGATCGAGCAGTTCGGCGTAGGTCGTGGACGTTCCCTCGCAGCGGATGGCAACTCGATCGCCCCGCCCCTCTTCGACATGGCGATCCACCAGCCATGCCGCAACGTTCAGTGCTGGCCCACCGAATGCTTCGCCGCTCGCTGCTCCGCTCATGACGCCCCCTTCTTGGTTTTCAGGATTGCTCAGACTCTGACGTATTCGAACTCAACGGGCTTCTGGTTGATCCCGCGAGATGGCGGAGCAACCCATCCGGCCATCTTTCCAGGCTCTGAGACTCCAACCATCAACGACTGCACGTGAGCCCGATCGGCATCGGTTGGCAGCCACTCATCGACGTTGTCTGCCCATTGTGATTCCGACAAGAGATCACCCGTTGGCGACACCCGACGACCCTTGAAGGTGCCGACCTCACGATTGAAGCCAAAGTGAGGCAGCCGGAGCTCAAAGGTGATGCCCGCCTCGTTGAGCGATCGGTTCCAGCGATCAAGGCCCTTCTGGCAGTCCTCGGCGTAGTCCTCGCGAAGCGTTTCGTTCAGGGCCGAGAGCTGAGTGACTTCACGGGTGACGATGCCGTCGTCGGTCGCCTCGGGCACCAACCGCATCACCGACTTGAGCTGGTGGTCGTCGTCGCGTCGCTCCTCTTGGAAACGGCCCTTGATCCCGGCGGCGAAGTAGTTGGCGGCGTTGGTTGACGTCTCGGCACCGAAGAGATCGAGCGAGACCGAATAGTGAAAGTTGATGTACTTCTGCAGCACGTTGAGATTGATGCCACCGTGAGGCGAGACGTCGTCGGTGTCGTGCTCCCGCATCAGTTCTGACGTTCGCTGCACCACGCGGCCAACGCCCGTGGCACCAACAAACATGTGGTGGGCCTCTTCCTTCAGCATGAAGTCGCACGTGCGCGACAGCGGGTCGAAGGCAGACTCCCGCAGCGAAGCCAACTGATACTTGCCGTCGCGATCGGTGAAGTAGGTGAACATGAAGAACGACAGCCAATCCGGTGTCTCTTCGTTGAAGGCCCCGAGGATGCGCGGGTTGTCTTGATCGCCCGAGTGCCGTTCGAGCATCTCATCAGCGTCGTCGCGGCCGTCGCGACCGAAGTAGCGATGCAACAGGTACACCATGGCCCAGAGGTGGCGACCCTCTTCGACGTTGACCTGAAAGAGGTTGCGCATGTCGTAGAGGGATGGTGCGGTCAGGCTGAGCTTGCGCTGCTGTTCGACTGAGGCCGGTTCGGTGTCACCTTGCACGACGATCAAACGTCGGAGATCGGCTCGGTACTCCCCCGGCACCTCCTGCCATGCGTCTTGCCCCTTGTGATCACCGAATGCAATCTTGCGATTTGGCGTCGGCTCGGCGAGAAACACGCCCCAGCGGTAGTCGGGCATCTCGACATGTCCGAAGTTGGCCCAGCCTTCCTGGCCAACATCGATGGCCGTCCGCAGGAACACCGGGTTGCGTTGAAACGCGGCCGGGCCCATGTCTTCCCACCAGCGAATGAACTTGGGCTGCCATTGCTCGAGGGCTCGTTGCAGCCGTCGATCGTCGGCCAGCCCGACGTTGTTCGGAATCTTGGCGTCGATGTCAACAAATCCCATTGGTCAGACTCTCCGGTTGTCGAAGTTTGGACGTGAGCCGGTTCCGAAGCGCTGCAGGGCGCCTTCGGGGCCGACCGCATTCGGTCGTTGGAAGATCCAGTTCTGCCACGCGGTGAGACGGGAGAAGATCTTCGACTCCATCGTCTCGGGGCCGGCGAACCGGTAGTTGGCTTCCATGCCGGTCAAGGCGTCGGGCGAGAAGCTGTTGCGCTCCTCGAGCATGAGCCGAAGCTCATCCTCCCAGTCGAGATCATCCGGGTCGAAGGTGATGAGCTCGGCGGCCATCGCGGCTGCCGCGTCGAGATCGTCGCCGACGACTCCGTGGGCAGCGGCCAAAGCGTCGTCGCGGCCCCAGAACCGGGTGCCGAGACGGCTCAGTCCGTTGACCATTGGGAACAGGTCGACGTTGGACTGCGTGAGTCGGATCGACGCCGGAGGCGGCGGGTCGTCGAGATCTTCCCAGGTTCCCGTCAGCATGAAGCTGCGATCGGCCGCGAGCAGCGTCTCGGCCAGCACACCAACGGAGCAACTTCCCGGTGCAACGGTGGCCACAAGCGTGCGGGACGACAGGTCGAGACGACGAAGTACCTGACCCCACAGCAGCCGAACCTCTCGGACAAGCCAATGATCGCCATGGCCGTGCCACAGCTGCTCGGCGGCGGCAACTGCCGCACCGTCACCCTCGGTTGCGAGCACCCACGTACCGATCGACGGTTCGTTGAACCGAAGGTGGAGCATGGCATCGTCGAACTCGCGAGCCAGCTGGAGCAGCCAGGACGACGCTCCTGCCGTCACCAACTCATCGGGCGTGGCGGGCTGTGCCCCGTTCGGTCCTCGGAGTGTGATGGTGGCGGCGCCGAGCGCTCGATCGAGTTGCACCTCAACACAGCCGTAGCGCAGCGAGTCGGCGTCGAGCGTTCGTTCGATCGCCGTCAGCTCGATCCCGCTCGCGTCGATCGGGCGGTCGGATTCACCCGCTCGGGCCATTGCCCGCTCAGCGACGAGGTTGTCGAACTCACTTGCCGGAGCGATGGCATCGACGAGGCCCCACTCGAGCGCAGTCTGGCCCCGCACACCCTCGGTCTTCGTCGAAAACGCGTCGGCGAGATCACGCCGTACGAACCGCTTGTCGACAACACGGGTGAGGCCGCCGGTGCCGGGCAGGACAGCAAGCAGTGGGATCTCGGGCAACGACACGGCTGAAGCCCGATCGTCGATCAGCAAGATTTCGTCGCAGGCGAGCGCCAACTCGTAGCCACCGCCAGCTGCTGTTCCGTTGACGGCGGCAATCCAGGTCTGGCCGGAGTGCCGAGTGGCGTCTTCGATGGCGTTGCGGGTCTCGTTGGTGAACTTGCAGAAGTTGACTTTGTGGCCGTGGGTCGCCCCCGCCAGCATCTGAATGTTCGCTCCGGCGCAGAAGATCTTGTCGTAGCCACCAGTGACGACCACTGCGTGCACGCCCGGATACTCGAAGCGCAGCCGTTGCACGAGGTCGTGCAGTTCGATGTCGACGCCGAGGTCATAGGAGTTCGTCTTGAGCTCGTAGTCGGAACGCAGACCGGCCTCTGGGTCGACCGTCATCGTCACTGTCGCGACAGCTCCGTCGACCTCGAGCTTCCAATGCCGGTAGCGAGAGAGGTCGGTTCCCATGTCGACAACAGGTTCGTCCAGCAACGTCATGACAACATTCTACGAATCATTCGCCTCACGTCAAGTAGATGTAGAACGTTTAGTCCACGCCTCGACCGCCAGATCGACAACCAACTCTGGTTGATCGTGGTGAAGAAGGTGCCGACCTTCAGGCACCAACGTGCACTGTGCATTCGCTCCAATCGTCGCTGCGGTCTCGGTGGCCTGCAGGTCGGTGCCGTACTCATCGGCATCGCCCTGGACGATGTGGCACGGCACAGAGATGGCGCTCAGCTCTGGCCGGATGTCCCAGGCGGTGAAGCCAGAACTCGTCCACACCTCGCTCCACGCGTCAAAGACCTCTCGAGGCCGAGCGTGATGTCGGGCCAGCGCGTCAACGACACCATCGGAATTGTCGCGCAGCTGTTGGATGCGGCTGGCTGCCTCATGTTCGAGCCACGAATGGGCGGCGATCGAGAGCACAGCGCAGAGGTTGCGGTAGTGGGCGGCGTACAGCAGCGCGATCGAGGCTCCGTCTGAATGGCCAACAAGAAGCGGCTGCTCGGCCCCAATGGCCCCAAGAATCTCGTCGAGCCGATCAGCTTCTCGGCGCAGCCAATCGAGCGGCCACGCACCCAATGGGGTTGGCAGCGAATCGCCATGACCGGGTCGGTCATAGGCCATCACGGTGGCTCCGGTCTTGGCCGCAACTGCCCCCGGCACGCTGCGCCATTGCGAGATCGAGCCCAGCCCGTCGTGCAGCAGGACGATCTGTGGCGGTCCGTCGCCCCAGGTCGCCGTGTGGATCTCCGCCCCACCAACTCGAACGATGTCTTCGACTGGTCCACTCATGCGCCCTGCCCCTTCAACGCCCTGCCCCTTCAACGCCCTGCCCACTCATGCCCCCTGCCCTTCAACGAGGTGCCCCTTCCACGAGCTCTGTTCTACGCTACTTCTATTGCCGGGCACGAAAAATCTGTAGAACGTTCCGCCGCGACTCGTCTCGTTCCCGGCGAGTCGGGTCGAGCGATTCTCACGACGATCCTCGGCGAGTTCGTGCTCCCCCACGAGCAGGCCGCCTGGACCCAATCACTGGTCGGGCTTCTCGGCCAGTTCGATGTCTCAGACAAAGCAGCACGACAAACCATCGCCCGCCTCCGCGATCAGGGTTGGCTTACCAGCAACCGGGAAGGTCGCCAGACTCGATGGCAGCTCACCCAGATGAGCAGGGATCTTCTGACCGAAGGCGCCGACCGCATCTACCAGTTCGGTCAAGTAGCTCGTCCCTGGAATGGCACATGGCTCGTTTTGCTGGCACGA
Source organism: uncultured Acidimicrobiales bacterium (assembly GCA_937976305.1). Classification (GTDB taxonomy): domain Bacteria; phylum Actinomycetota; class Acidimicrobiia; order Acidimicrobiales; family SZUA-35; genus CALEWY01. The sequence goes on from CALJSB010000127.1 coordinate 15,799, forward strand.
GTTCCCGAGACCGACCGCAATCTGCGCTACCGGCTGAGCGTCGGCCTGCGCTGGGCTGGGTTCGGCACGTTGGGCAACGGGTTGTGGATCTCGCCCTGGACCGAACGAGAACCGCAAGCGGCACAACTCACCGCCGGACTCGGCATTGACGCCACCAGCTTTCGAGCCGAACTTGGTCAGCTCGGCTCGGGGCCCGAACTCGTGGATGCTGCGTGGGATCTGGCAACACTCAAAACTTCCTATGAGGGCTTCCTGGCCGACACTGCTCCGCTCAACACTGCTCCTTCCGACCCAGCCGCCGCACTGACGGCGCTGGTGCACCGTTGGCGCCAGTTTCCCTCGCTCGACCCCGACCTCCCCGCCTCGCTCCTACCCACTGACTGGCCCGGGCAAGCGGCCGCCAACCGATTCGCTGAGTTGCGCCGTGCGCTCGTTGATCCGGCTCGGCTCGAGTGGCTCGACACCGAAGCGGGCTACACCCCAAAGCAATCAACGAAAGATCCTCGATGACCAGCACGCCCACACGCCATGACGTCGCTTCGACCGATGGAGTCGTCTTGGCCCTCCATCACTACGGGGGCTCGGGAAGCCCACTGTTGCTCTGCCACGCCACCGGCTTTCACGGCCGCACCTACGGGCAGTTCATCGGCCACCTCACCGACTCCTTCGACGTGTGGGCGGTCGATCTGCGAGGCCACGGCGCCACACCGGCGCCCGAGTCCGGCGACTTTGCCTGGGCCGGCATGGCAGCAGACGTCAGCGCTGCGATTGCCCACATCCTTTCGTCCTCCCCGGCACGCGCCGTCCACGCCATCGGCCACTCCATGGGAGCGGCATCAGTGCTCCGGGTTGCCTGCACGTCACCGGAGTTACTCCATGCGGCCTATGTCTTTGAGCCGATCGTGTTTCCTGACCGATCGATGATCGCCACCCGCGACAGTGTCATGAGCCAGGCGGCACGAGCCCGACGGGCCGACTTTCCGTCCCGCGAGGCGGTGCGCGAACGCTATGGCAGTCGACCACCTCTGAGTTTCCTCACTCCGGAGGCGCTCCATGCCTACGTCGAGTTCGGCTTTGTCGACAACGACGACGGGGTGACGCTCGCCTGCACCCCGGAAGCCGAGGCGAGGACGTTCGAAGCACTCGACAAGATGGTCTTCGAGGATCTCACCGAGTGCTCGGTGCCCGTGATGATCGGTGCCGCCCCTGCGACTGAGAACTTCTCACCGGCGAATATGGCGCCGGGGATCGCAGACGCCATTCCCGACTCGGTGCTCAGTGTCCACGACGAACTCAGCCACTTCGGGCCGCTGCAGGACCCGGCCAAGATCGCGGCGGAAGCACTCGGGTTCTTCAGCGAACTCGGCTCCTAGCTTCTTCCACGAACGCTCTAGCTCGCGACCAACGGGGCGCCGCGGGCATCGTCGGTTGCTGCCATCATGGCGTCAACCAATCGCTCATTGGCCTGCGCCAACGAGTCGGGGCGAGATTGCTGGATCTCGTCCATCTCGAGTGGGTCGGACGCCAGGTCGAACAACATCGATTCACCCGAACTGAAGCGCGTGTACTTCAGGTCGTTGTCGGTGACGACGGTCCGAATGCGATGCGGAAGATGGGCCCTCGACGCAAAGAACTGGCGAAGGTCGTCCTCGATGAGGACGTGATCTCGAACCGACGCGCCAGGATCACTCAGCACCGGACCAAGGCTCTTGCCCTGAATGCCATCGTGGACAGGCACGTCGCAGATGTCCATCAGCGTCGGCGCCAGATCGATGCTCGACGACAGCGACGAGGTTCGACCCGGCGCGCCGGTGACGCTCTCAGGCCGTGGGTCGACGATCAGCATCGGCACCTGTTGGGTGCCCCGGAACGGCATGAAGCCCTTCAGCATCAGGCCGTGCTCGCCCATCATGTCGCCATGATCTGCGGTGAACACCACGATCGTGTTGTCGGTCTGGCCGGCGGCCTCGATGGCAGCCATGATCTTGCCGACACCATCGTCGATGAACTCGATCGTGCCGTAGTTGGCGGCCATTGCCTCTCGCACGAGTTCGTGGTCGGTGGCTCCGCACGGCGACACCCAACCTCGCTGCTCGGTGGGTGAGAGCTGCTGGAAGTGTCGCAAATAGTCGGGGGCATGGGTGAGTGGATCGGTCAACGACCTCGGCAGCTCCATGTCGGCAGGGTTGTACTTGTCGTACCACTCCCCCGGCGGCGTCATCGGGTGATGGGGATCTGGGAACGACGCCCATGCGTACCAAGGTTCGTTGTCGCCCGCCGACCCCTCGATGAAGTTGATGGTGCGATCGACCACAAAACTCGTGCTGTGAAACTCCGGGCCATAGGGCGGTTCGTAGACCTGCCACCAACGATCGGACCGCCGCTTAGCTGGCGACTCCGGTGAATATGGCACGACAAGATCTTCGTACCTTGCCCCCTTGTCCAACGCCCAACGAAGGTGGTGGCCAGACACCTTCGCACCGTGATCAATTGCCAGTTCGACCTGACCGAACCCGTAGAAGTCGTCCGGCCACTCAGGCAGTGTTTCGAGATAGCGCTCTTCGTGTTCGAGCTCGTCCCACCCGTGCGGTGCACCTGGATCGACGACGGGCGTGAGTGGAGTGGGCACAACAGCATTCCGGCTCATCCCGTGTTGGAGGTGCGACTTGCCAAAGAGACCCGTGCGCCACCCCGCTTCCCGAAACTGGCGCACGTGAGTCGCGGCGCCCCACTCGAGCGAACGGTCATTGAAGATCACACCGTGCACGCTCGGCATGCGGCCGGTCATGATCGACGACCGGTTCGGCATGCACACCGGGTTTGCCACCCACGCGTTCTCGAACACCGTGCCCCGTGCGGCCAGGGCGTCGAGATTCGGTGTACGTACGGTGTCGTTAAACATGAATCCAACGTGGTCGGCTCGATGTTGATCGGTGATCACAAACAGCACGTTGGGACGAGAAGCCATGGGCCGACCATACGGTCGAGCGTCGGCGCTTGTCACCTCGGCGTTGGCCGATGTACCGTCCTGCCCAGCGAGTCGAGTCGTGGCGTGACAACGGTGTTCCCTCTCTCTCGAAGCACAGCAAAGGGCATGGAGAGCATGGGCGGAAGAAGGACACAGCGACTTGCTATTGCGCTGGTCTTTGGCGCGCTCGTCGCTGCGTCGTTTGCAACATCGAGCGTTCGGCCACTCCACGTCGGCATGACGATCGTGGCCGCGATCGCGGCGTGCACATTCGGCATCACAACCGGCAACCGCCTCTGGCTCCTGCCAGGGATGTTCTTCGCCACGCTCTCGATCAACGTCAGCATGTGGGCCTATTGGGCCACGCATCCGAACGCTGCGATGGTCATCGACAGCGCGCTGCTTGTTGCTGGCTTGTTCGGTGCGGCGACGATGTGGGCCGGTGCCCGCCCGTATCTCTCGTCGGCCCAGCTTCGCACCCCAGCGCGCGTTGCCATGACGGGAGCCTTGCTCATGCTTCCAAGCGCCATCCTGCTCGACGCACAGTTTCACAAAGGCACTGATGACCTCGCGGCCCGAGTTCCTTTGGCGATCACCGGGTTCATCGGCTCGACGATGCTGTTGGCCGGTGGGATGCGAGTAGCGATACTCGCTCGTCGGCTCGGACGGGCCGTCGACAGCCTTCTCATCGTCGGCCTCGTCACATATGCCATCCTGCACATTTCGGGCATGGCCTTTCGAGTTCACGTTCTCATGTTCATCGCCCTCACGATCATCGCGACAACAACAGTTGTCGCGACGACGCTGCCGGGGGCCGAGAGATTCGGCCTGACCATCGACGAACGCGACACGATCCTGCAGGTTCGCTTTTGGCCAATTGCGCTTGGCTCACTCGCTATGGCGGCGGCCCACACGGCTATCCAGGCTGATCTCGACCGCGGCGGCATCACCTGGCCAACGGGAGCGATCACCCTGCTGGCCCTTGGGGCCATGTTGTTCGCCGCTCGGGAACTCGCCGGGCCGAGCAAGCCGCTCGTGCTTCCGTTCGGTAAACGCGATCGCGCCCTTCAGCGACTGCCCAGAGCCTTGCTGGACGGCAATGTGCGTCTGGTGGGCCAGCCAGTGCAGCGCACGACCGACAAGAAGGTCATCGGCATCGAAGCCCGACCAGCCTGGTCGACCCCACGCGACAACGAACCATCGATTGAGCGAACCGCAGCCGACGCTGGCCTCCAACCGTTGCTCGACGAGATCACGCTGAATCTCGCCCAGGCCCACCTCCCGGCTGTTCTCGCCGGCCTCGAAGGCGATGAGCCCTGGCTCAGCGTGCCGCTCCGGGTGAACGCGGATGCTGTCGAACAACTCCCCGGCCTCGGCGACGTCGACGGGCTGGTGCTGCGGGTGCCAGACAAGACACTGGCCCGGGCAATCGACGCGGTTCGCGATCACGGCGCCTTGTTGCAGGCCCCCGTTGCCGTTGCCGACGATCTCGATCCCGAGATCGTCGCTGTTGAGACGACTCAGCGAGGGGCGCCGAGCATTTCGCTCCGCCTGGTCCGGGCATCGGAGATCTCTGAACCAGCCGATGTCGCACGAGTGAATTTCGTCGTCGACGACCTGGCTCCACCGACAAATCTTGCTGCGATCCTGAGCCGAGTCGACATGGCCGGCGACGAGACGGTTCGCAAGGTCGGTCGGCGAAGCTTCTAGCCCTCGTCGGTTGCTGCCATCTGACGCAGATGGTTGCGCAACTGGCGATCGAGTCTGCTGGTGGCACCCGGCCGCGTCGCCCCACTCCAACGAGGCCACCGGGCTTCGTCAGACACGCCGGTGACGGTGTCGCCGATGACCGTCACTCGTTGAATGATGCGCTCACCTTCGAAGTTGTTCTGCACTTGGTGCTGAGTGCAGCGGTTGTCCCACATCGCCACCGTCCCCGCCTTCCAGCGGCGGCGGACAGTGAATCGGTTGTCGGCAACCGCCGTCGTGAGATGACGAAGCAACATGTCGGACTCAGTTGGGCTGAGCTCCACGATGCGGCGGGTGAAGTGTTCGTTCACGAACAGGCAGCGTTCGCCAGTCTCTGGGTGCACCCGCACAACGGGATGAATGGTCGCTTGATCACTTCGATTGTGGGCATCAGCGTCGTGCAGGGCAGTGAGGCCGTCGCACATCTCTTGGAGCGGTGGCGAGAGAGCGCTGTAGGCCGCGCTCAGGCTGGTCCACATCGTGTCGCCGCCAACGTCGGGGCACGTCACCATGTTGAGAATCGACAAGATCGATGGCTGTTCTTGAAAGGTGAGGTCGCTGTGCCACTCGTCGGCAATGCCACCTCGGCTTGCCGCCAACTCGAAGATCTCCGGATGGTCAGAAAACGGATTCTTCAAGTTCGGATGGCCGGGATCGAGCTGACCGAAGAAGCGACCGAGGGCGACGTGCGCCGCGGGCTCGATCGTTTGGTCAGGGAAGAACAACACCTTGTGCTCGAGCAGCAACTGGTACACCTGATCGGCGATCGTCTGATCGGCAACAGACAGGTCGAGGCCAGTGACCTCGGCGCCCAAATCGGCTGCCAGTCGCTCAACCTGCACGGCTCACCAACGTCCCACCGCTGAACACTGCATCCATGACGGACGACCGTATGTCAAGCACGACTAGGGTGCCCAATAGCTTCGAGGGGAACGCCATGGATACCAGCAATCCAAACTTTGGCCAGGGCATGGCCTTTGGAACCATTGGCTTTGCGTTGCTCCTCTTGATCGACTTCAAGATCATCGGCCTGGTGTTCCTCGCCCTGGGAGCACAGCGCCTCTACACCGTGTACGCCGCCAGCATCAACGAGTCTGACTAGAGATCCGGGTTCAGCCGAGCCAACGTGAAGCCGAGTGTGGTGGCAACGGTCATCCAGGCGATGGTGGGTGCAACGAGCAACCCGGCGAGCGACGAGACTCGCCACGCCGTCACCGTCGCTCCGACAACGAGCACGAGCACCATCAGGAGCCACCACGCAGCAAGCGTGAGTCGGCCCTCGGCAAACACCACTGCTTGCCATGCGACGGCGGTGACGAACTGGGCCGCCAGGAACCCGAGCGCAAGCGAACGTCCCGGTTTCTCTGAGCCGGCGAGGATCACCAAGGCCACCGCCTGAAGCGTCCACAGGGTGAACCACGCAGCCGGAAAGGCCCAGTCGGGCGGGATCCAGCTCGGTTTGGTGAGACTCTCGAAGAAGGTCACCTTGCGGCAGCCCACTCGATGTAGGGGTCGATCGAGGCGGGATCGGCAAGCGCACCGGCCGAGGCCGCCTTGACGGGGTCGACACCCTGCAGAATTCGTTTGACGGGGATCTCCAGCTTCTTGCCCGAGAGCGTTGTTGGCACGATCGGCATGGCCACGAACTGATCCGGGACATGCCGAGGCGAGAGTTCTGAACGCAGCGCCGTGGCCAGACGCTTGGTGGCCACATCGTCGATGTCGTGCCCTTCAGCAGGAACGGCGAACAAGATCAATTCGCCAAGACCACCGTCGGGATCCTCGAGATGGACAACCAACGAGTTGGCGACGGCCGGGTCTGCCTCGACAACGGCATAGAAGTCCGCAGTCCCGAGGCGCACCC
>CALJSB010000128.1 GCA_937976305.1 uncultured Acidimicrobiales bacterium
CGTGCCAGCGACTTTCAGCTCAAGCACCGATGAGATCTCGGCAAGCGTGAGGCCGGTCGCCTGGGCATCACGGATGAAGCGCACCCGCTCGACGGCCTCCAACGGGTAGTCGCGGTAGCCGCTCGAGGTGCGGTCGGGTTCGTCGATCAGCCCTATTGATTCGTAGTAACGAACCGTCTTCGCCGTCACCCCACAACGATCTGCAAGCTCGCCGATTTTCACCCCACCAACCTACACGTGAGGGTTCGTGAGGCGGAGCGAGGGACGAGCGAAGCCAGAAGGCTGAAAGCCAATCGCGAGTCGCTGAGCGGCGAGGCCGCTCACAATGAAATCGACGTGTCCGTGGCGAAGCCACACCCTACGTGTGGAGGCCGGAGCGTTGGAGGCCCCACATCTCGGCGAAGCGCCCGGGCGTCGCAAGCAGCGATGCCTTGTCGCCTTCTTCCACAACCTTGCCGTGCTCGATCACGATGATCCGATCGACGTCATTGAGCGTTGCGAGGCGATGGGCGATCACGATCGCTGCCCGGCCCTCCCACAGCTCCAGGAGTGACTCTTGAATCCGGGCTTCAGTCTCAGAATCAAGAGCAGACGTGGCCTCGTCGAGGATCACGAGATCAGCCTCCTTCAAGAAGGCACGGGCAATCGCAATGCGCTGACGCTGCCCGAGGCTCAACTTCACCCCCCGCTCACCAACAAAGGTCTGAAACCCAAGCGGTAGCGAGTCAATGAAATCACCAATGTTTGCCTTCTGTGCCGCTTCGCGAATCTTCTGCGGGTCAGCGGGTCCCGGTTCGGCATAGCCGATGTTGTATTCAATCGTCTCCTGAAACAGCGACGTGTCCTGCGGGACATACGACTGCAGGGCGGCGAGCTCGCCCGGCCCGACCGGCTCACCGTCAACGAAGATCTCGCCACTCGTCGGTTCATAGAAGCCGAGCAGAATCTTGATCAGCGTCGACTTGCCCTCACCACTGCGACCGACGATGCCGAGCCGCTCACCCCGACGCACGCTGAAGCTCACATCGTCGAGCACCAGCCGATCGGGCTCGTCCGGGTAGGCAAAGCGAAGGTTGCGGACCTCGATGCCATCCCGGAATCCCGAGCCACGACCATCGCTCGAATCCGTCATCGGCGCGCCCTGGGACATCGCCCGGGGTCGGCCCGGCTCCGTCACGATGTTGCGACCGGGAAACAGGTAGTTGTACGCCTCACGGAAGGCCGACGACTTGTCGATCCACTCCCCCATGTTGTGGACCACGTTCCAGTACTGGTGGGTGAAGTCGATCAGCACGGTCACCGAGACAACCATCGCGGTGAAGCTGATGGACCCTCGGTCGAATTGGTACCAACTGAACCCCATCACTGCAGCCCACAGCAAGCCGCGAATCATCAGTGAGGCGGTGCCCCAGTAGGCCGAGAGGGCGTAGCCAAAGCTGATGTCATCACGAATCAAGCCGTTGATCTGCGAGTCGTTCCGACCGATTTCCTTGCGCTGGGCTCGGAACGAAAACACGTTCACGAAGTTTGCGTAGGAGTCGAACACTCGACCCGTGTTGTCTGAGGTGTTGTTGGTGAGCAGCCGCTGGCGCCGATTCACCGGACCGGCGACCGATGCCAGCGCCACCCCGGAGCCGACAAGAAAGACGGCATACACAAGGGCATTGCCAGACGACGTTTGCCACAGCAGTACGACATATACCGGGACTTGCGCGAGGACCGGAAGAAACCCGTAGTGGGCGGCATCCCACAACACCTGGCTGTGATTCCGCAAGTCGTTGACGTAGCTCGCCACCTTGCCCGATGGTCGATCGACAAAGTTCTGGTAGTCCTCAGACCACACCGTGTCGAACGCCAGCCGCTTGAACTCGTAGGTCAACAGATTGACCTTGGCCGACACGAAGAAATCACACGCGGTCCAGAGCAAGAAGTGCACAAGACCGGTGACAAAGAGCAGGGCCAGAAATCGACCGGCTCGATCGGGGTTGTCGATCGACGTCGCGAGCTCGGCGAGGAAGTACGGGTGCAGCGCAGGGAGAGCCGAGGCCAACGCTCGCAGGCCGTTGGCGAACCAGATCCGACCCCGGTACTGGGACAGCAATGACCGGACCGCGGCGAACGACTGGTCGTTGTGGCGCGTCGAAGACGGGGTCGCAAGAGTCATGCGCGCAGACTAGTTCTCGCCAGCCCGGTCGCCAGGCGAATTTTCTGCGCCAGTGACGTGGAGCAACACTGCTTCGACTCTTCAGTGTCGACCAAGAAGTTGGTGGAGAGGAGACTCACGCATTTGCGCTGGCAGGCGGCGAGTTGGATGCTGGGCCCATGGAACTTCCCGGTCTCAAGGCAATTCTCATCGGCGGCGCATCTGGCTTTGCGAAGGCCACCGCCGAACGCATCGCAGCCGGCGGCGGGTCCATTGCCATTCTCGATCGAGAGGCCAGCGCTGGCGCAGAGGTTGCGGCAGAGCTCGGCGGCTCGTGGCATCCGTGCGATGTGCTCGACTTCGAGGGCATCGAGGTGGTGATCGACGAAGCGGTGGCCGCCCTCGGTGGACTCGATGTTGCGGTCAACACAGCAGGCGGAGGCAAGGCCGGACGAACGCTGGGAAAGAGCGGCCCCTTCTCCCTCGACGACTTCCGAGCCGTCATCGACCTCAACCTCATTGGCACGTTCAACACCAACCGGTTGTGCGCGGCTCACATGGCCAAAAACGAACCAAACGAAGACGAAGAACGAGGCGTGCTGATCAACACGGCGTCGATCGCAGCGTTCGAAGGGCAGATCGGCCAGGTGGCCTACACCGCCTCGAAGGCGGGAGTTGCTGGGATGACCCTCACAATGGCCCGCGATCTCGGCATCATCGGCATTCGAGTCAATACGATCGCCCCGAGCCTGTTTGCGACGGGGCTCACCGCCGGCGTGACCGAAGATCGAGCCCACAACCTCACCAAGGACAACGCCTTCCCGAAGCGGCTCGGGCGTCCTGATGAATACGGCCGACTCGCCGTCGCCATCATCGAGAACCCGATGCTGAACGGCGACACAATCCGGCTCGATGCCGGGCAACGCTTCGCTCCGAAGTAGTCCGCAGTCACACGGACGAAAGCTTCGACGTGACGATCGTCACGTTGGCCCCTAGGTTTGCCCGATGGGCTATCCAGGACTGCACGCATCGAGCCGCCCCGACCATCCAGCGGTGGTCATGGCCGGGTCGGGCGAGACCCTCTCCTATCGAGAACTCGACGAACGATCCAACCAGGTCGCTCACCTCTTTCGGGCCCATGGGCTCGGTCCTGGCGACCACGTGGCGATTTTCATGGAGAACCAGATCCGTTTCATGGAAGTGGTGTGGGGAGCATTCCGCAGCGGCATCTACATCACTGCGGCCAACAGCTTCTTGGCTGCCGACGAGGTTGCCTACATCCTCGACAACTGCGATGCCGAGATCGTCGTCAGTTCGAGAGCGAAGGCCGAAACCGCGTCGGCAATCGATCCTGCGGCCACACCAAACGTAAGGCGTTGGTTGATGACCGACGGCACGGTGAGCTCGGACGGCGGTCCGAACTGGGAGTCTTACGAAGAAGCGCTGGCCGAGTTTCCGGTCACGCCAATTGCCAACGAGCAACCGGGCCAGCAAATGCTCTACTCGTCGGGCACAACGGGGCAACCGAAGGGTGTGATGCGCCCGCTGCCAGAGCATCCAATTGACGAGATCTCGCTGACGGCGCAGGCGATCGGCATGGTCTATGACTACGGACCCGACATGATCTATCTGTCGCCCGCTCCGATGTACCACGCCGCACCGCTCACCTTCTCGAGCATCGTCCACCGGTTCGGCGGGACACTCGTGATCCTGGAGAAGTTCGATGCCGGCGCCTGCCTGGCCGCAATCGAGCGATACCAGGTCACACACGCCCAGTTCGTACCCACGATGTTCATCCGCATGTTGAAGCTCGACGATGCCGAGCGGCTGAAGCACGATCTGTCCTCAATGCGAGTGGCCTGGCACGCAGCGGCACCGTGCCCTGTGCCGGTCAAGCATCAGATGATCGACTGGTGGGGGCCGATCATCCTCGAGTACTACGCGGGCTCAGAAGGCAACGGCTCGACCCTCATCACCAGCGAGGAGTGGCTCGAACACCCCGGCTCGGTTGGCATCCCGCGCACCGGGCAGGTGCACATCTGCGACGACGAGGGCAACGATCTGCCCGCCGGTGAAACCGGTGCGATCTACTTCTCCGGCGGAGGCACCTACGAGTACTACAAGGCGCCAGAGAAGACCGCAGGTGCTGCACTGCCCGGTGGTCGAACCACGCTTGGCGACATCGGCTATGTCGATGACGACGGCTATCTCTTCCTGACCGACCGCAAGGCCCACATGATCATCAGCGGCGGCGTCAACATCTACCCGCAGGAGATCGAAGACGCCCTGATCACGCACCCACTCGTCGCCGATGTCGCCGTTTTCGGCGTACCCGATCCCGACATGGGCGAGCAGGTCAAGGCCGTCGTGCAACCAGCCGACGGTGTGTCGAGCGACGGGCTCGAAGCCGAGCTGATCGCCTTCACCCGCGAGCGCATTGCCCACTTCAAGTGCCCGAAGTCAATCGACTTCGAAGCGGAGCTCCCGCGGCTCCCCACCGGCAAGCTCTACAAGCGCCTCCTGCGAGACCGCTACTGGCCAGCCAAGTCCTCTTAGTCTCCCCAATCGGCCTCGGCCTGGAACTCAGCCGTGTCATTGAGCCGCGGGAACGGCTCGTCTGGCACATCGACACCGAGGGCGGCGCACAGAGGCTCCCAACCGTCGCCCGGCTGCCAGAGCAGTAGCTGACCGGCAGGCACGGTGTCTGTCACCTCAGCGAGCAGAGCTTCGTAGTGCCTCTTGGCGACGGTTTCATCGTCCCAATCGTCACCCAAGCCAGCCTTGGTTCGCATCAACGCGTTGAACGGTTCGAGCTCGGGGATCGACGGGTTACGCATGGCCCGCCAGACCGTCTGGTCGACACTCCCCCACCATGCTGCCGGGCTCGCCCGGTGCGACATGATCACCAGGGCGTCAGGATGCTGTTCGTGGAGCTCGCGCCAAAAGAGTGAGGCGGGCCAATCAACCGCTGAGGTGAAACCGTCCAGCAAATCGGGCAGCTGCGACAGGTCACCGTTCATGGCCTTCCACCACATCACACCTTGCGTTTCGGCCCGGGGGAAGAACTCGGTCATGTGATAACACGACTCGCCCGTCAACTGCTCGAGCGCAGCCTTCAGCGAGGTGGTGCCGGTCCGTGGAAGTCCTGCGCCGATTGCCCGAAGCGTCATAGGTCTCACGCTAGATGGGTGGCTCGACCCGAACCAGAGGAACACGTGAACCAACTACTGATGCACGGCCGCAAGCAGGTGAGCGAAGGCTTCGAGATCGGCCCCGAATCGATGCTGAGGTGGTCGGCTATACCCGAGCACGATGCCCTCGAATCGAGGCGGGCCGACCCAGTGCATCGCGAGACCAAAGAGTCCGATGTTGGCCGCCGCAGCTCGGGCCACGAGCTCACGCTCGGCAACGACGTCTGCATCGAGCACACACGTGAGGTGGAGGCCAGCCGACGAACCGGTTGCCGTGAGCCACGGATCAGCAGCGCTGAGAACGTCGAGCAGTTGTTCCTGTCGTCGTTGGTAAAGCGGTCGAAGGTAACGGAGATGGCGATCGATCTCACCTCGCCGAAGAAAGTCGGCCAGCGCCAGCTGATCGAGCGTTGGGACGGTGCCGGGAAACGGCATGTGGGCAGCGAGCCGGGGCCGCAACACTGGCGGTGCGACGAGCCATGAACAACGAAGCCCTGGGCTCAGCATCTTCGACGACGTCCCCATGTAGACGACACGGGAAGGGTCGAGTCCTTGCAAGGCCCCGATTGGTTGGCGGTCGTATCGGAATTCACCGTCGTAGTCGTCCTCGATGATCCAACCATCGACATCTCTGGCCCATGCCACGAGCTCCCCTCGGCGGTGGGCCGACATCGTCACACCGAGTGGATACTGATGCGCCGGAGTCACGACCACCGCCGTTGCCCCGGAAACTTCGAGGGCGCTGATGTCGAGGCCCTCGTTGTCGACTGGCACTCCGACGACGTCGAGCCCGGCCCTCATCATCGCTTGTCGAACAAAGAAGAAGCCGGGATCTTCGACGGCGACTCGGCGAACTCCCTCATCGTGGAGCGCCTCGCCGAGCGGGACCATCGAGTTGACGACACCATTGAAGATCTGGACCGACTGTTCAACGGCCGCTACCGAACGAGCACGACCGAGGTACTCCGCCAA
>CALJSB010000129.1 GCA_937976305.1 uncultured Acidimicrobiales bacterium
CCGGATCAGCCGGCAACGAGAAGAAACTCCCGCCGCCCGAGAACTGCGCCGGACTGAACGAATCAACCACCACCCCACCGATCCGGATATCGATCACCTCAGACCCATCATGCCCAACCGCATGAATCTCAAGCGTCGACCCACCCGCAGGCGGAACAACAGGCGGCACCGGCGGCACCACAGGCGGCGGATTCACCACCGGCGGGGTCACCGCGGCGGCGACCTCGAAGGCCCCGATGTCGGTGGCCGAACCGAGTGGACGTTCTCCGCCGTCAGCGTCGAGTTCGGCAAAGCCCGGCGCTTCGGCCGGCCCGCCATCGACTGCGACAGAGTCATTTGCGAGTCGCAGGTCTCTGGCTGCTGCGTCGACGAAGCCAGCGTCGGTGTCCACGATGTTCAACACCGAGAGATCGCCGGCATCCCAGTCGCCATGCACCTTGAGTCCATCGGGATCAGCGAAAAGGTTTCGATTGAGATCGAGTTCGAGGTCACCTTCGAAGATCGCCGAGCGGAACACATTGTCGGCGAAGATGTTCGCCTCGACGTTCAGACCGGTGCTCGCGGCAGTACGGGGTGAAACACGAAGGGCCTGAATGTTGAACGCCACCGTATTGTGCACAATCTCGATGTCTTCGAGCGGGTTGAATAGCCCGATGCCAACACCGCCGTTGATACCGAGTCGACCGTTGTCGTACACGACGTTGTTCCACACTCGCACGTCGCTCACGCCACCGACGGCTGGCACCTCGTCGGCAATGACGATCCCATCGGCGAAGTTGTCGTAGACCGTGTTGTTGTAGATGTCGATGTTGAACGAGTGGGCTCGGTTGCCGTCAAGGTAGATGGCCGGACCACCCCGGTAACTGCCGTAGTTGCCGGACACCAAGGCCATTTGGGTCACGACATTGTCTCGGATCGCGCCGTTGCGAGACCCGACCTTGACGTCAATGCCTTCTTTGTTGCCTTCGGTCAGCAGGTTGCCGGCGATGTCGAATCCGTCGACACCCCAAAGCGACAGCGCCTCCTGAGGAGACCCAGCGTTCTTCGGACCAGGACCGAATCGCCAATTCGCTCGCTCGATGACGTTGTCGATGATCGTGATGTTCGAGCTCGTGATCTCTTCTTCGCCTCCGCCGTAGAAATCTTCGGGCATCACGATGATGCCGGAGGCCCCAGTCTCAAAGGTGTGGTTGTTTCGAACGACCATGTCGTTCGCATCGCGCAAGGCAATGCCAGCCCAACTGGTGTTCTCGATGCGGAACCCGTCGATGATCCAGAAGCCGACATCGGCCGACTGGATGACGCCTTCACGGAAGCCGCCGACCAGCGGATTCGGGTCCTGCAGCACAACGTCGCCTTGGGCCATGAGCGTGATCGGTCCGTCGACATCATCGCCAGACTTCTCGAGCGTGATCGTCTCGACGTAGGTGCCGGGAAGCACGATGATCGTGTCGCCTGCCTGCACTGGTGAGTCATCACTCGTGGCATAGGTAACGGTGCGCCATGGTGCGTCGAGCGAGCCCGCGTTGCCGTCGTCGCCAGACGGCGAGACATAGAACGCATCGAGATCAGCATCTGGATCGACATCAGGGTCAGGATCGACGACGACCGGCGGTGCATCGTCACTTGCAGCGAACTGGAAGTAGCCGTTGCAATGCAGAAGTTCTGCCTGGGCAGACACCGCAGTTGCGCCACAGTTGTTCGCTCCCCAGTTGCCCTTCGCCAACACCGAGGGGTCTTCGGTTTCGAACTCAACACCATCGAGCACAATCTTGTCGACGCGCAGGTCGCGCCTCACGGCAAACGTGTTCGCGTCATTCACGAACTCCAAACGCACATCACCCGAGTTGATCGACGTCGGATGCACGTAGATGTGAGTCCCCCATCCTGGATTGCTGTTCTCCGAGAAAAAGCTCTCGCTCCCCGAAAACGCTGTAGCGACGAACGAATCGACCACAACGCCGCCGACACGAATGTTGACGATCTCCGACCCATCACGGCCGACCGCCTGCACCACCAACGTCGAACCGCTGGCCTGCGCAGAGACGGTGCCGGGCAACAATGCTGCAAGCATCAATCCCACAACGAACATCACGGAGACACGCACTCGCCACTTCAGCATTTCACTGCCCTCACTCTCGAAATGGCCCGAGGCCTGTTTCCGGAGCTATCGGCGGAGCGAGACGCGGATTTCAGAGGTCAGCAAAGAGAACGCCAAACGACCCATCCGGATGGCCCAATCGCCCTAGCGACAAAGGCGGCTCAGGTGCTTGCCTTGGCCTTTTCGCTGACCACCTTGGACGAGCCACCTGGCTTCATGCTGACGCCGTAGAGAACGTCAGCCCCTTCCATGGTGCGCTTCTGGTGGCTCACGATGATGAGCTGCGCTTCCTTGCGGAACTCCTCGATAAGGGAGAGGAAGCGGCTGAGGTTCATGTCGTCGAGCGCGGCCTCGACCTCGTCCATGACGTAGAACGGCGACGGCCGGCTCTTGAACACAGCGAACAAGAATGCGAGAGCGGTGAGCGATCGTTCGCCACCGGACAACAGGCTCAGCTTCTTGACGTTCTTGCCAGAAGGCTTGGCCTCGATCTCGACACCGCAGTTGAGCAAGTCGGAGTTGTCAGTCAGCTTCACGCCGCCGCGGCCGCCTGGGAACAGGGTCTGGAACAGCTCAACGAAGTTGGTCGCAACGTCGGCGTAGGCCGCCGAGAACACACCGACGATCTCTTCGTCGATCTCACGAATGAGCCGCTGCAGATCTCGCTTGGTGTTCTTGACGTCGTTGAGCTGACCATCGAGGAACTCATGACGCTCTTTGAGCTCTTCGAACTCTTCGAGGGCCAGCGGGTTGATAGGGCCCATGAGCTTGAGCTCACGTTCGAGTTCACGCACTCGCCCCTCGGGGCTTGCGCCGCCCTCGACCTCGGGGCGCTCGGCTGCCATTGCCGTGTCTGGATCGGTATCGAGCTCGCGCCGCAGGGCATCGGTCAACGTTTCGAGCCGCACCGTGTTCTCGGCATCGGACAGCTCGAGTCGGCTGCGCTTTTCTCGAATCTCGATCAGCTCTCGTTCGGCATCCTGTCGGTCCTTGCGACGGGCTGAGAGTGCCGTCGACACCTCGCGAGCTGCTTCTGACTGAGCCTGCTGCTCGACCGTCAGCTGCTGGGTCCAGCCGTCGAGGAGATCGGCCTTTTCGGTGAGCGTGTCGGCGAGACCATGGACGGTCGCCAACGATGCTTCGATCTGTTCGCGGCGGGCCTTGGCGGCGCCTCGTTCGGCCACGAGCCGTGCTAGTCGCTCTTCGACCTCGCCCTGGCGAGCAATGAGAATCTCCCGCCTCTCGACCACCGCAGCGGCGCGAACCTCGAGATCGGTGCGAGTCGCAGCGACAAGGCGAACCCGCTCCTCGAGCTGCGTGCGGGCATCGGCCATCGACTGCGTGCGGTCGAAGTGGGCTGCTTCTTCGGCTTCGAGACCGGGAAGCTGCAACTGGAGGTCGGTCAGCTGTTTGCGATCGGCTTCCTGGCGGGCTCCGATCTCGGTCTGCTGACGATCAAGACGCTCACGGTCGACGGCGAGTTCGTTGAGTTGTGAGGTCGCCCGTTCGATCACTGCGTGGGCATCTACGAGCTGCTGTTCGGCGGCGTTGAGTTCGTCGGCGAGGCGGCGCCGGTCGACACGGGCGGTGTCGAGTTCGGTGCGGGCAGACGCTAAGGCGCTCGCAGCTGCCGTGGCTGCGGTAGCGGCGGAGTCAGCTGCAAGCTGGGCCTCTTCGAGTGCAGCGCCCGTGGCTCCAGACCCGGTCTTTCCGATACGCCAACCGGCGGAACCAAATCGGTCGCCCTCACGAGTCACGAAGGTGACCGTCGGGTTCGCAAGCGCAAGATCGAGGGCGGCGGTCCATCCGTTTTCGACGGCGACGGCCGAGCCGAGCAGACGGTCGAGTAGTGGCTCTACATCAGGACGGAGGGCTCGCACATGGCGACGAACCGGCTCACCGAGGCCGCTCGGGCCAGTCGTCGGTGCCGGGTTCGCACCCAGGGCAAGCACTGCGCCCGGAAGATCTTGGGATGCCAGACTCTGCAAGGCAGCCTTGCCTCGAGAAACGCTTTCGACAACAACGGCACCGAGCGCTTCACCCGCAGCCGCTTCGACGGCGGACTCCCAACCAGCGTCGATGTCGACCAGGTCCAGCAGCGTTCCGAGAACACCCTCGGTTCCGCTGAGGCTGTCGGCACCAGCAGCACTGCGGGCCTCATCGAGCGCCTGACTCAGTGCTTGCGCTCGGGCTTGCCAGCGGCTGAGCTCGTCGTCAGCGGTTCGGCGAGCTTCGGTTGCCTGCTCGATGGCGGCCTCGCCATCGTCACGACGCTTGGTCGCTGCGGCGACCGCAGCTTCCATGTCGGCCACCTTCGGGCCGACCGTTTCGACGGTCTGTTGGGCGTCGGCTCGCGAGGTCATCAGGCGATCGTGACGCGAACCGAGTGCTTCCAGTTGTTCGATGATTCGACTGCGCTCTTGTTGGTCTCGACCAGCTGCAGTCTCGAGCGCGGTGACTTGGGCTCGAACCTCGGCAGCCTGTGTCGGCGCCGTGCCGATGCCCTCGCCCCACGTCTCTTCGAACGAACTCTGATCTTCGCTCAGCCGCCGCTCAGCCACCTCGACCTCAGAGAACTCAGGCTGCATTTGGTCGCTCTCGAACTTGGTGGTTTCGAGATCGGCGACGATGCGAGCGCCCTCGGCTTCGAGGCTTGCGACAACACCGTCGTCAACGGCAGATTGCAGCTCACCTTCGAGTCGGCGTTGCCGCTCGGCCACGACGTTTGCTTGGCCCTTGATGCGTTCTCGGAGGCTGCGGGCCCGCCCGAGAATGTCGGCGACATCAGAACCACCGAGCGCGGCGAGTTCTGCCTCGGCATCGAGGACCGCTGAGTCGAGGGTGGCGAGTGATGACTTGAGCTCGTTTTCGCGTTGGTCAAAACCCGAACGCAGGCGGTGCGAGTTCTCGAGCTTTGCCGTCAGCGCAGCGAGTTCGCGTCCGGCGAGATGAATACGAAGGGCCTGCAACTCGGCAACAAGCGACCCGTGGCGCCGAGCAGCATCGGCCTGCTTTTCGAGCGGACGCAGTTGGCGACGGACCTCGCGAACGAGGTCGTTGAGACGGTTGAGGTTCTCGTCGGTGGAGGCCAGGCGGCGCTCGGCCCGCTCCTTGCGCTTGCGAAACTTGAGAACGCCAGCAGCTTCTTCAATGATCGCTCGGCGCTCTTCGGGTCGGGCATTCAAGACCGCATCGATCTGGCCCTGGCTCACGATGATGTGCTGTTGACGACCAACACCTGAATCAGACAGAAGATCTTGGATGTCGAGCAGACGGCAATTCACACCGTTGATGGCGTACTCGGACTCGCCGGAGCGGAACAGGGTCCGGGTGATCGTGACTTCGTTGAACTCGATCGGCAAGATGCCGTCGGTGTTGTTGATCGTGAGCGCTACCTCGGCTCGTCCGAGGGCAGCTTTCGACGAGGTGCCGGCGAAGATGACATCGTCCATCTTTTGCGAGCGAACTGCGGTAGGTGCCTGAGCACCGAGAACCCATGCAATGGCGTCGACGACGTTGGACTTGCCGCTGCCGTTCGGGCCAACGACAACAGTGACGCCGGGCTCAAGGTCGAGGGTCGCTGGATCAGCGAACGACTTGAATCCCTTAATCGACAGCGACTTTAAAAACACCGGCGCGCTACCTTCCGGAACGACTCCGCCGCTCCCCGCTCACAGAACTAGAACGGCCCGACCATACCCCCCGCCGTCACTGTCCTTGCGCACCTGGCGACGGGATTCTGACGCCACCATCACTGGCCGCGGCCGACTGAATCCAGAGCGTGAAACCTGATGGGGAAACGGCCGTTCCGAGTGCGTTGCCGGTCGATCAGACCTGGGTCGTGCAGTAGAAAACCGTGTGTCCCTTGAAGGTTGCTTTCTCGATGGGAAGCCGAGATCTCGGGCTGAGCTCGCCCGCCTTGCCGTACACCGAAAGGTGGTCGCCGTAGTCGCCGGCCTCACCGGCAAGATCAACAAAGGGGCGCTCTTCGATCGAGGTGCCTCGATACTTGATGGCATCGTGGAGCACACCGACAACCGACCGGTACAGGCGGCGCACTTCTTGCGTCGTCAGCTCGCTGGAGAGCCGGTCATACATGAGCCCCGCATCAAAGAGAATCTCGTCTGAGTAGATCTCGCCGATACCAACGAAGGCGCTCGGGTCGGTCAACAGCACTTTGAGCGGGACCGAACGCTGCAGAACGAACCGGCCAAACTCGATCCACGACAGTGGCTGGGCCATGAGATCGAGCCCAAGCTCATCTGGGTCAGTCATGTGCTCGGCGAGCTCCTCGTTGGGAACAACACTCACCGCCGAACTGCCCTTCTTGTCGGCAATACGAAGATCGCCGCCCTGGGTAAAGGTGATGGTGATCTGAATGTCCGAGTCGGCCTTGGTCCGGCTCGGGCATCGCTGCAAGCGGCCGTTCTCGCCGAGCGTGATCAGCATGGTGTGCTCGTTGTTCAGGCCGAGCGTCATCGTGAGTCCGGTGCGCTCGACCGTGTCGACCTTCGCACCAACGATCAAGTCGACAAAGCTCTTCTTGGTCTTGTGACCGTCAAGTGTCTTGAGACCCTTGACGTCGATGCCCTTGACCTTGCGACCGACGATGTCTCGTTCGAGATCTCGTCGGATGGTTTCGATCTCGGGAAGCTCAAGTTGTTGTGCCATCGCCCCGTGCCCTTCAGTTTTCGACCGTCGCGGAGGATTCCACGGCGGGTGCCTGGTCGGCGGGTTGTTCAATTTCTGCGGCGGAATCTTCAGTTGTTCCACCACGGTCGCGATGAGCATCCAACTCGTGCCATGCAGTTCGTGCAGCGGCCTGTTCGGCTCGCTTCTTTGATGTTCCCGTGCCTTCGCCGCGGGCATCACCGTCGATCAGGGCAACGGCAACGAATCGCTTGTCATGATCGGGACCTGATCCCTCGATCTGATACACCGGGGCACCGAGGCCCATCTGCGCAGAGAGTTCTTGGAGCCGGGTCTTGTAATCCTGCCGGCCAGGTCGCACGGCCCCGGACGAGATCTCATCGAGCAGGAGATCGAGGACGACCTCGCGACTCTCTTCCCAACCCCCGTCGACGTACAAGGCGCCAATCACTGCCTCGAGAGCGTCAGCAAGAATCGACTCTTTCTGACGACCGCCCGATTGGTGTTCTCCCTTGCCGAGCCGCAGGTAATCACCGAGTCCCAGACGACCAGCAACCTCGGCCAACGTTGCGGTATTGACCACCGATGCCCGCAGCTTTGCCAGCTGACCCTCGGGAAGATCGGGGTAGGTGGCGTGAATATGGTCGGTGACAGCCAGGCCGAGCACAGCGTCGCCGAGGAACTCGAGCCGCTCGTTTGACTCGACATCAGGGTGCTCCGCGCAGTAGCTGCGGTGCGTCATGGCAAGCGTGAGCAACTCGTTGTCGTCGAACTCGTAGTCGAGCTGATTCGCAAGATCAGCAACGATCGGTTCCGTCCGGGCGGCGTCAGTCAGTTGAGGCTCCGACCTGCCCGTGGACGTAATCAACGGCATCGCGCACAGACTTCAAATCCTGCAAGTCCTCGTCGTCGATTCGGAACCCGACAGTCCGATCGGAGAGTTCTTCTTCGAGTGCTTCGACCAACTCAATCAGAGCGAGTGAATCAGCCTCAAGGTCGTCAGCGAACGAGTCGCCCTCTTTGATCTCTTCTGGCTCGATCTCGAGAATGTCGGCCAGGCGGTCGCGTACCAACGTGACAACGTCGTCTCGTGACATCGGAGACTGCGACATGTGGGTTTCTGCTGGCATCTTCACCTTGCCTCTTGTGGCGACATTCGACCCGGGTCATTGGCAAAGGTCCCCCGAATCGGGCTGGGCACTCTGGGCCCCAAGCGATCGGAATTGTAGCGGGCGTTCTCGCCGTTCAGGTTTTTGTGGACAACCTGTGGAAATCCTGCTAGGCGAACGCTCGGGTTCGGCTATCGACCGGCTTCGACCATGGCGCGCAGGCTGTCGACAACACCAACCTCAGCCATCTCGTGGGCCGTTCGGATTGCGTTCGCGATCGCCACGGGAGATGACGAGCCGTGCGAGATCAGGCTGACACCCTTGGTGCCAAGCAACATGGCGGCGCCACGGGTGTCGACATCGAGTTCATCGAACACAGGGTCGAGCTTGGGCCGAACGGTTTCGGCTACTCCCGGTGTGTCGGCTACGGAGTCGAGCACATTCTTGACCGCGTCGATCGCGACCTGCATGCCGCCCTCGAGCGACTTCAAGATGATGTTGCCGGTAAAGCCATCGCACACGATCACGTCGGCCACACCGGTCATCAGATCGCGGCCCTCAAGGTTGCCGACGTAGTCGGCGCCGCAGGCATCGACCCAACTGCCCTCTTCCAGGAGCTCGCAGGTGTCTTTGACGAGTTGGTTGCCTTTGCCGGCTTCCTCTCCGATCGTCATCACGCCAACCCGGGGCGTGTCGACACCGAAACGGGTACGGGCGTAGATCGAGCCGAGTTGGGCGAACTGCACCAACCATTCCGGTTGACAATCGGCGTTGGCCCCGCAGTCGAGCAGGGTGGTTGGCGTCGAGCCGAGCACCGGGAACGGAACCGCAATGGCGGGGCGCGACACGCCCTTGATCCGACCCATTCGCAACAGCGATGCCGCCATTGCGGCGCCCGTGTTGCCTGCACTCAGGAGGGCACACGCCTGGCCGTCGCGTACCGCTTCGGCGCCGCGGACAATCGATGAGTCCTTCATGCGCCGAACACTGGTTGCCGGCTCAGCATCCATCGCAATGACTTCGCTGGCTTCGATGACAGGAATGTCACCGACGTCGCCGATCTCGTCAGGGCGGCCAACAAGCACGACCGGAATGTTCAGCTCTTCGACGGCTCGTCGAGCGCCCTCGACAATCGTTGCGGGCGCGTCATCGCCACCCATCGCATCGACGGCGACAGGCAAAGATGTAGGGCTCGGAGGGGTCGACAGCGTCGACTCGTCCGGAGGAACCACGAAGGTCAGTCGACTTCGATGGCCTGACGGCCGGCGTACCAACCGCAGCTACCACACACGCGGTGCGGGAGCTTGGCCACACTGCAGCGAGGGCAGACACTCTTCGCAGGGGCGTCGAGCTTCCAGCTGGAGGCACGACGGCTGCGGGTCTTGGCCTTTGATGTTTTCTTCTTTGGAACGGCCATGGTGTCCTCGGTAGGCGCGGGCCCGCTCGGGGCGTAGATCGACTCCAGAGCATAACTGGTGTCTCAGTCTTTCAACCCTCAACTGCCCTGCGGGCGGGCCGTTGGGCACGGAGCCCTACTGCATTGGGTCGGCGGGAACCCTGCGGGTTCCACACCTCCCGCTACTCGCGATCGACTCGCGCGCTCGGAGCTGGCTCGTCCCTCGCCACGCGAACGACCCGGTTCGAGGTTGGTGACAGAGGGGCGACGCAGGCGAGGACTTGGCCAGCAGAGCTTGCGGAGCTGGACCCGCAGCGGCGTCGTACCGCTGGCGCCAACCGGAGTATTAGCTCCGGCTGGACATCAAAGGCATGACCTTTTCGCCGAACTCTTGGGTGGCGGTCGGGTAGTCGTCGAAAACGCACATCGCGCCCTTGACGCCAGGAATCTGAGCGACCTCGTCGAGTTTTGCCGCGATGGTTGCGTGACTGCCGACGATCGGGCCGATGTTGAGGTTGAACGCACCCTGCATCTCGGTGATCTTCTCTGCTGTTGCCCCGGCCGTGTCGAGCTCAGCTTGGCCGGTCATGAACTTGATCGCGTCGAGGTCGGCACCGTCTTTGTAGTGCTGCCACTTGGCCTCGGCCTCTTCGTCCGTCTCGCCCATGGTGATTTGGAAAAGCACGTACACACCGACATCGCGACCGCTCTTCTCTGCCGCTGCCATCAGCCGCCCGGCATCGTTGCGCACCACGTCGAGATCACCGGTGCCAATGATGAACTGAAAGTCGCCGTAGGTCGCGCAGAAGTCCATACCGACATCCGATTGACCGGCACACACGAGTGGCACACCGCCATTCTTCGGCGGTGGCGACAAGCGACAGTCGTCCATCTGGAAGTACTCGCCTTTGAGGTCGCTGACACCGGTCGACCACAGTTCCTTCATGATCTTGACGTACTCAGTGGCGTACTCGTAGCGCTTCTCGTAGTACCAGTCGCCCGGCCACACGCCCATCTGTGAGTATTCGATCTGGTTCCAGCCCGACACGATGTTGATGCCGAAGCGGCCATCGGAGATGTCGTCGATCGTGGAGGCCATGCGGGCCACCATGGCGGGTTCCATCGTCGGGAGGGCGACGGAGGCAAAGAGGTTGATCTTCTCGGTCACCGCAGCGAGCCCGGCCATCAGCGTGAACGATTCGAGGTTGTGGTCCCAGAACTCGGTCTTGCCACCAAAGCCCCGTAGTTTCACCATCGAGAGCAGGAAGTCGTACCCGGCTGCCTCTGCCCGTTCGGCAACCTGGCGATTCAATTCGAAGGAAGGCGGATACTGCGGAGAGTTCTCCGACATCATCCAGCCGTTGTTGCCGATGGGAATGAAAATGCCTAGGTCCATGGAGATCGTTTACCACGGAACCTTGACTCGCACCCGAGGAAGCCACAATCCCCGTCAGCACTGAAGGCTCGGTCAACTGCCGAGTTGCTCCACCACGTCGTCGATCGATTCGACGTTGGCGTACTTGGCCGACAGGTCGAAGAGGCTGGCGTCGTGCACTGCATCGGTCCGGTCGCCGCAGGCCTCGGCCACGACAACCGGCACATAGTTGTACTGGCATGCATCGAGCGCCGTAGCCCGCACGCAACCGCTGGTTGACACGCCCGAGACAAGCAACGTGTCGATCCCACTCGTGCGGAGCGCCGCATCGAGATCGGTGCCGAAAAAGCTCGATGCTGCCTGTTTGGTCACCACAACATCTTCGTCGCGAGGTGCGAGGCCCGGCACCCATTCGCCGAGCGGCCCACCGTGGTCGAACACACTCAGCGCACCAACCTTCCGGTAGAAGACACCACCGTCTACGCCACCGGGCACAAACTCCACTCGGCTCCAGAACACCGGGACCCCAGCATCTCGGCTGGCCTGCACGAGCCGAATGTTGGCATCGACGACGGCGGGCCGATCGATGAACAGCGGCGAGTCGGCCTCGAAGTAGGCCCGGCACATGTCGACAACGAGGAGGCCCGGCGACTCACCCCACGCAAGTTCGTTGTCGAAGTCGCTGACAGCCACAGCCGTGACGCTAATGGGCCAGACTGGGGCCATGGCTGATCTGCTCCGTCCTTCGACTCCCGGCCCTGCTGGCCTTCGAGCTCTTCTGGCTCGACCGGAGCCGCTCCTCCTGCCGGGCTGTTACGACGCACTCGGTAGCCGCCTCATCGAGCAAGCCGGGTTCGACGCCGTGTACATGACGGGGTTTGGCACCGCGGCCTCGCTTCTCGGACGACCTGATGTTGGACTGCTCTCGGTCAGTGAGATGCTCGACAACGCCCGTCGGGTCGTTGCCGCCACCGATCTTCCTGTCGTCGCTGATGCCGATACTGGCTACGGCAACGCCATCAACGTGATCCGGACCGTGCAGGACTACGAACGCACTGGCGTTGCCGGAATCCACATCGAGGATCAAGTCACACCGAAGAAGTGTGGCCACATGGAGGGCAAGGAAGTTGTTTCGACTGAGGAGTTCGTCGCCAAGATCAGCGCCGCTGTCTCCGCCCGCTCAAACCCGGACTTCGTGATCATCGCTCGGACCGATGCCCGAGCGCCGTTGGGCTTTGATGCGGCCCTCGATCGCGCCCGCCAGGTGCGAGACGCCGGTGCAGACGTGCTCTTCGTTGAAGCACTCACCGGCGAGGAGGAGCTCGAGACGGTCGCGGCCGAGCTCAGCGACATCCCCCTCGTGTTCAACTGGGCCGAGGGAGGCAAGACACCACCCCTCCCCTACGACCGCATTGTCGAACTCGGATTCGCCATGGTGATCATGCCGATCTCAACGCTGCTCGCTGCAACTCGGGCAATGCAGACGGCTCTCGCGAAGATTCGCGAAGCCGGCTCCCCGCTGCCGATCCTCGACGACATCCCAGCGTTTGGGGAGTTCACCGACCTGATCGGGCTGCCCGAGATCAACGATCTCGAACAACGCTTCTCCTGAACGTCCTAGAGTTGTCTGAATGACGGAAGGAAGCCCGCCTCGCCCAGAACCAGTCCCGCCACCCGGGGCACCAGTTCCCGCTCCGGGGACTCCGCAGCCAGCGCCCGGCGCGCCTGCGCCACCACCCGCCGCGCCAACGCCAGCTCCTGGCGCTCCGACGCCTCCGCCGGAGCGAGCAACGCCGGAACCTCCTCCTGGCACCCCACCATCGGTATCGGGCGGCGCCATCCCGAGTCATCCGTTGCCCGACATTCCGGCCCAAACCGACGTGCCTGCTCCGCCGAGCGAATCGTTTCCGTCCTCCGGTGCTGAGTTCGGACAGCCGATGCCCGCACCGGGAGCGCCCGAGCCAGCGGGCGGCGAGGCCTCACAGGCCCGTCCCGCCTACGGGGCACCACCTCCTGGGGCCCCGGGGGCCGAAACGGCGCCTCCACCAAAGAAGAAAACATGGTTGTGGATCCTTCTCGGATTTTTTGGGATTGCGATTCTCGGGATCGGCGGCTGTTCGGTTCTTCTGTTCCGAGCCGCATCGGCGCCAGTCAATGCCGGCAACGACTTCATGACCCTCATCACCGAAGACCGAGGGGCCGAGGCTTACGACCAACTCGCACCGCTGTGCCAAGCCAACGATCGGGCGGCCTTCGAACAGTTCGTGAACGCAATCAATCCCGAATCACACAACCTCAACAATGTGAGTGTGAATAGCACAGGCCAAAACACCGCCGTCGTGGAGGGCACCGTGACAATCGCGGGCGCCGCCCAAGGGGCACGCCTCGACCTTCAAGAGGTCGACGATGAGTGGCGCGTGTGCCAGTTCATCCTCGGACCACACGTGTACGCCGGTCGCTGATCAGGCGCCGCCGCCTACGGCGAGTCAGTTTTCGTCGAAGCTGAGTCCGTCGAGGGCAGCCCAGCGCGGATCAGCGACTGGATCGGCCGTCGCGGATTCTTCCTCGACTTGGTCGATGGTCTTTGCCGGGTAGCGATCGGGGTCGGGACCGCCACAGTCTTCTCGGCACAACGGAGCGAGCGGCAACGC
The DNA here is from genome assembly GCA_937976305.1 of uncultured Acidimicrobiales bacterium. Classification (GTDB taxonomy): domain Bacteria; phylum Actinomycetota; class Acidimicrobiia; order Acidimicrobiales; family SZUA-35; genus CALEWY01. The sequence continues at coordinate 13,283 of CALJSB010000129.1, forward strand.
CAACAACACGGCGTCTCGCACAACCGGCACCAGGTCGACGGTGTCGTCGATCAACTCCTGGATGTCATCTGAGTCATCTGGTGCACCGACCTGGAAGATCTCGAAGATGTCGACGTCGCTCTTGCCGTCGACTGGCTCGAGGCATCGACGACAATCGCCGTTCCAGTTGAAGGCAACAGAGCCCGACACGGTGACGCCACGCTCAATGCTCTCGATGACGACGGACCCAACGACGGGGCCCTCAGCAGTCCGACTGGCGATCACCTCAAGGGTTGGCAGGTCGAGCGCAATCTCGACATCCATCCGCTGACCCAGACGTCGCCGGAGATCGGTGACCGTGCGGGTCAACTTCGTCGCCGGCTTCGGCGTTGGCGCTACCACGATTCGTCTGCCGGCTCGCCGACCTGATCGATGCGGGCGCCGTCATCGCGAGACCGACGACGGTCACCGCGGCGGGCCAGAGTTTCGAAGTCGGTGTCTTCGTCGGGGCTGAGACCGGTGAGGTCAATCGACGCGGTCAGACGCTGACGCCCTTCGGTGACCGCAGACATCGTGTCGCTCAGCATGCGTTCGAAGCTGGCGAGTTTGCGATCGCAATAGTCGTCGAGTTGACGGCGAGTTTGGCGGGCATCGTCGCGGGCCTGAGTGACGATGCGGCGGGCTTTGTCCTCGCCTGCGGCAACAACCGCCTGACGCTCGACGATGCGCGCAACTTCAGACCGACCCTGCTCGACGATGGCGTCACGCTCACGACGAGCCTCGGCCAAGAAGTGATCCCGCTCCCTCAGCAACCAGCGAGCGGCGCGAATCTCCTCCGGCATCAGATCGCGAATGTCTTCGAGAAGATCGAGCAGCTCATCACGATCGACCTTGGCCATCGACGACATCGGGGCCGGCCGAGCATCAGTGACCACCTGGATGGCCTCATCAAGGAGCTCGCTGATGGTCGCTGGTTCCGGCGGGCCCGGGACGCCGAGCGAACTCGGCGTGTGCTCGCCATCACTCGCCCGCTGGGCGGCCGCATCGCCGCCTTCTTCGGAACCCCAGCTGTCGTCGATGTAACTCACGACGAACCCGAGGCCGCTGCCACCTTGTCAGCGAGAGCGGACATGACGGCAGCCGGCACAACCGAAGAAACATCGCCGCCGAGCATCGCGATCTGGCGGACGTAGGTTCCTGCCACCAGACCAGCCGATCCGAGCCCGGGCACGAACATGGTCTCGATGTGGCCGGTCTCCTGGTTCATTGCCGCTTGCTGCATCTCCGTGGCCAAATCGCTGCCGCCTCGGAGGCCTTTCACGAGGCAGTCAGCCCCCAGCTCGTTGGCGGCATGGGTGACCAAGCCGCTGAACAGAGCCACGGTGACATTGTCGAGGTGAGACGTGACCGACTCGAGCAGTGCTTTGCGTTCGTCTGGCGTAAACAACCCGGATGGTTTGTCTGGGTTGTGACCGACACCGATGATCACCCCATCAAACAATGGGGCGATCGATTCGAGAACGCCGAGGTGGCCGTTGTGGACAGGATCAAATGACCCCGGGTACAGCGCGGTACTCATGAACATTGAGCCTAGCTGCGCTCAGCAATCACAATCTGAGCTCGCCCGTAGGTTCGCCGCTTGAGCTCAGTCCACTGCGGCGTCAGCTCGACTGACTGCGAGGCATGGCCAACCACGACGTCGGCCGGAATCGTCGGCAGCAGCTCGGCCCACACGTCGTCGGTGTAGGGCGGATCGCAGAAGGCGAGGTCAACGGCAGAACCGATGCCTGCGAGCACGCTCGACACTGGCGACTGGCGTACGTCAGCTCGATCGCCAAAACCCAGCGTGTCGACATTGGTGCGAATCACCTCGGCTGCCGCCCGGTTTTGTTCGACGAAGACGACATTGCCCGCTCCTCGACTCAGACACTCGAGTCCGAACGAGCCGCTGCCGGCGAACAGGTCGAGCACCAAAGCATCTTCGAGGTCGACAACGCTCAGCAGCATGTTGAAGATCCCCTCTTTGGCTCGATCGGTGATCGGTCGAGTCCCTCGGCCCTCGGGGGCAACGATGCGTCGCCCGCCAGCTGTTCCCGAGATGATCCTCACCCGTTCACGCTACTGGGATGGGCCGGTGGGATGGCGGGTACGGTCGTGGCGTGATCGAGCCCGACCATGAGATCGTCTGCGTTGACTGTGGTGGCACGTGCTACCCGTTGGGTTGGTACCCGGGAGACGAGCCGCTCGACCCCGGCACCGTGCTCCCCTACCGGTGCAAAGACTGTCTCGACCGTTGGGACATCGTCGTTGGCGAAAGCGATCTCGACGACGCAGCCGGCGACCAACCGCTCCCGTGAGGTCACTACCCGATGAGCCCAGCGCGCCAACTCGGCGGAAGGAACTCGCTCGCTCGTTCGGGTGACACCGGCAAGAAACTATTCACCTTTGTCAACTGCGAGATCGACAGATCACGCAAGCCGCGGACACCGCGGATCTGGCGCTTCTGGTCGCTGTCAGGGGCGACTCGATGTGACGTGAGATCTACCGGGAGTATGCGCACCCCCGAGCCGGCCAGCCCGGCTGCCGCGCTGTCGTCGGCGAAGACCGCCGAGGCCACACGACGACGAACAGCCTCGCTGACGAGCCCGTTGATGGTGATGACATCCGGATCGAACCAGACGGATGTGATCTCGTGGCCTCCCATGAACGCAGCCTGGGTGGCAACGACCCCGTCGATCTGACCCAACTGCATCTCACCAACCCAAAAGCAATCTTGGGCGATGTGCACCGACTGCAGCCGGTCAGAATGCTGCTGTTCGGTCAGGCGCAGATACTCGGGGACCGACCGCTCTGCGGCCTCGAGGACTGCGATCATTCGGGTCACAAGCGGGCCTGTTTCCCACACTCGGTCACGCCGCGGAATGATGTCGTCGGCATCGGCGTCGAGGAACCGAACGACCTGATAGTTCCACGCCGGTTCACCCAAAGCGGCAAGCACCTCGGCGTCTCGTCCCGGTGTGTTGTTGTGGATGAGGAGCGGCACAAACGACTCTTCGATGGCATCAACGACCACCGGGTCAGACAGCACGTCTCGTCCGAACTGCTTGCACCCTGCGCACCCTGGCACCTCTTGGAAGAGAGCGAAGACAGGCTTGCCGGTCTCGCGAGAGGTCGAGAGGGCATCGACCAGCTCCCGATTCCATGAGACGGTTCCGACTTCAATTGGCTGTGCGGAGGAAGATCCTCCAAAAAGTGCTCGCAGGCTCATGGATCTTGGAACACGGCCCGGAGAGGAGAATTCCTTCTGGGCACTAGCCCTTCAGAAGAAATTCAGCATCTTCTTCGTCCAGGAAGAGTTCGAGCTCAGCGGCCAACTCAGGCAGTTCGGCCAGCGTCGCATTGGCGTCGATGAGCTTGATGGCTTCTTCGCGAGCCTGCATGACCACCTCTTTGTCCCGTCGCAGAGACGCAAGCCGCAGATCGTTTCGACCCTTCTGCCGTTCGCCCATGATCGACCCTTCCCCGCGGAGATCGAGATCGACCTCCGCAAGCTCGAACCCATCGGTGGAGTCAACAAGAGCTTGCAGTCGCGACTCACCATCGGGGGTCGTGGCCTCACCTACCAACCAACACGTCGACTGATGAACACCACGGCCGACGCGACCTCGCAGCTGGTGAAGCTGGGCAATGCCGAAACGATCAGCATCGAGGATGACCATCACCGTGGCGTTCGGAACATCGACACCAACTTCGATCACGGTCGTTGCCACAAGGACGTCGAGGTCGCCGTCACGGAAGCGCTGCATCGTCGCGTCCTTGTCGTCGGAGTCCATCCGGCCGTGAAGCAGACCGAGTGAGAGACCCTCGAGCTCAACGAAGCTGAGCCGCTCATAGGTCTCCTCGGCTGACGCCACCTCCATCTTCTCAGACTCACCGATCAGCGGACACACGATGTAGACCTGCCGGCCCTCCGCGACCTGCTCGCGGATCTCGCTCCACATGGCTTCGAGCTCGAGTGGAGCATCGCCTTCGAGCGAACCAGCTGCCTGGACCCATTGGGTGACAATCGGTGTCCGGCCGGGTGGCAACTCATCAAGCACAGACACATCGAGATCGCCGTACACCGTCATGGCCGCGGTGCGGGGAATCGGTGTGGCTGTCATCACCAGCACATCGGGAAGCAGTTCGCCACGAGTCTTCTCACGCAGGGCGGCCCGTTGCTCGACACCGAATCGGTGCTGTTCGTCGATCACAACGACGCCAAGCGAGTCGAATTGCACCTTGTCTTGGATGAGTGCGTGTGTGCCGATCACGAGGTCGGTCTGGCCCAACAACATTTCGCTCAGAATGCGTTTGCGTTCCGGCGTCGACGTGCGGTTGGTGAGCAGTTCGATCTTGAGCGGACGTTCCCCCATGAGGGTGCCCACGTCCGGAACCGACAAGTCGCCGAGCAGGGCGCGAATGCCGGCTGCGTGCTGTTCGGCCAACACCTCCGTTGGTGCCATCAGCGCCGCCTGGTGGCCGCCATCGACCGCGGTCAGCATGGCCGCAACAGCGACGAGCGTCTTGCCTGCGCCCACATCGCCTTGCAGCAATCGATGCATCGGGATGGGCCGTTGCAGATCGGAAGCGATTTCGGCGATCGAACGCTCTTGGGCGCCCGTGAGTGGAAACGGAAGCGTCTCTCGGAATCGCTGCACCAGCGGGCCATCGGCGACATGCTCGAGCCCGACCTCGGTGGCTTCCATCATCCGCTTGCGCAGCACGAGAGCGACCTGCATCCGGAACAGTTCTTCGAACACCAAGCGGCGGCGAGCTTCAGAAACCTCCGCCATCGACTCGGGCGCATGAATGCCTTGCATAGCGGCGCCGCGGTCGACGAAGTCGTACCGGTCGAGCAGCTCCATCGGGAGCGGGTCGACAAGGCCTCGACCGACCGGCGGCAGGCTGCGGCGCAAGGCTTCGGCGACAAACTCAACGAGGTCCCAGCTGTGGATGCCGCTCTTCTCGGACTGCGGATACACCGGGATGATCCGGCCGGTCTTGTTGCCGACCAAGTCGACAACGGGGTTGGCCATCTGGCGCTTGCCCCGAAACACTGTGAGCTTGCCGTGGAGCATTGCTTGGCGGCCGACGCCGAGTTGGCGTTCTCGCCAGGCCTGATTGAAGAAGGTGATCTCGAGATCGCTCTCGCCGTCGGTCACGGTGACGTTGACCATCACTCGGCCACCGCGGATCCGTCGTGAGTTGCTGCGCTTCACCTCGACGAGGACGGTGGCTTCCTCGTCTTCGAGCATGTCGGCGATCTTCCGCTCTTTGGTCCGATCGAGATAGCGACGGGGATAGAAGGTCATGAGGTCGAAGAGGTTCTCGATCTCGGCTTTCGCCAGACCCTTTGCCTTCTTGTCGCCAACGCCTTTGAGCCGCGTGACGGGCATGGCCGCCAACTCGCCGAGCGAGATGGGAGCGGTGACGTCGGTGTCAGCAGAATCAGCCACGGCTCATCACCCACGAAACGTTACCGGCAGGTGGCATGGGCCGAACGATCCAGATAGACCGGAGCGATGAGCAGTATTTCTCCCAGCGATAGTTCGCGTCATCAATTGGCCAGGTCACGAGGGGTGCGTATTGTTGTCGCCACGACGTGCCGGACGTCGCTTGCGAGTGGAGTGCTGCTGTGCAGGGTGTGATCAAGGCCTACGACCCAGTGACCCGTGATGGCGTGCTTTTGCGCGACACGGATCTTGCTGAGATCGATCTCTCACCTGATGCCCTCAACGGCTCAGTGTTCCGCATGCTCCGACCCGGCCAGCGCGTCGTTTTCGACCTCGATGAGCACGGCCAGGCCTCCGACCTGCGCCTCGGCTCCGAAGTCGATATGGGTACTCCATCTTGGATCTCTGAATCCGATGAGTAGATGGAAGACCACGTAAGCGGCAGGTAACGCCTTCGGGCATCACCTTCTGTCATTCACTGTTCGGACAACGACGTCGGGAACTACACATGGCAAGAACCAACGAAGAGGTTGCAGCGGAGCTGAACACACTGTTCGGCCTGAGCGGAGTCAGCGTGAAGCACGCTCTCTCCCAAGATGAGCTATTCGCCGCCGCAATTGACAACGACCGGGGCTACGTCTCAGCAGACGGCGACGGCAACGAGCAAAAGGCATTCGCCACGGCGCTCGGAGCTGATGGCCCGCTCGTCTACTACACCGATCCCACCTGCACGGGTCGACCAACCCAAGACACCTTTGCGGTCGCTCGTCCTGAGGTGGCAGATGATGTCTGGTGGAAACCTGACTTCGGTCAATTCGACCCCGACAAGTTTGATGCGCTCCTCCCCCGAGTGATCGAACATCTCAACCAGAAGGCCGGGACGCTCTACTCGACCGACGTCTTCTGCGGTTGGGACCCTGAATTCGCTGAGCCGTACCGCTTCGTCGGCGAGTACGCGACCCATGCCTACTTCTGCAACATCATGTTCCCCAAGCAGGTGCGTGAAGATGCCGACCGAGTCGACTCCGGCTGGACGTTGCTCAACGTGCCGTCGTTCCACTGCGACCCAGAACGAGATGGCACGAAGTCGAATCGGGCTGTCATCATCGACATCGTCAACCGTGTTGCGCTCGTACTCGGCCGGGCCGACTACTGCGGCGTCAACAAGAAGACGATGTTCACCCTGATGAACTTCGTGCTGCCGGCCAAGGGTCAGCTCTCGATGCACTGCTCGGCCAACGTCGGCTCCGACAACGACTCCGCCATCCTCTTCGGACTGTCGGGCACCGGCAAGACCACGCTGTCAGCCGACCCTGATCGCCTGCTCATCGGCGACGACGAGCACGTGTGGACCGCAACCGGCGTCTCCAACTTCGAGGACGGCTGCTACGCCAAGCTCATCGATCTCAGCAAAGAGAACGAGCCGGTCATCGCCGCCGCGCTGTCGATGAAGGGCACGCTCATCGAGAACGTGCCGGCCCTTCCCGGCAAGGCCATCGGCGATACGGATCCACAAGAGTTCGACCTCACCGACGGGTCGATCACCGAGAACACCCGCTTCGCCTATCCGCTCGACTGCAACCCGGGTGTTGCCGACGGCGCCAAGGGTCCGCATCCCGAAACCATCGTGCTGCTCACAGCTGATGCGTTCGGCGTGCTTCCACCGGTGTCGATCTTGACGCCAGACGAAGTCATGTACCACTTCGTCACCGGCTTCACGTCGAAGCTCGCCGGCACCGAGGTTGGTATCACCGAGCCTGAAGCCACGTTCAGCGCCTGCTTTGGTGCACCGTTCATGGCTCAGAAGCCATCGGTGTATGCCCAGCTGCTCGCCGACCGTATGGAGAAGCACGACACACGCTGCATTCTGCTCAACACTGGCTGGTCTGGTGGTCCGTACGGCAAGGGCGATCGTATGTCGCTCAAGGCCACGCGGGCACTACTCGACGCAGCGCTCGCTGGTGACCTCGACAATGTCGAAACCGAGGTCGAGCCAACGCTCGGACTCAAGATGCCGGTGAGCTGCCCCAACGTCGACGACGGGATTCTCAATCCCCGTGACACATGGGACGACCCCGAGGCCTACGACGAGGCGGCTGAAGGTCTCCGCGAACTGTTCCGGGCCAACTACGAAGCAAAGGGCTTCGCCGACCTCGGCATCGCCCCGGCGATGTAGCCAGCGCCCCAACACAAACCCAAACACCATTCCCGAACTGGAGTGCCCCACCGACTGAAACGCCGGTAGAAGCCTCCAGAACCACACACCCCACCCGAACTGGAGTGCCCCACCGACTGAAACGCCGGTGGAGGCCTCCAGTTCGGTCGTTTTGGGCGGGGGTGGGGCGGTCTGACTTCGCTCGGATCGGCCTGGCGGACGGTTAACCGAGGGTGCGAGCGGTGTCCGAGAGGGGGACGTCGCCTTTGTCGGCGGGCAGCGTGCGAAGCAGCCGGTCGCCCGAGTTCGACGTGACGCCGAGCCAGAAGTCCTCGTTGCGGAAGTGATGCAATCGATGGTTACGAGCGAGCGAAGCGTAGAACCGGGTCGATGGCCGGTAGCGGGTGTGGACCATCAGATGCGTCCACTCGTAATGCAGCA
>CALJSB010000130.1 GCA_937976305.1 uncultured Acidimicrobiales bacterium
GTCGTCGAGTGAGATGTCTTGATGAGCTGAGATCGTGACGGTCTCGCGTCCGGTCGCCGCACTGATCCAGAGATCGTCTGCCTTGACCGTGCGGTACTCGAGCGGCCACACGAGATCGGGAAAATCCTGCTGGATCATCGAACGGACCGCATTGAAACAGGCCGGACCAACCTCAGCCGGCACGGAGTACTCCAACTCGGTGTGCTTGTCGTCTCGGATCGACGAAATGATGTCGTGACTCCAACCGATGCGTTCGAGCTTGTTATCCGTCATCGGGTCTGGTGCGGCGTCGGTCTCTTCAAGCGTCTTGCAGGCGCACTTGTCGAGCTGCGGCATCCAGAAGAACTCGAAGTGTCTGGTGGCAGCGGTGAGCTCGTCGATACGGGCAAACACGGTGTCTGGGTGTTCTGTCCAAAGCCGCTCGTGGAGGCGGTATGGCTCGCGCAGCGCCATCGTGATGTCGACAACGAGCCCGAGCCCGCCAAGTGAGTGGCGAGCGACCTCGAAGATCTCACCGGAGCGCGCGTCGCAGTCGATGATCTCACCCGAGGCCAACGCGATACGGAGCGACTCGACCGACATGGACAAGTTCTGCAGCGTTGGCCCGGTGCCGTGGGTTCCGGTCGCCGTTGCCCCCGCCACACTCTGGCGATCGATGTCGCCTTGGTTGCGCAGCGCGAGACCGTCCGCATGGAGTGGCTCGCCGAGCTGAAAGATGCGGGTGCCAGACTTGATGACGGCCGTCTTGGCCGCCGGATCGGTGGAGATCACGCCCTGCCAGTCGTCGAGTTCGACGAGCAATCCATCGGTTGCGGCCACCCGCGAGTGGCTGTGCGATGCACCGACGGCGCGGATGGGCCAACCCTCATCGTTGGCGAGCGAGATAGCGGCCACAAAATCGTCAACAGAGGTAGGACGAACGACGTGCTGCGGTCGCGACGTCTGCTTACCCGACCAATTCGACCACTGTGCAACCACGATCGAAGCCTAGGTGCAATCGACTACGGGTTTGGCCCCCAGGGAGCCGGGTTCAACAGCTGGATCTCTTGCCGTTGGATCATCGGTCGGAGCTCACCGGCAAAGGCCATGAACTCTTCGTTGGCGAACAGCCGCTGCCAGAAGTCTCGACGATCGGCGTCGTCGTCGAAGCGCCAAAGGTGAATGAGCTGGTGCAGCGACCCGGTATCGCTGATGAAGTACCCGACGAGATTTTTGTCGAATCCGCCCGCTTGCATCACCGGAAAGCTGCGATCGCGATAGAGCGCGATCACCTCGTTCATCTTGCCGACGGTGATGTCGTAGGTTCGTCGTTCGTAGATGGTCATGACCGGACGCTAGTCAGCCAGCACTGCTCGGCTGTAACGAATCTCCGCTATCTCGTTGCCGAGAACTTCGAGAGTTGTTGAAACGTCATCGCACACCCAGCCCTGACGTTCATAGAAGCGTCGGGCTCGATCGTTGTCGGTCAGCACCCACAGGTAGGCCGGGTCGTACCGCTTGGCCCGCAACTCATCGATCGTGGCGGCCATCAAGGCACCACCTGCTCCGGTGCCCCATCGTTCCGGGGTCACGTACATCGCCCAAAGCTCTCCCGGAGCGTCGGCCTCGACGCGCGGCGTCTCCGAGCCTTCGTCTGGCTGGCGAAAAGCTCCGACATTGGCGAATCCCACAACTTCGCCGTCATCCTCAGCCACGATGTTGAGGGGCAGCGGCAGGTTGCCGACAGGCACCTCACCTCGGAGAATCTGGGCCCACTGTTCGACCCGCTCAGCTTCATCGATCGAGTCAAGATATTCGTCAGGAACGATGCCTCGATACGCCACCTGCCACGACCGCATGTGGATTCGCCCGATCGCAGCTGCGTCAGCAGGCGTTGCTGATCGAACAACAGGGTCCATGCTCCGATCGTGACGGGCCCGTCACCAGGGTGCAACCGATTACCGTGGCCGTTCGTGACACTGACTATTCGAGCAACGGTGCTCCAAACTCCCGACCCGGCGCAGCTCGAGATACTCGAGAACGTTCTGATCACCGTTGAGGATGACGGGAGAATTGCCTCGATCGAGACGGCCACCAGTGATGCCTCAGCCGACATCGAACTGCCCTCAACCTCTGTGCTGCTTCCCGGATTGATCGACACCCACGTGCATGCACCACAGTGGCCCCAGCTCGGCACCGGGCTTGATTTGCCGCTCGATCAGTGGCTTTTCGACTACACCTTCCCGCTCGAGGCACGGTTCGTCGACGAAGCGTTTGCCACCGCCGTCTGGAACGACATGGTGCCGAGCCTCCTCTCGGTCGGAACGACGACGGCGGTGTACTACGGGTCGATCCATGGGCCGGCCACAACAGCGCTGGCCCAAGCATGCGTCGACCATGGCCAACGGGCCTTCGTCGGCCGAGTGGCCATGGACCATCCCGACGGCACGCCCGAGTGGTACCGAGACGCGAGTGCGAGCGAGGCGGTTGCTGCGTCACTGGCATCGGCGGAGGCCATCCAAGCGATCACGTCCAACGCGGGAGGCCGATCCGCCACTCGGGTGCAGCCGATGCTGACTCCTCGGTTCATCCCCGCCTGCACCGACGCGCTTCTCGAAGGCATCGGGGAGCTTGCTCAACAGACCGGCCTTTTGGTGCAGACGCACTGCTCGGAGAACGACTGGGAACACCACCATGTGATCGACCGCTTCGGCTGCAGCGACACCGAAGCACTCAGCGGGTTCGGGCTCATCAGGGACCACACCGTGCTCGCCCACGGCGTCCACCTCGGCCTCGATGATCGTCGTCACCTCATTGAGGTTGGTGCCGGTGTCGCCCATTGCCCACTGTCGAACATCTACTTCGGTGACGCCGTCTTTCCCGCTCGCCAGAGCATCGACATGGGCCTACGGGTCGGCTTGGGCACTGACATCGCCGGCGGGCCTGACTCGTCGGTGCTTCGAAACTGCGGCCAGGCCGTGAGCTCGGCCCGCATGTTGGAGGATGGTGTCGACCCAGCGCTCGAGCGAGAACAGCGAGGCCGATCAAGTTCGCGCATCGACATTGTCACCGCGTTCTGGATGGCGACGGTCGGAGGCGCCGAGCTCCTCGGCATTCCGGCCGGAGTCCTCGCCCCTGGTCGCGTGTTCGATGCCTTCACCGTCGAGCTCAACCGCTTCCGATGGGACGAGCTGGACGACTGGGGCCGCACGTTTGAGAAGCTCGTGCGAGGAGCCACCAGTGCCGAGATCGGCCAGGTGTGGGTCGACGGGCGCCTCGTGACCAGCGAGCACTGAGCTGCAGTAGTCTCCGCTCATGGACGCACCAACCCAGACGCAACTCGCCGATGAAGTTGGTAACAGGCTCGACACGATCGTCGATGAGCTCACGGGATTGTCATCGATCAACAGCGGCAGTCACAACCCTGATGGCGTCACCCGCACTGCGGAGCGGCTTGGCGAATGGATCACCGAGCTCCAGCCAGACGATGTGCACCTCGAATCAATCGGCCCCTCTCCCGTCATCAGCGATGACGGCACGATCGAAGAGCTTCCCGTCGGCTCAGCTCTCGTCGCCTCAAAGAACCTCGACGCGCCAACCCAGGTGCTGCTCTTTGGCCACGTCGACACCGTCTTTCCGGCTGATCACGACTTCCAAACCGTCGCCCGCAACGGCGACATGCTCTCGGGCCCGGGGGTGACCGACTGCATCGGAGGAATGCTCATTGGTATCGAGGCCCTGCGCCTGGCCGAGCGGCACGGAACACTCGACGCTGGTCTCGGTTGGACCTTTGTTGCCGTTCCCGACGAAGAGATCGGCTCGGCCGGATCAAAACCCGTGCTTGCCCGGTACGGGCAGGGCTGTGTTGCCGGGCTTGGTTTCGAACCATCGCTGCCGGACGGATCGCTCTCACACGCTCGCAAGGGGTCGGTCACCGTCCACGCCGTTGTGTCGGGCCGCCCGGCCCATGTCGGACGCGAGCATGCAGCCGGCCGCAGCGCTATCCGTGGCTTGGCCGAGTTCATCACCAAGGTTGAGGCACTCACCAACGACTCGATCACCGTCAACTGCGGACGAATCACCGGCGGTGGCCCGCTCAACGTCGTGCCCGATCATGCCATCGGCAGCTTCAACATCCGCGTGCTCGACCCGGAAGCTGAAGCCACGGTTCGACAACACTTCACCGACACTGCCGCAGCCTTCTCGGAGACGCCGATCGAGCTCATCTGGACCGGCAACCGACCAGCCAAGATTCCCGGACCAGGGCAGCATCGACTACTCGACATCGGCGCCGACCTCCTTGGCAACCCCGTTCCGGTCACCGACACCGGAGGGTGCTGCGATGGCAACGACTTGGCGGCCAGCGGCCTTCCCAACCTCGACACACTCGGGATTCTCGGATCGGGTATCCACTCGAGCAACGAGATCGCCGACCTCACCTCAATCCCGCCTCGGGCTGCGTTCGCCGCTGGCCTGCTGGCCGGATTGGCGGGCGAAGAAGCCTTGGTGTGATGGAGCTTCACCTCGACGGCCTCGTCGGCCCAACACACTTCTACGGCGGGCTGGGCTACGGGAACCTCGCCAGTGCTCAGAACGCCGATGCGGTTTCATCGCCCCGCAACGCAGCCCTGCAGGGCCTGGCGAAGATGCGTTGGGTGCATCAAGCTGGCGTGCCACAGGGACTGTTGCCGCCCCGACCACGACCAGATTGGGATCTGCTCAAAAGATGCGGGTTCATCGGTTCCGATGCGCTGTCCGCGGCACGCGAACACGCCCCCAACATCTTGAAGGCAGCTTGGTCGACCTCCTCGATGTGGACGGCGAACGCAGCGACGGTCACGGCATCAGCGGAGACGTCAGACGAGCGCGTGCATCTCACTCCCGCCAACCTCAGCTCAACGCTGCACCGCAGCACCGAGGCTGCACACACCACCGAGATGCTCCGACTGGCCTGTGCGTCTGATCGGTTCGTGGTACACGACGCTCTCCCTGCCGCTCTGCCAGACGAGGGCGCCGCAAACCACATGCGCCTCGGATCGCGCCGCGCCGAGGCTGCGAACGCAGATCCCACCGCCACCAACATCTACGTGCACGGGCCGAACGTCGAGGCAACGCGATTTCGGTCCCGCCAAAGCCCTGAAGCATCCAAGGCGATCGCTCGACTTCACGGTGACCACTCCCCTCTCTTTGTCGCGCAGTCTCAGCAAGCGATCGACGCTGGCGCCTTCCACAACGACGTCGTCGCCGTATCGACCGACGGTGTGCTCTTCTGCCATGAGCTTGCGTTCGAACCCGGCGAACTCGATCGCATTCGAGCCGCCCAGCCCGAGGCAACGATCGTCGAGATCGCGTCGGCAACTCTGTCGCTCGACGAGGCGGTGGCAAGTTATGTCTTCAACTCCGAACTGATCACCACCGACGGCGAGCTCCTCGCGGTCGTCGAGAAACGAGTGGAGAAGAGCACCGGATCGATGCAAGCGCTCGATCAACTCGTGGCGGCCACCGGCGGCAAGGTCGAGATGTTTGACCTCGCCCAAAGCATGGCGAATGGCGGCGGGCCAGCATGTTTGCGATTGCGCGTGCCGGTCACAGCCGATGAGCTCGCCGCAGTTGATTCGCGATTCGTGCTCGACGATGCCGCAATCGATCGGCTCGAGAACTGGGTGGCGGATCACTTTCGCGATGAACTTCACGCCGACGATCTGACCAACCCCGACTTCGCCGCCGAGGTTGCGAACGCAGATCAAGCGCTCCGTTCATTACTCGAGCTCTGAGCCAGGAAGACTCGAGGGCGGTTTCAGCCGTCGTCCCCGAGCACGCGGGCGGCCATCGATTCGACCGCATGAATGAAGAAGCGCTCGGGATCAGTCACGGTGTTTTCGAAGTGACCGAAGAGTTCCAGGCTCAGGAGACCGAAGAGCTCGGCCCAGGTTTCGACACCCAGCGCGAGAGCGTCAGGCGAGATCGTTCCTTCGGTGAAGTCGACGAGTCCTCGCAACGCATCGGCGAGCTCACCCTCCTGGTCCGCACTGTCTTCAGTCTCGCCTTCGAGCAACAGACTGAGGAGTACGACGGGCACACGGGTCGCAGACGCGATCGTGTCTTCCGGCGCAACGTATCCGGGCACCGGTGAACCGTAGATGAGCGCGTATTGGTTTGGGTGCTCGATTGCCCACGACCGCAGCGCAACTGCCAACGCGAGAAAGCGACCGGGGCGATCACCCGCGGGCACCGATGCCGCTGCGTTTTCGACGGTCACCCCGACGTCGTTGTAGGCGTCGATGATCAGCGCCGTGAGCAGTTCGTCACGGCTCGCGAAGTAGCGATAGATCGCAGACGACGCCATGCCCAGCTCTCGGGTAATCGCACGAAGCGAGAGAGCGCTGGCACCACTCTCGGCCATTTGTCGAGTCGCCGCGGCCTTGATCTCAGCGGTGAGTTCAGCCCGGACTCGGGCCCGCACACCGCCGGCGCCCGCAGATTCGTTTCGCTCAGTCGATGCCATCGCAGCCCATCGTGACGGACAATCGAGACAGTTGCAAGAGCGCACAACACAAATGTGAGCAATGCTCTTGCTTTTGTGCTCGAGATCAATCATGGTGAGAAACGAGAGCAGTGCTCTCGTTTGTCATCGGTCGTCACGTTTACGACGAAACCTTCCAAGAAAGAGGTCAACCATGTCGAGCAACCGCAATCAGATCCATGTTGTCGTGGGGTCCGGCGCCACCGGCACGGCAACCGCCCTTCGGCTCGCCGCCGCTGGGCACGACGTAAGGGTGATCACCCGCTCGGGATCGGGCCCGGATCATCCATCAATCGAGTTGCGCGCAGTCGACGCCAACAATGCAGATCAACTCACCCGTGCGGCCTCGGGAGCAACAGCCATCTACAACTGCGCCAATCCCCCTTATCACAAGTGGACGAGCGACTGGCCACCGCTTGCGGCATCGATCCTTGCCGCAGCAGAAGCCAACGACGCGGTGCTCGTGACGCTGAGCAACCTTTACGGATACGACACGACCGACCCCATGCGAGCGACCGACACGCTTGCACCACCCAGCGTCAAGGGTGCGGTGCGTACCGACATGTGGAACCGGGCCCTCGCCGCTCATGAGCAGGGACGAGTGCGCGTCACCGAGGCGCGAGCTTCTGACTTCATCGGCCCGGGGCTCGGCGCCAACGGCCATATGGGTGATCGAGTCGTGCCGCGGGTTTTGGCCGGCAAGAGCGTTTCCCTTCTCGGCCGAACCGACGTGCCCCACAGTTGGACGGCCATCTCTGATGTCGCCGAAACGCTCGTGGCCCTCGGTGCGAACAAACATGCTTGGGGACGCCCTTGGCATGTGCCCACCGATGCCCCTCTCTCGCAAGCCGAGGTCATCAGCCTGTTGTGTGAGGTGGCCGAGGTCGAGCCAGTCAAGGTCAAGGCGATGCCAAAGGCCCTACTTGCTCTTGGCGGGTTGGCTGTCCCGGCACTGCGCGAGCTCAAGGAGGTCTTGTACCAGTTCGAGCAGCCGTTCGTCATCGATTCAGCCGCCACGACCGATGCATTCGATCTGAAGCCAACGCCAATCATCGAAACACTGGCGAAGACCGTTGTCAGCTATCGCTGAGGCCTCGGCGATCGGTTTGATCGCGACCCGGCCCGACGAGACAGAATCCGCCCTTTTGTCGCATTTCGTGGTGCAGCGCACGCCCACCGTGAGACTTTCACGAATACGGGTGAGTAGTTGTGTCTGGATCTCGCCAGAGAGGGAAATCGGGCTGTAAGTTCCGGGCGTGGACCTCCGTTCGACGATCGCCATCTCCGAGGCAACTCGAGATTGGTGCGTCTCGGAGCGAACACTTCGCCGGCGTCTTTCGCAGAACCGAGTTGAGGGAGCCATCCGCGACGACCACGGTCAATGGATGATCCCGGTCACCTGGCTCGACGACGAGTTCGAACGGCTCACCGAGCGAGACGCGGTAACGCCCGAATCAGATCACGTCATCGATCTCCGCGATCGTTCGATCGCTGAAGGTCTCGCGGAGGCGCTGCTGGCTGACGTGGTCGACTGGACCGATCGCATCGTCGAAGCCGAAGTACGGGCCGCCGCGACCGAACACAAGCTCGAAACAGCCACCGCCAACTTGCGAAGGGCATCAAGCGATCTCGATGCCCAAACAGCCGAGCGTTCGAGGCTCGAGCAAGACCTCAACGAAAAAACCACCTCTCTGGCAGTCGAACTCGATCGACGCACACGAGCCGAACAGCGAGCCGAACGAGCCGAAGCTGCTTTGGAAGCGCTCAAGAGCAAGCACGAAAAGGCCCAGGCGGCCCTACAAGCAGAACTCGAACAGCACCGCACATCGCTGACCGCCCTCAAGGCGATGTCGAGCCGCCGTGGCCGACGCAAGCTGCAACGACTGCTGACCGAAGCGACCGACTGAACCGACAATTCGCATCTTGGTAGCTGACTGCTCCGCCCACATTGGTGGCGCGTCCAATCCTCGGCCAAGCTCGGTGGACCGCGACGAAGGAGCAAGGGTGAAGTACGGACTGATGTTTGCCAACACGATGGCCTGGTCGACCGGACCAGGCGCGATCGCAATGGCCCAGACGGCCGAGGCGACCGGCTTCGAGTCGGTGTGGACCGTCGAGCATGTGATCTACCCGGAGGGATACGAATCGACCTATCCCTATGCCGAGAGCGGCAAGATGCCGGGCTCTGCCGATTCGCCGATTCCCGACCCGATCGTGTGGCTCGCCTACGTCGCCGCAGCCACAAGCACCATTCGCCTGGCCACCGGCATCTTGCTGGTGCCCGAGCGCAATCCGCTGGTGTTGGCCAAGGGGCTGGCAACGCTCGACAACATGTCGGGTGGCAGAGCCGAGATCGGCATCGGTGTCGGCTGGCTCAAGGAAGAGTTCGAGGCGCTCGGCATCCCGTGGGAACGCCGGGGCGCCCGAACCGACGAGTACATCCATGCGATGCGGGCCCTCTGGAAGGCTGACGGCGCCACCTTCGAAGGCGAGTTCGCCTCGTTCGACAACGTGAGCTGCAATCCCAAGCCGGTCGACAACGACATTCCGATCGTGGTTGGCGGCCATTCAGCTGCGGCAGCTCGACGAGCCGGGCGACTCGGCGAGGGCTTCTTCCCCGGCAAGGGCTCGGTGGCGGAACTAGCTGAGCTCATGGACATCGCACGGCAAACGGCGGCCGACAACGGTCGTGACCCTGCCGCCATCGAGCTGACGGCTGGCCACCCGGGCATCTTCGGTGACGATCCGGTTGGCGCCGCCGAGGAGATGGCTTCGATCGGCTGCGGTCGACTCGTCGTACCGGGTTTCACCATGATGAAGAACACCGAAGACGCCATGGCCGCCTTCGCCGAAAACGTCATCACCCCCACCCAAGGCCTCTCCCCCGCCACCACTTAGGGGTCAGGTCTCAAACGTTAACGACGGGGACAACGATGACTCGAACCATCGATGCCAACGAGCTTGAAGTCCGAGTAGCAGCGGTGATGACGGCCGCCGGCTGTTCGGTCGACGAGGGCGAGCGGGTGGCTCGCCGACTCGTCGGGGCCAATCTGGTTGGGCACGACAGCCACGGGGTCGTGCGCACTGCTCGATACGTTGCGATGCTCGAGTCAGGTCGGCAGGTGGCTGACGTGACCGTGAGCGTCGAGAGCGACAGCGATGCCTTTGCCATCGTCGACGGTCAATTCGGCATGGGTCAGACCGTGGGCGAACAGGCCGTACAGCTTGGCATCGACAAGTGTTTAGCCGGCGGTGTGTCGATCATTGCGCTGCGACACGCCGGACACCTGGGACGTATTGGCGACTGGGCCGAGATGGCCGCCGACGCTGGGCTCGTGTCGATCCACTTCGTCAACGTGGCTGGCTCGAACCTTGTCGCTCCCTTTGGGGCCATCTCTCGCCGGATGGC
>CALJSB010000131.1 GCA_937976305.1 uncultured Acidimicrobiales bacterium
TCGTCGTAACGAGCGAGGAGGGCGGCACCACCGCTTCGGTCGTCGTTGATGACAAAGATGTCGCTGTCGGGAGCGAAGGCTTCGTTGACTGGGAGCATCCAGTCAGGGCCCGAACACCACGGATCGATGTCCGGACTCTCGTCGACGAGCAGTTCGAACTCTGCCGAGCGTTCATCGAGCATCGACATCGCGGCTCGTGCCGGTGAGCCCATTCCGCACTCGATGAGCTGTTCATCAAGCGGTCGGTCGGGTCCCTGGTCGGGAGCCGATTCGAAGTCCATCTCTCGAGTGTTGCACCCCTGGGTCGGCGTGCCACACTCGCTGAATGGACGAGACAGGCGAACGGACGTTGCTCGAGAACCGAGCCTTTCTCGAAGGGCCCCGGTGGCGAGACGGCCGACTGTTCGTGTCCGACATGCACCGCAACGTGGTTGAAGCGGTCGACCTCGACGGCAACGTCGAGTTGATCTGCGAGGTGCCGAACAATCCGTCTGGCCTCGGTTGGCTGCCTGATGGACGGTTGCTCGTTGCCTCGATGCTCGACCGCACGGTGATGCGGCTCGAGCCCGATGGCAGCCTTGTGGTTCACGCCGATCTCTCTGAGCTTGCGTCGTGGTACGTCAACGACATGGTGGTCGACGCGGAGGGGCGGGCCTACGTCGGCAACTTCGGGTTTGACCTTCACAACGGTGCGGAGTTCGCTCCGGGGGAGATTGTGATCGTGGAACCAGACGGGTCGGCCCGGCTCGGTGCCGACGGCATGGCGTTCCCGAATGGTTCGGTGATCACGCCTGACGGTTCCACTCTGATTGTCGGGCAGTCGTTTGGTCGTGACCTCGTCGCCTTCGACATCGAGTCGGATGGTTCGCTGGCCAACCGTCGCCAATGGGCCGATCTCGGCAAGGGGGTTCCCGACGGCATCTGCCTCGATGCCGAAGGTGCGATTTGGTACGCCGACCCGGTGAAGGGTGGGTGCGTTCGAGTGGCCGAGGGCGGCGAGATACTCGACCGGGTCGAGACGTCGAACTTGGCCTATGCCTGCATGCTCGGCGGACCCGAGCGCCGGCACCTCTTCATGTGCGTGTCCGCCTCGTCTTCCCCACACGAAACCCTCGATGCCCTCTCCGCCACGCTCGTCGTGGTCGAAGTAGCAACCCCCGGCGCCGGCCTCCCCTAACCCTCCCCTTAGGGGTCAGGTCTGAAACGTCAACGAGCGGTGGCCTTTTGGCGCCCCGAGCCAAAAGGCCGTTAGCGAACGAAGTGAGCGGCGGGGTCAGGTCTGAAACGTCATGCGACTATGACGTATCGGGTGGGTCGTCGAGGCGGGCGAGCATGCGAGGTTGCGTTCGCAGACCGAGGCCGATCAACAACAGCAGCGCCCCGCTTGTCATCACGACTGGTCGAGGACCGACGCGGTCGGCGACTGCCGTTTGAATCAGTGAGCCCAGAGGAAAGGCGCCGGTGAAGGCCATGATGCGGACCGCCATCACCCGACCTCGAATGCGGTCAGACACGATCGTTTGCACGGCGATGTTGCTGGAGGTGACGAGCGTGAGGAAGAAGAAGCCAACCATCACGATCGCGATCGACCCTTGCACCGGCTCGGTCGACGCTCCGAAGACCATGACCGACGCTCCATAGAAGGGCAGGCCCCACTTGATGAGCGTTGCTCGGGGAATGTCGCCGATGACACCGGTGACAAGTGGGGCGGCCAGAATGCTGCCAAACCCGAGCAGGCCGCTGAGGCGCCCGACCGCGGCAGGGCCGACGTCGTAGACCTTGTCGGCAAAGATGACGATGAAGCTCACGACCGGGTAGCCGAGGCCCGCCACGCACACCGCAATGAGGATTCCCATGACGATGCCGGGCTGGGAGCGGATGTAGCGCAGCGCCGCCGTGAAGCCGGCAACGATTGGTTGTGGATCGATCTTTTGGCGAACGTCGCCAGGGTCGATCACCAGCAGGGCAACGAAGACGGCGAGAAAGCTGAGGCCGTTGATGAGGAAAGCCGAGCTCGGCCCCAACGTGGCGATGATGGTGCCGCCGGCCACCGGGCCGATCATTCGGGCGATGTTGAACTGCAGGCTGTTGAGCGAGATGGCCGACGGAAGATCTTCTGCCGGCACCAGCAACGGGATGAATGATTGCCAGGCCGCAATCGAAAAGCCGTGCACGAATCCGCCGGCTGCGGCGAATGCCACGATGCCGACGGGCTCACGCAGTCCGCCCTCCCAGGCGAACCACAGTCCGAGTGCGATGACCGCCGAGAGGGCAGTGCTGACGAACAGAATGTTGCGGCGGGGGAAGCGGTCGGCGACGTTGCCCGAGACAGGGCCGAGCAACATCGTTGGGAGCAAGCCGCCAAAGGTTGCGATGCCGACCCAGACGGCCCGGCCTGTGATCTCGAGCAGCACGTAGGGAACCACCAGGTTTTGCAGCCACGTGCCGGAGTTGGAGATGACGGCCCCGGTCCAGAACCGGCGGAAGTTCTGGTGTCGCAGCGCACGGAGGCCGTGACGAAAGCCGGATGGCGCGGGTTCGGTTTCATCAGGCGAGGGTCGCTCCATGGAATCAGTGATCCTCTGGCAAGGCGTAGGCAAACACGGCGCCGAGAGTCATCGCCGCCGCCGACATCACAAAGACAAGGGTGAACGACCCGCGCCAGTCGGCGATCAGCCCGCCGATCTGGGGTGAGGCAACCTGTGCCAAACCGAACGCGAACGTCGCGGCGGCATACGATGGGCCGTAGGTCGCCGAGTCGGTTCGGTCGATCAGGTAGGCGGCGATCACCGACGGAAGCCCCCCAAACAGCAGGCCGACGACGACGGCACCGACCACGACCAACGCGAGACGGCCGGTGAGGAGCAGCCCGACCGCCACTGCCCAGAGCGGAAAGCCGTAGATCAACGTGACTCGTCGTCCGATGCGGTCGGAGATGCGCCCCAACAAGATGCCTCCGACGATCGTGCTGCCACCGGCGAGCGCGAAGATCGTGCTTGCTCGTCCGGGCGTGAAACCGCTGTCGTCCTGAAGCCGGGCCACGAGGAACGACAGGATCAGCAGATAGCCGAAGCCGTAGATGAAGTAGCAGGTGGTCATGGGCTTCCACCCCTCCACCTGGCGAAGCACGGCGAATCCGCCGAAGCCCCCGGCGGGTTGGGATCCGCCTCGGTTCCGTAAGAGGAAGATGACGGCGACGATGGCAACGAGGCCGATCGTGGTGTGCACGGTGTAGACGTCTCGCCAGTTGCCGCCACCGTCGACGAGCTGCTGGTTGAGCTGGCCGGTGAAAATGATGCCAACCCCGACGCCCGACCCGGTGAGGCCAACGGCGAGGCCTCGATTGTGTGGAGCAACCACCGTGCCAGCGATGCCGGGGCTGGGAATCCAAATGGCGGCGCCGCCGAGCCCCATCAGCACGAGTGCCAGGGTGAGGATGATGGGGTTGGGGGCAAGGACGGCGGTGGCGAGTCCGGTCACGGAGAAGACCAGTCCGAGGCGAACCGATGCCACGGCGGTGAGTCGGGCGGAGAACGAACCGACAAGCAGGGCGCCGACGAGGTAGGCCGCAGTGTTGGCCGTGCCGAGGAAGCCGGCGAGTGTGTTCGAGCCTTCCAGCAGATCGTCACGCAGGTCTGGGAGCACGACTCCGAAGGTGAAGCGGCCGAACCCTTGGGCCACCGCAGCTGCCAGCATCACGGTGGCGACGGTTGTGATCGTGACCGTTCTGGCAACGGGAGCAGGTTCTCGGGCGTTGGCCGTCTGCTGGGTTCGTCTTGACGGCTGCCGCATCGACGGCCACCGTACGGTGCGTGACCTCGCCTGACCTAGACGACTCGTCGTCCGACCCGTTGCAATCGTGGATCGACGCAGGGCTGTTCGAGCCGACGTCTGATGATTCCGGTCCGCGTCGCGAGGTGCTCGAGTGGCTCGAGAGCATCGGTTTCGGTCCGGAGTCGTTTGCTGGATTGTCAGTTGAGGAGCTACCGGTCGAGCTCAACCGTCGGATACTGCAGCCCGGGCCGAGGCTCACCAAGGACGAGGTTCGTCAAGTCGCCGCCTTCGACGGAACCCGGTTCGACGAGATCCTCAGGGCGGGTGGCTACCCGTCCGGCTACGAGTTCACGAGTGATGACGTCGCGACGTTTGATGCTTTCGCGATAGCCGAGCAGGTGTTCAGCGACGAGGAACTCCTCCACTTCATTCGGGTTCTGTCTGGATCCATGGGCCGGGTTGCTGATGCGGCGACGGCTTTGTTTCGCATCGACGTGTCGCCCGAACTGGAAGACCGCGACGCCGGCGAGCTCGAATGGGCCGTGCGGAACTACGAAGCGACGCAGCTGCTCGAACCCTTGATGATGACGGCGCGAACCTTCCTCTTGCGGGAGCTCGGCCTGTCGTCAGCTCGGAACGATCAGGCTCGCATGTTGATCAGCGGTACGGAGAACATCAGCACGCTGCAGCTGGCCGTGGGATTCGTCGACATCGTTGGCTACACGTCGATGGCGGGCGAGATGAGCCCAGATGACCTCGGCAGTTTTGTCCGCAATTTCGAGGCTCAGGCGCACGATGTGGTGACGGACAACGGTGGCCGGGTCGTGAAGCTGATCGGAGACGAGGTGATGTTCGTCAACCTGAGTCCGACCGATGCGTGCCGAACAGCGCTGGCACTGATCGAGGCCTTCGATGGCGAGGAAGCGACGCCGCGTGGTGGCATTGCGACTGGTGAGGTCGTGGCCCGTGGCGGCGACTATTACGGGACGGTGGTCAACCTGGCAGCTCGCGTCGCTGCGTTGGCCGTGACGGGTGAAGTGCTGGTTGACGAGGCGACGGCAGAGGAGTCGGCGGGCATCGCGTTTGAGTCGGCTGGACGCCGAATGCTCAAGGGCTTCCCCGACCCGGTCCCCTTGCTGTCGATCACGCCCTAGCTGCCATCTCGCCCGACTCGCAATCCCCGCTGGGAATCCCCGAACTGGAGGCCGTAGCGCACGTTTTCGTGGCCTACGGCCTCCAGAACAGTGGTTGAGGGCGCTTGTGGCGTCAGCCGGAGGGGATTTTGTCGATCAGTTCGTCGGCTCGGCGGAGCAAGTCGACCAGTTCG
This sequence comes from uncultured Acidimicrobiales bacterium, assembly GCA_937976305.1. Lineage (GTDB taxonomy): Bacteria > Actinomycetota > Acidimicrobiia > Acidimicrobiales > SZUA-35 > CALEWY01. The sequence continues at coordinate 5,102 of CALJSB010000131.1, forward strand.
TCATCAAGCCCCGACTCGGCAGGGTCGGTGCGGGGTGCGACGAACTCGAACTCGTCGTCGCTGACTTCGTCTTCGGTGCGTTCGGCCTGGCTTCGGCACGCCTCCGCTTGATCGACATCGCCAAGCTCTTCGTAGGCGTCAGCGAGCAGTCCGTAGGCACGGTCGCGGTACGAATCAACGCCCATGAACCGCGCTGTTCTCAGAACGCGAACGAGCGATTCCATCGCTGCTTCTCGCTCCTTTCTCGCCAGGAGGCAAAGGCCAAGAATGCCGAGAGAGGCTGAAAGAAGCAGCGTATCGCCGAGCACCAACTCGATCTGCAGCGCTAGGCGTACTCGCGTTTCGGCCAGCGGGAGAGTTTCTGAGGACTCAGAGAGGATCAGAGCTGCGTTGTTGTGGGCGAGCGACTCCACGCGTCTGAAGCCGATTTCCTTTGCTCGCTCCGAACTCCGGTTGAGGACTTCCAGTGCCCCTTCGGCATCACCGAGGTCAAACATCGTCATCGCGACATCGACGTCGATCAAGTTGGCGAGGTGCGGCGAGGATTCACGGTCGAGCAACCCGAGGGCGTCGTGCAACTCTCTCAAGGCCTGCTCGGACTCGCCCAGTATCGATCTTGCTGCTGCCACGTTGGACAACGCAGCTGCGATCCGCTGTGGATCTCCAATCTGCCGAGCGAATCGGAGTTGGCAAACTCCATCGGCCTTGGCTTGCTCGAACTGCCCGGCCATCGTGCTACGCACGGATGCCTGCTCGTACACGAACTCCCCGAGGTCAGGGTCGTCCTGCTCGCTCACGAGCGCAACGGCTGCGGAGATGGCCTCCTGCGATTCTGAGGTCCGCCCAAGGAGCTGCAGCACGCGTGCGCTTGAGGCCATTCGCCGAGCTGTCACGTCAACGTTGTCGTCTATCGACTCATAGGTCTCGAGAGCCTCGGTGAGTGATCCGTTGAACTCGAGGACCTCGGCCAGCTCCGCTTGTAGGGTCGCTCGATCGGCCAGGTCGGGCAGCGACTCAGCTCGCCGGTACCACTCGATTGCGGTTTCATTTGCGAAGGCTCGGCGTGCTTGGCGAGCTGCAGCCGGGAAGTAGATCTTCTGACGATCGATTCTGTCGGTGAACTGGAAGTGGTGAGCGAGTTCCTCGATTCGCGGCACCGCTGAGTCAGAGTTCGATTCGAGGAACTCACCGACCTTGCCATGAAGCGTTGATCGGTCGCCGTGCGACATCAACGAGTAGGCCACGTCTCGCAGCATCGGGCTGGAGAACGACAGCCTGTCGCCGTCGCCAGCCTGAATGAGTCGTGCATCGAGAAGATGCTTGAGTACGCCAACCGGTGTCTCGTCGCCAAAGGTGCCCTGGAAGTCAGCCCGTGAGAAATGGCGGCCCAAGACGGAAGCCATTGCCAGTGGGAGCCGCGCTTCGAAGCCGGCTCGATCGATTCGGCTGGCAACAAGGGAGTGAGCATCAGCGGGGATGTCTGCAACACGCACGGCCCCATCGTCGAGATCTGCGACCAACCGGAGCACTTCGGGGACGCCGCCCACCCGCTCGACCATGTGCGTAAGTCGGTCGTCGTTGATGTCGTCGCCGCGTGCCTTGAGGTGTATCCGCAGCAATTGAGTCGCATCGGTCGGGCCAAGTTCTTCCAAATGCAATTGCTGGTCGGGAACAGCGATGGGCTCGTCATCGGGATAGCTCGCCACGACGAAGAGAACCCTCTGATTGGGCACGCACCTTTGGAGGAGCGCAAGGACGCGCTTCGATGCCTCGTCGAGGTCGCCTGCATCATCGACGAGAATGATTGTTGGCTCCGTGCAGAGCTCAGCCAGTGCGTCGGCCACGACAAGATCGACTACCTCGGCGGCATCGAGAAAGCTCACGCCAGACAACGTGGGGTTGTTGGCCAGATTTCCAAACGACATATCTCGGAGGATCTCGACGCGGCGGCGGTCCATTGTCAGACGTTCTGTTGCCAGCGTCATGAACTCCGCTGGGCCGGCCGTCGCTTCTAGGCCGATGCCTGCACGGAGCGGGCGGAGCCAGGCTCCGTAGCTTTCTGCTGCTCTGCCGCTACGACTGAGATCAGTGGTCATCATCGCGAAACTGGCGCCTTGAGCTAGCTCGCCGACCTCTTCGAGCAACCTCGACTTGCCGATTCCCGCGATTCCAACGATCCGGACGGTTTCAGACTGCGATCGAGCGAGGACTCGCTCGATTGAGGAGCTGAGGAGCTTCGTCTCCTCTGACCGGCCGACTAGGGGCAACGTCGTCGTTCGGAGCGATGGCTCGTGGCGCACGCCTATGACGCTGCGCACCTTCTCGGGCCGTTCCTTGCCTTTGAGTGCCAACAGCTGCGTTGGCGTCAATGAAAACTGAGCCTCGGTGCCTCGGTGCGTCGCCTCGCATGCCAAGACCGTTCCTACATCTGCATTCGTCATCAGCCGGGCGGCTGTGTTGGGCGGGTCGCCGAGCAGGTTGTAGGACCAACGGCGCTTCGATCCGACCAGACCGGCAAAACATGTCCCGGTGGCCAGTCCAACCCTGCATTCGAGCTCGTCGACCAGTTCGAGGCCGGCGCGAATGGCTTGCGTCTTCTGTTTCGGCTCGGCGCGAGGAGCGCCGAACACGGCCAAGAGCGTCGTGCCTTTGTCGCCGGAGCCCACCGTGATTGGGGTGCCACCTCGTTGGTCGACAATTCGTATGGCGGAGGTCAGATCAGCGACTGTGCGGTCGTCCATCGATGCTGATGCCAAACCCAGAAACAACACGGTTGCCGGGCGATGCTCGTCGAGGTACCTGACCCCGAAGGCCTCAGTTCGCTCAAGCACCTGGGCGGGGATGAAGGGCGAGAGTCCGGTCAACGTGAGGTTCTTACCGGACTCCGGGTTGACAACCCGTCCTTCTTCTGGCCGATCGTCGTCAGGACGGTCATGTTCTGACGAGGTTTCGGTAAGAACGAGGACGCTGTTTCTGACTGTTCCCGCCAAGCGGTTGGTTGCCCCCGGATCACCGATGGCGATGCCGATCTCGCCGGGGCTCAGCTCAGCCTCAGCTCGCGCTGCCTCGTCGATTGCGGTTCCGCTCGATACTTCTCGTTGGACAGATCCGGTGCCAACCAGGTGTGTTCTTGCGAAGCCCAGACCGAGACCGATCTTGGCTTCGAGCTCGAACGACGCCGGTCCATGAACAATCGGGGGTAGGCGATCGACGACTCTCCGGACCGACTGTGCCCACAGCAGAGCGCGGTCGAGTCGATCCAACCCTGAGAAGACCACCGTGATGGCATCTCCGCCGAAGCCGACAACGTCGCCTTGCAGATCGTAGGCCAGTCGGATCGAGGGATCGAAGAATGTATTGATCAGGCCCGTCAGGAGCTCGGTTCCCGAGGTGCCGACGTTGCTGAGTGCCTCGCTGATGGTGGTAAAGCGAGCGAGGTCGACGAAGCACGCAGCGACGCGCTCATCTTCGTCAAAGGCTTCGAGAGAGCTTGACGTAGCGAGGCGATACGCACGGTCGGAAACGTGCGCTCGGACGAGGGGAAGGTCGACCGAGTCGATCGTCCCACCCTAGTGGCCTGTGGACAAACCGCTGAAGGGGTCCTACTCTCAGAAACGGTTTCGCTCGGTATCGGGTCGAGCGACATACGGAGGGAAAATGATGAGGCGACTACTGACAGCTGTATTGGCGGCAGTTCTGCTGGGTTCGGTGCTGGCGAGTTCGGCCGGAGCTTTTCGGGGATTCGCGAGGAACCAGCAGGAACCGTGGTTTCGCGACAACGCGGTGTGCACAGATGGCATCAACTTCAATCTGCTGGTCAGCGACTCGAGCCAATTGCCTTCACCGGGCGATGCTCCAACTGGCACGCTGACGGAACGGCTTCAGATCACAACGAACCAGCTGGCGCAGAATCCAGCAACGATCGACGTGGTCGATCCGAGTGCTGTGCTCGCCGACTCGTTCACGCTGTCACCGATCGCCAACGACGATGCTCGGTTCGATGGAGCGACCTTCACGCTCAACTTCAGCTCCCAACCCAGGGAGCAGGTCAGCACCGATTTCCTGTGGTGGGGTACCGACCAGCAGTTGGAGTGGTCGAGTGCCCTCGCACCCGGTACGTCACTGTACGTGTACCTTGCGAACAGTTTCGATGACGACCCCAGTGCTGTTGAGATGATCACGGTCACCGACTGCACTCTGTTCGACGATCCGCCGCCACCACCTCCGTCAGGCAATCCATGTGATCACCCAGATGCCATTCACGGCACCGACGGCAACGACAAGATTCGTGGCACCAACGGTGACGACATCATCTGCGCGGGCGACGGCAACGATCGCATCTTCAGCTACGGCGGCAACGACATCATCTACGCCGGCGACGGCAACGACAAGGTGCACGCCGGCTCGGGTGACGACATCGTCTTCGGCGAGGGTGGCAACGACAACATCCTCGGCCAGTGGGGCAACGACACGCTCGACGGTGGCGCAGGCAACGACAAGCTGCACGGCTCGAGTGGCGACGATGTGCTCATCGGCGGCCCGGGCAACGACAGGCTGCTCGGTGGCAAAGGCCACGACACGTTGACCCAGTAGTCAACCCGCAAACAAACCCCGAACTGGAGGCCGTCAGGCACGGAAACGTGTTCTGCGGCCCAGAACCGGGAAGCCGTTTCGAACTGGAGGCTTGCACCGACAAAACAGTCGGTAGCGGCCTCCAGAACGGGGAAGTCTTTTGAACTGGAGTGTCGTACCGGCGAAACAGTCGGTGGGGCACTCCAGTTCGGCGTTTTGCGGGAAAGCAGGGGAGCCGGGGTAGGGGCGCGGGACGCGGTTACG
>CALJSB010000132.1 GCA_937976305.1 uncultured Acidimicrobiales bacterium
GATGGCCTGTGCTTCTTCGAGCGCAGCGTTCACTTCAGCGCCGAGCAGAACAGCGATCGTGATGAGCTGAAGGAAGATGATCAAGGCAGCGATGGTGCCGAGGATGCCGTAGGACGGCGGCATCTCGCCGGCAAAGCGGAAATAGAGGTTGAACAGAAAGACAAAGAGCAGGAAGGCGATGGTGGCGACAATGGCGCCCGGGTTCTTCCACGGTGTCTTCACTGCCCGGTCGGGGGCGTAGCGGTAGAGCACGGTGAAGCCGAATCCCATGGCGGCGAAGGCGGCAACGGCAGAGGCGATGGTGACACCGATCGCACCCGCCTGGCCGAGATCGAAGACGCTATTGGCCAGTACCGGCATGGCGCCCAACAGCACGCCGAGCACGATCACGCCGACGATGGCTCCGGCCGTCATGAGGAAGGCCAGGCCTCGAACTTTCCAGCCCTTGCGGGTTTCGGTGGCTTCGTAGGCGGCCGACACCGTGGCCATCAACTTGGCCACCGCACCGGATGCCGAGAACAGGGCCAGCAAGATACCGATGGCAAGTGCCGTGATACCGGCTGATCCCTTCGCTTCGTCGGCCGCACTGGTCACCTGGGTTTGCAGGAGCTCAGCGGTGTTGCGATCTTCGAGGTTCTCGGTGAGGTCGGTGATCTGCATTGTGATCTGGTCGGCGTCGGTGGCCAACGAGTAGATCGAGATCATGGCGATCAACGTGGGAACAAGGGCGAGCAGGCCGTAGAAGGCAATGCCGGCAGCGATCACGACGGTGTTGTGCTTCTTGATGCGCTTTGGCACCACCTTGAGCGCGGCCATGGTCGTGGGTTTTGCGGGTGTCGTGATGGCGGCCATGTCGTCCTCTTGGCTTTTCTGTTCTCTTGAGTATCAGCGGGGTTAGGTATTGGGATTCTGATCGGGCTGCGTCTTCGGCTTCGGATCGAAATCGACGATGTGGGCTCCCGTGCGATCGCGACGGGCTCCCCGTTCTTCTGGCTCGATCTGAACTGACTTGGGCTGGAACTTCCGCTGCGGGAAGTTGATCCGATCGATGACGACCGCGATGAGGCCCAGAAGCAGGCCACCGGCACAGAGAAGGAGAATGGTTTGCTGAGTCATTCCCCCACATCATGCCAGCATCAGAGGCCTATGGCAGGCTCCCTCGGCCAGTTGTGGGCAACTGGTTGAGGGGCATCGGCTACGAAATCAGCGCTGCGCCGACTTCGGACCAGGCTTCCATCGGGATGTCTTGGCCGTCTTCGAGGATCTGTACGCAGACGTGATCGGCACCAGCGTCGTGGTGAGCCTTCACCCGTGCCAGCACGTCGTCGAGCGAACCCCAGGCCACGATGGCGTCGACCACCCGATCGTCGGCATTGGTGATCTCGTCTTCGGTGAAGCCGAGACGGATCAGGTTGTTGGCGTAGTTCGGCAGGCCGAGGTAGACGGCCATGTGCTTGCGAGCGATCTCGCGAGCCTTGGTTGGGTCAGCCTCGAGCACGATCATCTGCTCGACGGCGAGCATCTTGTCTGGCCCGATGGCTTCACGAGCGATCACGGTGTGCTCGACCGGCACGAAGTAGGGGTGGGCGCCATCTGATGCTTCAGCAGACAGTTCGAGCATCTTGGGTCCCAACGCGGCAATCACGCGGCTTGGCTTCTCGGCTGGCTCGGGCCCTCGGTACATCGAAGCGTCCATGCGCTCGAGGTAGGTGCGCATGGTGGAGAGGGGCTTGGAGTAGTCGTGCTTGCGGACCCACTCGGTGAGTGTGTGGTGGCTCACGCCGAGCCCGAGAAGGAAGCGACCGTCGTAGGCCTCGTTGAGCGTGAGGTGGGCGTTGTTGGTAGTCATCGCGTCGCGAGCCCAGATCGAGGCGATGCCGGTGGCGACCTTCATGTTGTTCGATGCGCCGAGGATGATCGATGCGGCCACGAAGGGATCTCGCGAGACGGTTTCGGGAATCCAGAGCGTTGGCCAGCCCATCTCGTCGAGCTGGGCTGCTGCATCACACACGGCGCCTGCTGGGTGTCCATCGAGGACGCCCGTCCAGATGCCAACGGATCCGATGTCGATCATGTGAGATGCTCCTCGATGTGCGGGTTCGGATCTAGAAGCTAATGGGTCTCGACTGTTGTCGCTTAGTTGGTGATGATGGTTCCGAGCCGCTGGCCGGTCAGCACTTCTCGTAGCAGAGTCTTTGAGCTCTACGTCTAGATCGTGCGCCGGCTGGTTGCCTGGAGATGATCGAGATGGCTGGTGGGATGACGTGCCGATCCGAGCACTGATCCATTAGCGGGCCACTGGTTTCTCCGTGCTCGAGACGCGTGTTGTCGATCAGTTGGAGGCGAGTCCGATGGAAGTGTTTGTTGGTCATGACTGGGCCGAGGCTCACCATGACGTGTTCGTGATGAACTCCGAAGGCGAGAAACTCGCTGGCGGGCGACTGCCTGAAGGTGTCGAGGGCGTCGCGAAGTTTCATGAACTCGTCGCCGGGCATGTCGATGACCCGGCCGAGGTGACAATCGCGTCGGAAACCGACCGGGGTCTGTTCGTCGCAGCGTTGATCGCTGCTGGCTATCGGGTGTTGGCGGTGAACCCGATGTCGACTGCCCGCTATCGGGAACGACACGTCACCTCCGGAGCGAAATCCGATCCCGGTGACGCACGAACGCTGGCCGAACTCGCTCGTGTTGACGGCCACAACCATCGGCCGGTCGCGGGTGACTCGGAACTGGCCGGGGCGGTGAAGGTGTTGGCTCGTGGGCATCAGTCGTTGATCTGGACTCGTCAAAACCAGACGAATCAGCTCCGTTCGACATTGCGTGAGTTCTACCCAGCAGCGCTCAAGGCGTTTGATGGTTTGGCCTCGGGTGACGCGTTGGCGGTCCTGTCGATCGCTCCAACCCCGACCCTTGGCCGTCAGTTGTCGCGGTCGAAGATTGCGTCGGCGCTCAAACGCGGTGGCCGTCAACGCAACATCGACAAGCGTGCGGTGGAGATCCAAGCCGTGCTGCGATCTGAGCAGCTCGAAGCGCCAACGGTGGTTGCTGACGCGATGGGGTCGACAGTTGCCGCGCTGGTGGGTGTGATCACCGAACTCCAAACCCGAATTGGCGGGCTCGAAACCGAACTGGCTGACCATTTTGAGCAGCACCCGGACGCCAAGATCATCGAATCCCTGCCAGGACTCGCGATGACACTGGGCGCCCGGGTGCTCGCAGAGTTCGGAGATGACCCGAACCGCTACGACACAGCAAAGTGTCGCAAAAACTATGCGGGCACGTCCCCAATCACCAAAGCATCAGGCACCAGACACGTCGTGCTCGCGCGCCACGTCCGGAACCGCCGGTTGGCTGACGCCTGCTACCTGTGGGCGTTCGCGTCGCTCAACGCCAGCCCCGGCGCCCGACTGTTCTACGACCAACGCCGCGACCGTGGTGACACCCATCACAGCGCCTTGCGGGCGCTTTCGAACCGGCTCGTCGGCATCCTGCACGGCTGCCTACGGCACCAAACCGCCTACGACGAGCACACTGCCTGGGCACATCGCGAACAACTCGCCGCTTGACACTTCAAGACGTGGGATGTCTAG
>CALJSB010000133.1 GCA_937976305.1 uncultured Acidimicrobiales bacterium
ATGTCGTCGCTGGCATCAGCAGCGGAGACGACAGCTCGACGCTTGGCCATCGCCCCAAACCCTGCAACAGCTGCGGCGCCAACCGTGAGCCCGATGCCACCACCGACCAGCGCAGCATTCCTCGAACTGTCGCCGTCAGACACCGCTGTCTGCGCCGCCGTTTCGTCTGCTCGCTCGGTGTCCTCATCTTCGCCATCGCTGTCTTGGCCCGATGCGCTGTCGGCCGACTCAGACCCTGCCTCGTCAAGTGATTCAGCGGAGGACGCGGTGTAGTCGGGTTCGAGCTCCTCGCCTGCGACCAACTCCATCGGCTCGTGATCTTCATAGCCAGGAAACAGCGCCCCGAGCCGATTGTCACCGAGCTGGCGAATCACGATGTCGGACAACACTCGCCGATAGTCGACGGTGATCTCGAGGTCGGCACCGTCGTACAGCGCAGCCCGTTCAAGTCCAGGCCACTCACCGTGAAGCCCACCGTTGACAGAGCCACCAAGCACGAAGATGCCACCACCATGGCCGTGGTCGGTTCCGGCGCTGGCGTTCTCCTGAATCCGACGACCGAACTCGCTCATCACGATGACCGTTGTGCGCTCAAGATGTCCTGATCCGTCGTCCATGTCGGCATAGAAGGCCGCAAGTCCTTCAGACACCGTCGCCACGAGCTGGCCGAATCGCCCGGCCTGTTCGCTGTGGGTGTCCCACCCGCCCAGATCGATGGTGGCCGCTCGGAGGCCAATGTCTGATTTGGTCAGCTGTGCGATCGCGCCAAGCGAGTTGGCGAAGGTGGTCCCCGGATACTCAACCCCGTTTGCCGGCTGGTAGTCGGCACCACCGTGGAGCTCGAGTGCATTTGAGCCAGTGATCGCCTGCAACCCGGCGACGTGACCCGGTGAGCTCCCCGCCTCGAAGACCCTGCGCAGCGCCGTCCGCTGGGCGTCTTGCCAGCGGAAGAACGCGGACGGAAAGCCAAAACCACTGATTTGGGGAACGGCGACCACCTTGTTGCTGCTGTTGAACGAGCGGGGCGCACTACTGCCCATCGCGACCGCGGGGAGCAGCGCATCTTCGACCTCGGTCGACTGCAGCAGACGGGCGATCCAGCCGGTCCGCCCCTGAGCGTCGTCGGCCACCCCGTAGTTCATGAGCCGTTGCGCGTCGAAATGGCTGCGAGTGTTCGCCGTGAGCCCTGCACCCTGCACAACAGCGAGTCGCCCTTCTTCGAAGAGTTCAGCCATCGGAGCGGCGGACGGGTGGAAGCCGAAGCCCGAACCACCGATTGAGATCAGCTCGCTCGCCGCAATTTGCGTCTCAGGGCGAGCCGATTCGTAGTGGCCGCGATCAGTCCCGCCTTCAGGGACCACCCAGTTGACAAAATCGGCCCCGCCCCGCAAGAAGACAGTGAGGAGAACGGGGCCTGGCGATGGCTCGGCTTGGCGAGCAAAAACGAGCTCGTTGATTCGAGCGTCGGCGAGGAGCGGAGCGGCCAAGCCGGACTGCAAGAACAAGCGTCTGGTCAGCGGCATAGATACTCCGGGGTCATAAACAGCAACGCCACGAGGGCGCGCACCCGCTCTTCGAGCTCGTCGGTCTGGCCGAGGTCAAACGTCGGGTCGTAGCCCTGGGCCATGAAGTCGACCAACGGCGTTCGCGTGCCGTCCACCAAACGGGTTCCGAAGATTCGTTGGGCCCAGAAGTCGACCACTCCCTCCGCCGTAGCGGGGGCATCTTGGGTCGGCCCGGCAATGTCGACAAGGTAGCGCTCGATCGGTTCCTCGTCGGTCTCGTCATCGCTGGCGTCGCGTTCGACTTCGACTCGGCTCGCCAACAGATCGTTGGCAAGCCACCACCGCTGGAGTAGCGAGTTGGTGTTGTTCCAATAGGCGTCCTCGTCGGGATAGCCGTCGGGCGGTTCCCAACGAAAGAGGGGCTGGCCCATTGAGCGGTACTGGCGCACGAACTGGCTGCTCAGCTCGTCGTCGAGCGCAAACGACACGTCAGTCTCTGTCTGACGAAGCACCGCTACCGCAAACTCGAACGGACGACGTGACTTCGCCCCAGCGCTGTTGAGGAACTCACTGGATCCCAAGATGTGTGCCACTACCTGGGTGAGCTGATCGGACGCGTCACTGGTGGCCAAGAACACCTCTGCTGTGGCGTCGACCAGCTCCTGCGGGGGATCGTCTGTGACGAGGCGGCGACAGAGTTTCCGAGACACGTGTCGTGCCGTCCCCGGATGGGAAGCGAGCACATCAAGCACGTCGTTCCCGTCGACGAAGTCGCCTTGATCGGCCTCGATGAATCGTCCGACCACCTGCTTCTGAAAGCGATCGTGGTTGTCTCGTTCAAACGCCAGCTCGCCGGTCTCCTCGTTGACGGTCCAGCCGGTGAACGCTCGGGTCGCCTCGTAGACGTCGTCGTCGACGTAGCCGACGGGAACCCCGTCGTCATCGACCGGCACGTCAGATTGCAGGCTGTCGGAGCCGAGGTAGTTCTCCGCGCCGAGTGTGTGCAGCTCGAGCAGTTCCCGAGCCCAGTTCTCGTTCGGACCGGCGTCGGTGCTCCGGTAGTTGTCGAGGTAATAGAGCATGCACGTGCTCTCGGCGACGGCGCCGAGCATCTCGCGAAAGTTGCCGAGCAGGTTGGCCCGGATCACGTCTCGGTCATAGCGCATGATCATCGAACGAATTGGGGCATCGGCGCCGTAGACATTGAAGTGGTTGTGCCAGAAGTCAGCGAGCACCTCGACCAGCTGCCGATTGCTGTAGGTCGCCCGAAGCAAGGTGAGTCGCTCGAGTTCGTCGAGCGGCTGATTGCGGTCGGCCTCGTCATCTTCGTTGACCACGTAGCGAACCCACGTGGCTTGACGACTCAGCCCGAGCGATTCGTAACGCGCAGCCGAGATGCGGGCGTCGGCATCGCCATCGTCAATCGACTCCGGTTCGAGTTGGGCGTTGAGGTACGCCGTTGTGATCTCTTCGTCGGTGTCGCCGAGCTCCGCCAGCCGCTCGAAATCGCCGGGACGGGGCCCGAAACCGACTCGATTCAGCAGAAACGCAGCGACTGGAGTGGCGAGTTCGCTCATATCGCCTCAGTGCTGCCCACAACGGCACGCTAGCAAGGCGGCCGCCAACGGCTGTATCGCGGCAGCTCGTCGGCTTTTTTCGCGGCAGCTCGTCGGATGCTTGCGGCCAGTCTCGCTTCGTTGCCGACCAGCGAACTCCGTTAGGTTCACGGCCAGTGGAGCACAACAACGATCTTGACTATGACCCCGCGGCGGTAGCCGTCTCGCCAGCGGCAACCGTGATGTTGGTTGACGATCGCCCTGATCTCCACGTGCTGATGTTGAAGCGCACCGCCAAGGTGGTGTTTGCCCCGGCCAACTGGGTGTTCCCCGGCGGCCGGGTCGACCCCGACGATCATCGCGACGCGTTCGACGACATCACAGACGGACTCACCGACGTCGAAGCCTCCGACATTCTCGAGGTCGAGTCGGGCGGCTTGGCGTGGTGGTTGGCGGCCTGTCGAGAAACCCTCGAGGAGGCCGGCCTACTGCTGGCGACCGACTACGCAGGCGTCGATGTCGCATCATTTCGAGAGAAGGTGCGGGCCGACGAGGGTGTGTTCGTCGACGAGCTCATCGAACGAGGCATCCGGATCGACGCGACCGCGATCGAAGAGGTGGCTCGGTTCATCACCCCGCTCGGCCCACCCCGACGCTTCGATGCTCGCTTCTTCGTCGCCCGGGCTCCGATCGACCATGAGCCGATGCAAGACGACTCAGAAATCGTCGAGCTCGAATGGGTCCGGCCCGCAGACGCCCTCGCTCGGTGGCGGGCTGGCGAGTTCGAGATGATGTCGCCCACCGTGCGGATGGTGGATTGCCTCCGCCGCTACGACTCAGCCGATGCCGTGATGGTGGCAGCACGCAAGCGCTCGCCCTATCAACGGGTGCGGGTGATCGATCCAGACGGCGACTATCAGGTGGTGCTGCCCGGCGAACCAGGCTACGAAGACGCCACGATCGAGATCGAGACCGGCTTCGTCCGGCTCTGGGAAGCGCCGACCTAGACCGACTGGTTTAGGAACCGAGGCTGAGCACGATGCCGCATTCGTCGAGCGCATAGGCCTCGACGGCCTGAGCGTCGTCACCCCGATCGCCGTCAGCCGCGCTTGCGGTGGCCTGGGCGATTTCGGCCGGGGCAACCGAGACCATTTCGATCAACGCAGTTGGTGCATCGGCGCCGGCGACGATCGTGGCGGCAATGGCGCAGTACGCAACGGCGTCACCCTCATCAGATGGCGTAGCGGGCTGATCGACCGAAGAACAAGCCGACAGCCCGATGGTGCCGATGAGGGCAGTGAGCACGATGGCAAAGCGGGCTGGCGTTTGGCGGGCACGGCGGCGCTGAAGACGGGGAGGCTGCGGCACAGCCTCAACACTAGGAGCCGCTGAGGTCGTCGTTCTGTATCGACCCAGACTGCAGAGCGGCGAACAGCGCTGTCGCATGGTCGGACAACTCACCAAAGGCCGCCGCTGGATCTTCGCTGAAGTTGGGGATTCCCCAGTTGATGATGTCCTTGGTGGTGTCCAGCTCGGACAGCGGACAACCGATGTTGACAATCACATCGGCTCTCGCGAGGTCGGCCGCCGTCACGAGGCGAGGCACCGTGTCGACCACGAACCCGTCACTCTCGAGCTGATTGCGGACCAGAGGCAGCACCTCGGCATCGGGGTCGGTACCAGCGGTGTCGATGGTGATATCGACACCAGCATCGGCGGCGAGCCCGCCGAGGTAGGTGGCGGCGGTGACGCTCTTGGCGGCGTTGTGGGGACAAAGAAAGAGGACGCTTGTCACGGTGACTCCCGTTGTTGATGGATTGCTCGTCTACGAACTCAGAGAAAGAACTGGGCGACAATGCCGACGGCGGCAGCGACGGCGACGATCTTGAGCGTCTTGACCTTCCACACGAAGGTCGCCAACGCCGCACCGAGGGCGATCGCGAGCGCCACCCAGTCGAGCGTCGACACGTCGGGTTGGTAGAGCAGGACGCCGTACCGCCGTCGTTCGTCGACGACGTCAAACAAGGTAAAGAGCGCAAACCACACGGCGAGGTTGAGCACCACACCGACCACGGCTGCGGTCACCGCTGACAAGGCGGATGTGAGCGAGGTGCGTCCCCGGAGATGTTCGATGAAGGGTGCGCCAAGGAAGATCCATAGGAACGAGGGGATGAACGTGACCCAGGTGGCAACAACCGCTCCGAAGACCCCGGCCGACAACGGCGACAAGCTGCCCGGGTCTCGATACGGGCCCATGAAACCGACGAACTGCACGACCTGGATGAGCGGACCTGGTGTGGTCTCGGCCATGCCCAACCCCGACGTCATCTCGCCCGGCTCGAGCCAACCAAAGTTCACGGCCTCGCCGGAGATGTAGGCCAACACCGAGTAGGCACCACCGAAGGTGAGCACCGCGGCGGACGAGAAGAACCACGCGACGTCAACGAAGACTGAGGTACCTCCGGCGGCGATGGCAAGCACGGCGATCGGTCCGAACCACAGCGCCAACCCACCGCCGAGAACCCTGGCTGCTCGACCCAGCGAGGGTCGGCCCAGGTCGATGTCTTGGTCGCCGACGAGCACATCTTCGTCGTCGACAGCATCAGCTTCGTCGTGCCCGGTGACGATGTTGAAGATGTCTGGACGTTGGCGACCGCCGAGCAAGCCGAGGGCCGCAGCGCAGGCGACGATGAGGGGAAAGGGCAGTTCGAAGAAGAAGATCGCGACAAACGCCGAAACGGCGATGGCCAGCATCACCGGGTTCTTGATGACCCGACGACCAATCCGCACCACGGCGCTGGCCACAATGGCGATGACGGCGGCGGAGATGCCGAAGAACAGGCCGGCCACCCAGGTGACGTCGCCGTAGGCGGCAAACAGGATGCTCAACGCCATGATGCTGACGAAGCCAGGGAGAATGAACAGTGCCCCGGCAAACAATCCACCCGCCGGGCCCCGCAGCAACCATCCGAGGTAGGTGGCGAGCTGCTGTGCTTCGGGTCCTGGCAGCAGCATGCAGTAGTTCAAGGCGTGGAGAAATCGCCGCTCCCCGACCCAGCGGCGGCGAACGACGATCTCGTCGTGCATCACGGCGATCTGGCCCGCCGGGCCGCCAAAGCTGTTTGCAGCGACAGTGGCCCAGGCGGCAACCCACTCATCTCGCGGTATCGCCGTCCCGGGCCAGCCGCCGCTCGAACCGTGGTCGCCTTGGACTTCAACGACCATCAGTTCCTCCCTCAGCTACCCATGAAGTGAGTAACCATGGTTACTCACTTCAAATACAATACACTTGTAACCGTGGTTTCCAAACCTCAGACCGAATGGGCTCTGCTCAGCTACCGCGTGCCGAGGGAGCCGTCGACGCCGCGCATTGCCGTGTGGCGCCAGCTTCGAGACTTGGGCGTCGCCAAAGTCGGCGACGGTCTCGTGGCCCTTCCGGCCTCACCCCGCAACACCGAACGGCTGCAGTGGGTGGCTGGCAAGGTGATCGAGGCCGACGGCGAAGCCATCGTGTGGAACGCCACGACGCTGGCCAAGCGTGACACCAAACAGCTGATGGCATCAATGGAAGAAGCGAGAAACGAGGAGTACCGAGCACTGCTCGCCGACGTTGCGGCCGACCCCTCACCCAACAAGCGCACCATTGATCGGTGGCGGCGGGCCTGGCGGGCCATCGACAAGCGCGACCACTCAAATGCTTCTGAGCGAGAGCCAACGCGGGCCGCGATCGCCGAACGAGCGGCACAGGTGGCCGGCAAGAAGTCCGAGCTTGCCGATGACGCATCAGAGCTGTCGTCATGAGGTGGTCCACCCGCAAGGGCATTCACGTCGACCGGGCCGCCTCAGCGTGGCTCATCACCAAGTTCGTCGACCCGGAGGCCGAGTTTGTCTACGTCGATGATCTCGACGATGTCCCCGACGATGCAACCGCCTTCGACTTCGTTGGTTGCGAGCTGACCCACGTCGGCGACGACATCACGTTCGAAACCATTCTGCGCACCTACGACCTCGTCGATCCGATCCTGTGGAAGATCGGCGAGATCATTCACGAGGCCGATGTCGACGACGGGCGCTACGACGCGCCGGAAGCTCCCGGATTCGACCTCATCATTCGTGCCCTCGGTAGCGACCACTCAGATGAACAGGTGCGCATCATCACGGCCACGCTTCTCGACAGCCTTGAGCTCTACCTGCGAACCAACGCCTAGAGGAACGCTTCGAGCGGGATGTCGCAGGTTTCGAGGAGCTGGAGGAAGGCCTGCGCTCCTGGTGAATCGATGTCGTCGAGGTCGTTCATCGCCACGAGCATGTCGGCGTTGAGGTTGTCGACGAGACAGCCGGCTTGTTCAGCGGTGACATCAGAACCGGCCGTCAGCTGTTCGATGAATGCTTCGCGGCCCGCATCAGTCTGCAGCAACCCCTCAAGCAGCTCAGCCTCTTCGAGTGCCAGATCTTCTTCGGTTGGCTCCGGCACATCGTCGACCTCGGTCGCCGGGTCGGTGGCGGCGCCATCATCAGCCCCGTCAACTGCGCTCTCGTCGTCAGAAGGATCGCCGGAAGCCTCCTCAGCGGGAGCGAATGCCTGGCAGTTGGCTTCGTTGAAGGCGTCGAGGCGATCGGAGGCTTCATCAGCTTCCGGGCTGTTGACCAGCGGATCGGTCGCCAACTCGGCGATCGAAGCAGCAAGGCTCCAATCGTTGTTCTCGAGGATCTCGCCAACACGAACGATGCCATCGCGCTGAAGTTCGAGATCGGCCTTGATCTCGTCAGGGGCGGCCTCGATCCCCTGGTCGAGATAACCGGTCTGGTCGACGATGTACTGCTCGACATTTGCCGGAATGTCTGACTCGGGCGACTCGAAGAAGCCGTCTCCTTCGGCCTCGCTCGTGGCCCAGAACGCGCAATAGAGGTCGATGTCGCCGTCGGCAGCCACATCTTCGACCTCGGCCGTCGTCGTTTCGGTCGCTTCGGTGGTTGCGACCTCACCAGCAAGTGTCGTTTCGACGTCGGCGTCGATCTGGGAGATCTCCGCCGAATCGTCATCGCTTCCGCCGCAGGCCGAGGCCAGCATCACGAGTGCCACGAAGGCAGAGCTCAGCTTCTTCATAGTGTCGTTCCCTCCAACGATGTATGGCGCACTGTAGCTCAGCGCCGTGGGGCCGAGCCCGCGTCGATCAGCCTTGGGTGGCCGTCGAACGGTCGATCACGGTGAGCGCCGCCCCCGACGGATCAGCCACGCCAGCGGCTCGACCGAAGGGCGTGTCCATCGGCGGCATCCACATCGACCCGCCGTTCTCGGTGGCGTAGGCGACAGCGGCATCACAGTCGGGAACAACGAAGTTGACCATCCAGTGCGACGGCACCTCGGCTGGCACTTCGTCGGGCATCTGGTAGGTGCCGCAGATCCACTCGCCGTCGTTGATGAAGACCGTGTACTGCATCTCTTCCATGTATTCGGAGGTCCATCCGAACACCTCTGCATAGAACGCGGCAGAGACCTTGGTGTCGCGGCTCACGCAATCGAACCAACACGGCGCCCCGTTCTCGTCCATCAGCTTCATGCCACTGTCGGCCATGCCCTCGAAGAGACAGATCGCGGCGCCGGCCGGGTCCGCGATCACCGCAATTCGGCCACCACCTGGAATCTCGAACGGCTCCTGGAAGACGGCACCGCCGGCGTTGGTGACGGCTGCGATCGTTGCGTCAGCGTCGACGACGCTCACATAGGTCGACCACACCGGCGGCATGTCACCCATCTCCGGGCTTAGTTCCATGACGCCAGCCACGGCGGAATCGCCCACCATGAAGATCGAGTAGGGCGTCTCTCCGTCGTTGAAGGTGGTCCAGCCGAACAGTCCTTCGTAGAACTTCGAGGCGGAGTCGATATCTGCGGCAGCCAGGTCGACCCAGCTGATCGAGTGCGGTTTGTGCGTATCGATGGCAGGCATTGGCAAAAAGTAGGCGGACGAATCGGTGTCGTAAAGCGCCTCGCTGATGACACCCTTCGGGCGGGCCTGGACGCCGAAGCCACAGCGGGTGGCGCAGCGCCCGTGCAGGGTGTGACTTCAGGCCTGGCCGGTTGGGCCGACAGGTACCCATAGACTCATGCCCGGCGCGTCCTCACCCCCGAAGAGCGTCACTAACGGAGCGAGCTCTCTCATGGCCCCTGCCCTTCGCGAAGACCGTCGCAATATCGCCATCGTGGCTCACGTCGACCACGGCAAGACGACACTTGTCGACGCCATGCTGCGTCAAACCGGCGCCTTCCGCACCAACGAAGAGGTTGCGGAACGGGTCATGGATTCAGGCGACCTCGAACGCGAGAAGGGCATCACCATTCTCGCCAAGAACACCTCGATCGAATGGGGTGGCATCACGATCAACGTCGTCGACACCCCAGGCCACGCCGACTTCGGTGGCGAGGTCGAGCGAGCGCTCACCATGGTCGATGGTGTCGTGCTGCTCGTCGATGCCGCTGAGGGTCCGCTCCCCCAGACCCGGTTCGTGCTGCGCAAAGCACTGGCCCGCGACCTGCCCGTCGTGCTCGTCATCAACAAGATCGACCGGCCAGACGCCCGCATCTCCGAGGTGGTCGACGAGGTCTACGAGCTGTTCTTCGACATCGACGCTCGCGACGACCAGATCGAGTTTCCGATCGTCTACTGCGCTGCCCGCGAGGGCTGGGCCTCGCTCGAGAACCCCGACGACGGCGGCCCTCCCGGTGCCGACCTCGAACCGCTCTTCAAGTTGCTCGTCGAGCACATGCCGGCTCCGTCCTACGAAGAGGGCCACGCCCTCCAGGCCTGGGTCACCAACCTCGACGCCTCCCCCTACCTCGGCCGTCTGGCGCTGTGCCGCATCATGAATGGCACGCTCAAGAAGGGTCAGTCGCTGGCATTGAGCCGGGTGGACGGCACCGTCGAGCGGGTCAAGCTCGCCGAGCTCTTCCTCACGAAGCATCTCGAGCGCGTGCCCACCGACGAAGCCGGCCCCGGCGACCTCGTCGCGGTTGCCGGCATCGAAGACATCCTGATCGGCGAGACGCTCGTCGATCCCGAAGATCCAAAGCCGATGCCCGTCATCGATGTTGATGAGCCTGCGCTCTCGATGACCATCGGCGTCAACTCCTCACCGCTCGCGGGCAAGGACGGCGACAAGCTGACCGCCCGCATGGTGAAGGATCGCCTCGATCGCGAACTCGTCGGCAACATGAGCCTGCGAGTGCTGCCAACCGAGCGACCAGACACCTGGGATGTGCAGGCCCGCGGCGAGCTGCAGCTCGCCGTGCTGGTTGAGCAGATGCGACGAGAGGGCTTCGAGCTCACCATCGGCAAGCCACAGGTGGTGACACGAGAGATCGACGGCAAGGTGCACGAGCCCGTCGAGCGGGTCACGATCGACGTACCCGAGGATCACCTCGGTGCCGTCACCCAGCTGCTCGCTTCGCGCAAGGGCCGCATGGAGAACATGGTGAACCACGGCACCGGCTGGGTTCGCCTCGACTACCTCGTGCCCTCTCGCGGCCTCATCGGCTTCCGCACCGAGTTCCTCACCGAGACGCGTGGCACCGGCGTGCTCAACCACACCTTCGAAGACATGGAGCCGTGGTTCGGCGAGCTGCGTACCCGCCCGACCGGTTCACTCGTTGCTGATCGCAATGGCCCCGTCACGGCTTACGCACTCATCGGCCTGCAAGAGCGGGCCCAGATGATGGTGGCACCGACCAACGAGGTGTACACCGGCATGATCGTCGGCGAAAACAGTCGGGCCGACGACATGGACGTCAACGTCTGCAAAGAGAAGCAGCTCACCAACCACCGAGCCGCTGCCGCTGATCAGACCGTCAAGCTCACGCCGCCGAAGGTGCTGTCGCTCGAGCAGGCCCTCGAGTTCATCTCCGAAGACGAATGTGTTGAGGTGACCCCCGACAACGTCCGCCTCCGCAAGGTGCAGCTCGACGTCACCGAGCGTGCCCGGATCGCCAAGGCAAAGAAGAACGCCCGCCTGGCCGAAGCTGAAGCCAAGTCCTAACCCCGCTCTCCCCCAACCCCACCACCGAACTGGCAGGAAAACCGCGCGACGTCCGTGCAAAACCGTGCCAGTTCGCGGCAAGGACACGGGCTCCGTCGAAACTGGCAGGAAAACCGCGCGACGTCCGTGCAGGAATCTGCCAATTCCGGGTTCAGGGGCGGCGGCGAGCGATGTAGACGAACTCGAGCCCGGGGCGATCTGGGGCGTCTCGAAGGTCGACAACGTCGAACCCGGCTTGGTCGAGCGACGCATCGACCTCTT